>NZ_JAWLIR010000031.1:0-106251 GCF_033485195.1 Sporosarcina beigongshangi
ACTATTAATTGTATCTATGTCATTCATGACAAATTTTATTATAACAAGAATAAATTCTTTTTCAAGGTTTTTCTTAAAAAACTTTATTCGTGACAGCAACTTTTACATAGTACCATATCTTTTGCATATTAGTCAAATCTGTTTCATAACGTACAGTAGATTGTGCACAAGGGGGACAATATATGCGTAGCAAATATTTTTTAGTTTTCATCGCTTGCCTTGGACTATCCTTATTTCTTCCCCCATTGCCTGAGCAGGCATCATTGACGAGCGTTTTTCGCCTGACAGACGAGCCTGCCGTTATCACGCGGGGGACAAGCGGATCCGTCTTGACCGTCAATATTTCATTCGGCGATGTTGAAGTCGAACAGTGGGTTCAACAATTAGCCAAGCCATATCCACTTTTATTTGTCGATATAGATTGGGCTGAACGATTCCCAAGCACCGTGCGACTCATCCGTGAAAAAAATATCCCTGTTGGACTTCTTGGTCATCAGGGCGATGCTTACGAGCAAGACAATTCACTATTTCTCACACAGCTCGAGCAATTTGAAACTCTTTTCGAGGTGAGGCCACTTTGGTTCCGCACAGTCGACGAAGTTTTCCCTCAATCCCTTCACACACAGCTTTTGGAAGCGGAAATCAATGCACTCGGCTCTTCCATCGTCTGGCATGGTGGTGATTCCCCACCCATCGTAGAAGGTGAAATTATATCCGTTCCCCATCACCGCGATGATCATATCGTACTGACCGAACTGAAAAAAGTGTATAAAGGGCGGACATTTTCAACTATTGAAGATATGTTATTCAAAACGACTGTGAAAACAAAAAAAATACCGAACTAATTAATTACTCACAAGGCTTCATCCTCATTTAATTTACTGTGTGAAAATAAAAAAAGCGCAGTTGCCAAAAGGACTGCGCTGTTTGTTATTTCGCTTTCGCTGTTTTCCGTGCTTTTCTACGTTCTTCGAGCTTAATCTTATCCTCATCTGACTGCCTATTGTACTTCGGTAGCATCAGTAACTGATAAGCATTCACCGCTAATAATGGGAATAGTAAAATTGTCACCCACGTATCGATATTGCCTGAACGTACCATCAATGCTGGTAACCATTCAAGTGTTGTTACGACAATCATGAAAAACAACGCCGAAATGAGCGTATGCTTTTTCGTCCATCTCGCCTTGAAATACGCAGTAATTGCAGACACGCCGATTAGCGATGCCAACAAACCAATATACAACAACGTCCGTCCTGTATCATCAGAAGTTAAACGGAAGCGGAAAAAGATTAGGTCAAACAAAACGACTGCGATGATCAATAACTGAACCCAATTCCATAGCGTCAATGTTTTAAACATATTGACACCGAATTGGTGAATTGTTAAATAAGCAAAAAAGCCCATTTGAGCAACAACGCTCATCGTAAACCCAAGAAACACCATCCACAGAAGAGCGCCGGTAAATTGCCAGTACTCGCCATCTGTTAAATATTGCGAAAAGAATTCCCAGCGAACAATCAATCCCATGACCGCTGTCACAATTCCACCGATTAGTAATGCATTAAAAAAGAATTTTATCCAATTTCGTATGGTCACAACAATAATCCTCCGTTTGTTTAGTGCTTTTACTAGTGTAACAACGTTTCGACAAAAAATCTATTTACTTACACATTCGATGCATATTCCCCGTCATTTTGTGAACAATAAATGAAAATGCTTGTTGAAGGGAAAAGGATTTCCATGAAAAAAAAGTGTTTTCATTTATTGTTGCTACTCTTGCTTTTAACCGGATGCGCGGGACAACAATCCGGTCCCTCATACGACGAAATGAAAAAAATGATGACAGATACCTTGCAAACGGAGGATGGCAAAAAAGCCATCAAGCAAATGCTTGCAGACCCTGAATTCAAAGAACTTCTTATCTTGGATCAGCCCGAGGTCAAAAAATCCATCGAAGACACATTATTATCGAAGAAAGGAGAAGAGTTTTGGAAAAAAACATTTGAAGATCCCAAGTTCACGGAAACCATCGCAAAAAGCATGAAAGAACAACAGCAAGAAATTATGAAGCTACTGATGGATGATTCTTCTTTCCAGAAAGAACTTGAGGAGTTTTTCGGCCAGCCCGATATGCAAAAGCAACTGGAGACGGTTATGCAGTCTGGAAATATGAAAAAACATTTGGAGAAGGTTGTCGGAGAAACAATCAATAGTCCACTTTTACAAACAAAATGGCAGGAACTTATTTTAAAAGCTGGCGAGGTAAAACCAGCGGAAGGTGGCGAGGGAGGAGCCGGAGGTAGTGGGCAAGGAGGGGAT
This sequence comes from Sporosarcina beigongshangi, assembly GCF_033485195.1. Classification (NCBI taxonomy): domain Bacteria; kingdom Bacillati; phylum Bacillota; class Bacilli; order Caryophanales; family Caryophanaceae; genus Sporosarcina; species Sporosarcina beigongshangi. The sequence continues at coordinate 2,323 of NZ_JAWLIR010000031.1, forward strand.
CAATCTTCGGGTGGAAGTGGCGGAAGTAAAGGAAGCGGAGGGGGCAAGTAGCCCCTCCGCTTCTTCAGCTTATGATTTTGTTGTTTTGCTAATAACATTTTCTGCAATGCCTGTGTAAATTTGTCCAATCGGATGGTCTCCCGCATAGACAGATGGAGCAAAATCCTCATCATTCCAGTCCGGTTGTCCAAGTGGAATCTGGCCGAGTAGCTCCGTACGTAGTTCTTCTGCTAGCTTTACGCCGCCACCCTGACCGAAGACAAACTCGCGCTCTCCAGTCGTTTTCGATTCGAACCAAGACATGTTTTCAATAACTCCTAGAAGTTCGTGATCCGTTTGAAGTGCCATCGCACCTGCACGCGCCGCAACAAATGCAGCCGTTGGATGTGGAGTCGTCACTACAATCTCTTTCGACATCGGGATCATTTGATGGATATCAAGCGCAACGTCCCCCGTACCAGGTGGAAGGTCGAGTAATAGATAGTCTAAATCGCCCCACTCCACATCGCGGAAAAATTGGTCAAGTGCTTTACCGAGCATCGGGCCACGCCAAACAACTGGCGCGTTATCTTCGACGAAAAAGCCCATTGAAATCACTTTAACGCCTAGACGTTCAACAGGAATAATCCGGTCGCCACGAATGACTGGTAATTCCGTTACCCCCATCATATCCGGTACACTGAATCCGTATATATCTGCGTCGATAAGTCCAACCCTTTTACCAAGACGCGCAAGCGCCACTGCTAGGTTTACTGACACTGTCGATTTACCCACGCCGCCTTTACCAGACGCGATCGATATAAAATCAACACTGCTTAGCGGAGATAAAAGATCCTGTGCCTCTGCATCCGTTGCCGTCCCACGGAATTGCTCCAACACTTCTCTTGGCAATTCCTCAAAACGGATACCGACAGAACCTGCTCCAGCACCCTTCAATAGCTCAACAACCTTCATCTGCAGTGGCATTTGCTCTGCTGTATTTATTTTTGCAATCGCTACTTTGACACTCACATGATTCTTTTCTGGCTTGATGGAAACTTCAGTAATTCCCTGCGTCTCTTCAAGCGTTTTATGTAAAAACGGATCCTTCAACTGGCCTAACAATTCACGTACTGTTTGCTCATTGATCAATTCCGACACTCCTTGGAGGTATATTCATTCGCCTCCAAGTATACCATAATAACTTGCCGTTAAAGTTAGTAAATGCTCATTTTTCTTCCATTTGATGAAAGTCAATAATCCCCTGTAAAATAGCGTCTGCAACTTTATTTTGATAGGCGGGGTCTGTCAATAAGCTTCTTTCCTCCGGATTAGATAGGAAGCCTGTTTCGACAAGCACAGAAGGCATCGGGACTTTCTTTAGCAAATAAACTCCCTTAATTGCCATCGCTTCACGTTCTGTATTTTTTAAATTGCCACGAAAAGAGTCCTGTATCGACTTCGCCAGCATTTCGCCCCCTGGATTACCTTCAGGATGATAAAACACCTGCGATCCACGCCACTTCTCCTGTGGAATGGCATTGACGTGCACACTGATGAACATATCAGGATTTTCATCGATTGCGATGCTTTCCCTCAGCTTTAAATCAGCCATCTTCCGTTGACGTGTCGTGTTAAACTTTTCCTCAGGTGCATGTTCGGCTAATGCGTCGCCACCTTTTAGCCGAGTCATCACCACTGTCGCCCCCTTCTTTTCAAGTTTCTTTTTCAATTCATGCGCAATGCTCAATGTAATATCGCGCTCCACTACATCGCCCGCTGAAGCCCCACCATCCAACCCTCCATGGCCTGGGTCCACAACAATTTTCACACCGCCCAGCTCCTCCGGCATGAAAAAGTTACGATCCGATGCCTTGACACCATAGAGGACGACTCCTAACGAACAAACAAACAGTAAACCAATGATAACCCATCGTTTCATATGGACACCGCCTTTTTCCTTCACTATACGCAGTGTCCGTGAAAGATATGTCCTATTTTCGAATCAAAAAAAGAACCTCGAAAGGTCCTTAAAATGGTCTATTATTCAGTCGCGCCTGCCCATTCCAGCATACCGCCGACCATATTTGTAACGTCATAGCCTTCCGCATCCAGAAATTCTGAAGCACGCCCACTACGTCCACCAGAACGGCAAATTAGAATATAAGGCTTTGCTTTGTCCAGCTCATCCAGACGCTCTACTACTTCTCCTAAAGGAATATGGACCGCTCCTGGAATTATCCCTTGCGCCACTTCATCCGCCTCGCGCACATCCACTAAATTCAGTTCCTGCCCTTGCTCTAGTAATTGCTGTAACTCAGTCGTCGTAATTTCTTTCATCATTTAACGCCTCCAAACTTTTTCTTACCCTTCACTTTACCATAGCTATCCCTTTTCTACGACAAAACGAAACCCAATTAGGCGATACCTATACGCTTTGCTATACTTATGAGACAAGACTCTTCCAAGGAGGCCGACACTTGCATGACTGAATCTATTTCCTATACAACTGAAGAAATTGCCCATATTTTAAAAGTATCGAAATTAACCGTTTATGATTTAATCAAAAAAGGGCTGTTGCCTTCCTACCGTGTCGGGCGACAAATACGTGTTGATGCCCACGATCTCAACGCTTATAAAGAACAAATGAAAAGTGGACACTCGACCATGAATCTAGCGTCGCCACTGATTGAAAGCCCCGAATCATTGTCCAGTTCACTTCGACAAGTCATCATTAGCGGGCAGGATATTAGCTTAGATATTCTAGCCAACTATATCGAGAAAAGCTCAACAACCATCCGCCCGCTACGTTCCTATACAGGTAGCTTGAATAGCTTAGTCGCCATGTACCAAGGGAAAGCAGACGTTGTAAGCACGCACTTATACGACGGGGATACTGGTTCCTATAACCTCCCCTATATCCGCAGAATGTTAGTCGGGCATTCCTATATCGTCATCAATCTTCTGTCACGTTGGGAAGGATTTTATGTTAAAAAAGGCAATCCCCATAACATTCAAACCTGGGCGGACTTTATAACCTCAGGAATCACAATGGTAAACCGAGAAAAAGGGTCAGGCACAAGAGTATTGATTGATGAACAATTACGATTGGCTGGCATTTCCCCTCATGACGTTCAGGGCTATTACGCAGAGGAATCGAGCCATATTGGAGTCGCAAGTAAGGTAGTTAGTGGACAAGCCGATGTAGGCGTAGGCATTGAAAAAGCCGCCCGCCTCGTCGACGTCGACTTTATCCCCATTATTCAAGAGCATTATGACTTAGTCATCATGAAGGCAGCACAAAATACCGAATTCATCGAGCTATTGCAAAGTATTGTGCAATCAGAGTCCTTCAAAAATGAGCTCGCAGCCATTGGAGGCTATGATCTATCACGAACAGGGGAAATTATGTACGAGACTCCTTAATGACCCCTTGTTCAAGGAATAGAATGCGATCACCTAACTTTTCAGCCTCATCCATATCATGCGTCACAATAATGAATGGAATTTTCCACATTTCATGGAGTCTCAGTAGTTCGTCCTGGCACTCAAGACGTGTTTCTCGATCCAAGGCAGACAATGGCTCGTCCAATAATAAAACAGAGGGCTCCGTCGCCAATGCACGTGCCAACGCAACGCGTTGCTTTTCCCCGCCGGAAATCTGGTGGGGATATTTTTTAATCAAATGCCCGATGCCCAGTACGCTAATCAGCTGGTCACTGCGCGACAGTGCTATTTTATTTTTAACGCCATAGCTAATATTCTTTTCCACCGTCATATGCGGAAATAGTGCATAGTCTTGGAATAGATAACCGACATTTCTTTTCTGCGGCGGCAGTGATTGACCTTTCCCTTGAAAGTACACTTGCTCATTTAACGTAACCAAACCCTCATCTGGTTGATCAAGTCCGGCAATGACATTTAAAATCGTCGTTTTCCCTGCCCCCGAAGGACCAACTAGAACGACAATTTCGTTCTCCACCTTCAAATGGACATCCACCAAAAAGTGCGCCAACGCTTTTTTAATTCGCACGTCTAACATCTAATCACCTTCTTACGTATGTCCATTTTTATACCGTTGCATATTGCGCCTACTCCACCAATTCAACCACATAATTGTACTAAAACCGAGTGCCACGATAATGACTACCCAAAAAGTAGCCTTTTCCATTTGGCCCGATTCAACTGCAAAGTAAATCGCCATCGGAATCGTATCCGTCTTACCAGGAATATAGCCCGCCAACATCAATGTCGCACCAAATTCACCAAGCCCACGTGCGAAAGACAGCACCAAGCCCGCAAGCAATCCTGGCCAGGCGAGCGGAAAGGTAATCGTTCTAAATACCTTCCACTCCGAGGCTCCCATCGTCCGTGCCGCATTTTCCATCCGACTATCCAAACTATCAAACGCCGCGCTAGCACTTTGATACATCAACGGGAAAGAAACAACAACCGAAGCAATGACCGCGCCAATCCACGTAAACACAATCTGGACATCAAACCACTCGATTAGCCAACTACCGATCCATCCTTTTTTACCAAACAGAATGAGCAACCCAAAACCAACAACCGTCGGCGGTAGCACTAGCGGTAATAGAAACAATGATTCGACAATGCTTTTCCCAAAAAACTGTTTCCTAGACAATACATGCGCAAAAAACACACCCGTTATGAACACAATAACAGTGGAGATCCCCGCTATTTTTAACGATAACATCAATGGCGTGTTGTCAGTCATAGTCACAAGTATTCCCCCTACTTACTTAAAACCGTATTTCTTCAAAATTTCTTTTCCTTCGTCACCCGTTAAGTATGCCAAAAAAGCCTTAGCCTCTTCCGGATGTTTAGTTTCTGAAACAACCGCTCCAGGGTAGACAATCGGTCCATGCCATTCAGCACTAGCTGTAGCCAACACTTTTACCTTGTCCGAAATTTTCGCATCACTTGAATAAACCACGCCTAAATCTGCATTGCCCATTGCCACATGCGTTAATACTTGGCGTACGTCCGAGCCTAACACCATCTTATCCTGCAACGACTCCCATGAACCAATATTCTCTAACACCTCTTTTGTATAACGCCCAACTGGCACACTTTCAGGCTCACCAATAGCAAAATGAGCAATCGTTGACGGATCAATATCTTCAAACGAATCCACAGTGAATGATTCGTCTTTATTTGTAATTAACACCAATTCATTTGTCGCAAAATTAATGCGGGTTTCCTCTACTAACAACGCCCCTTCATCCAATGTATTCATATCTTTTGAACTCGCAGATAAGAACAAATCCGATGGAGCACCTTGCTCAATTTGCTGCACTAACTTTCCAGAGCTACCAAAGTTAAAAGTGACTATAATATTTTCATGTTGCTGTTCAAAGCTAGTTTTCATGTCCGTTAAAGCATCCGTTAAACTAGCAGCGGCTGATACCATTATTTCAACCGGTTCAGCCGACTTATCCGCACTCTCAGCAGAACAACCTGCAGAGAAAAGTAACAAACAACTAATTACCAAAAGCCATACTCTATTTTTCAATAAAAATCCCCCTGCCGAAACACTATATATAATTAGTTATAACTGGATATAACTAATTATAAGTAAGTGCATATTACAGGTCAAGAAATTATCCAACTAATAGGGAAATCCCTATATGATGAATACGACATAAAAAAGCCCTCCTCCACGAATGGAAAAGGGCTTTGATTTGAAATATTAACGTTTTGAGAACTGTGGTGCACGACGTGCGCCTTTAAGACCTGGTTTTTTACGCTCTTTCATTCTTGCATCACGCGTAAGTAGTCCTGCTGATTTCAACGTTGGACGGAAATCAGGATCTACGTTTAGAAGTGCACGTGCAACGCCGTGACGGATTGCGCCTGCTTGTCCTGTGTATCCGCCACCGTGGACGTTTACAAGGATATCGTAGCTTCCAAGAGTTTCTGTTGCTACTAATGGTTGCTTAATGATTTCACGAAGTGTTTCAAATGGTACGTAGTCTTCTGCGTCGCGGTTGTTGATGATAATTTTACCATCTCCAGGAACCAAACGAACACGAGCTACTGAACTTTTACGACGGCCAGTGCCGAGATATTGTACTTGTGCCAAAGGTGTTTCCTCCTCTTAATTATCCGCGAAGCTCGTATGCTTCCGGTTTTTGTGCTGCGTGCGGATGTTCCGCTCCAGCATATACGTTCAATTTCTTGAATGTTTGACGACCTAAAGGACCTTTTGGAAGCATTCCTTTGATAGCCAATTCAAGCATTTTTGTTGGGTAGTTCGTGCGCATTTCTAGCGCTGTACGTGATTTAAGGCTACCAGTGTAACCTGAGTGACGGTGATACAATTTGTCTTTCAATTTGTTACCTGTAAGTTCAATTTTCTCTGCATTGATAATGATAACGTGATCACCTGTATCAACGTGTGGTGTGAACGTAGGTTTATGCTTGCCGCGCAAAAGTGATGCAACTTCAGAAGCAAGACGACCAAGCGTCTGTCCTTCAGCGTCGACAACGAGCCATTTACGCTCTACTTCGTGACCTTTAGCCATGAATGTTGTACGCATGTTTTTATCCTCCTAAATGAATATCAATTCAATTGTTCCGTTTTCTCTATCCCTAAACACAATTAACCTTCCGGGGCTTTTTTGTGGGGTTATTGAAATACCATTACTCATCTTACATCGAATGCCACAATAAGTCAAGCACCTTTCTTAAAAACACCAGGAAAAGTTGCCTCAGTCCCCGTAGGTTACACTTTCTAAGTACAAACCGTGTGCCGGTGCGGTTTTGCTTGCTTCATTACGATCGCGTAATTCCAAAATCCGCTTGACATCATCTGGACTATTCCACCCTCTGCCAACTGCCAAAAGCATTCCCGCGATGGTACGGACCATGTTGTACAAGAATCCATCGCCCTCAATCGTCATGATCAGATACTCCCCTTGCTTTTCAAGGGTCAGTTGCCTGACTGTACGTACTTTATTGGACGTTGCGGTTTTGGATGAGCAATAACTTGTAAAATCATGCTTGCCAATTAAATGAAGTGCCGCCTCCTGCATACGTGCCACATCAGGTCGTAAATCGCCAAGATGAACCGAAAAATTACGGTCAAAAGGGCTGTGCACCTCACTATATGACCAGCGATAGCTATACGTCTTACCCTTTGCTGAATAACGCGCATGAAAATCCTCATCGACATATTCAACGCCCATAATTCTTATGTCCGTAGGTAATAAAACATTCAATGCCCGCTGCCAGCGATCCAGAGGGAGCCCAAGCGCTGTATCAAAATGAATGACTTGTCCATTTGCATGAACACCCGCATCCGTTCGTCCACTTGCCACCGAATGCACAGGCATCGTTTTATGAATCTTCACCAATGCCTTATCGATTTCCGATTGCACCGTCCGCATACCCGGTTGGGACTGATACCCTGCAAAGTTTGTCCCATCATAAGAAACAACTGCTTTCACACGTGTCATATGCAACTACCTCCTACCCTCTCGCAAGCACAAGCACTACTACGAGAATAACAAATAACACCATGACCAACGTATCGCGCCAATGCCACCTCAACTGCCGATAGCGCGTTCTTCCCTCGCCCCCACGATAGCCACGAACCTCCATCGCAACCGCAAGATCCTCAGCACGTTTAAAGGCGCTGACGAATAAAGGAACAAGCAACGGAATGACTGCACGGATACGCTGCTTAATAGAGCCTGTACTAATATCCGAGCCTCTAGCCAACTGCGCTTTCAAAATCTTATCTGTCTCATCCATCAACGTTGGGATGAATCGTAAGGAAATCGACATCATCAGCGCCAACTCATGCACGGGCAATTTAAAACGTTTAAATGGACCTAATAAATCCTCTAGTCCATCCGTAATTGAAATAGGCGAGGTTGTTAACGTCAGTACGGACGTCATTAACACAAGCACAAGGAAACGAATCGAGATGAAAATAGCTTGTCTCAATCCTTCCTCATAAATTTTAATGAATTTCCAATCCAGCAACAATGCACCCTCTTTTGTGAAAAAGATATGCATGAGAAACGTGAAAATAATTAAGAATAAAATCGGCTTTAAGCCATTCATTAAAAAGTATAAACGAATCCGTGAACTAAAAATAACCAGTAACGTAAACCCTAGTAATAGTCCATACGTCAACGCATTATTTGCCAAAAACACTGTAATGATGAATAAAAAAACGAATAAGAGCTTCGAGCGTGGATCCAGCTTATGCACAAATGACGTCCCAGGTATGAAGCGTCCGAAAATCATTTTTTCTAACATTCTCGGTCACCTTCTTCCTTCGTCGCTTGGACAATGGCCTCGGCAAGCTGTTCCTCTGTTAAAGCTAATGTTTGCAAAGGACGACCTATCATCTTCTCAATATCACGCTGGAACTTCACAGACCGCGGTAAGCCCAGTCTGAAGGATTTTAATTTCTCTTCATCCCCGAACACTTCCTGTGGCGTCCCTGATAGCACAGAGCGGCCATCATGCATGACAATAATATTATCTGCATAACGCGAGGCATCCTCCATACTATGTGTCACAAGGATCATCGTTAGCTGTTCTTCGACATGCAGCCGATGGAACAGCTCCATAATTTCTTGTCGACCTCTTGGATCAAGTCCAGCTGTTGGCTCGTCTAATACCAGTATGGACGGTCTAAACGCCAACACACCTGCAATGGCAACCCGGCGCATTTGCCCACCCGATAAATCGAATGGCGACTTCTGTGCAACTTCAGGTGGCAATCCAAGGAGCGCAATCAATTCATGCGCTCGCTTCCTTGCCTCTTCCTCAGGCACACCAAAATTCATCGGTCCGAACATAATATCCTTTTCAACCGTTTCTTCAAACAGCTGATGCTCCGGAAATTGAAAGACGATTCCCACATGCCTGCGAACATCCTTCAAACCCTTTGCCTTCGTACCCGCAGAAATGGTTGTCTTACCAATTTGAACAACCCCTTCTGACGGTTTCAATAAACCATTCAAATGCATCAGTAACGTCGATTTGCCAGAACCCGTATGCCCAATGATTGCCGAATAAGAGCCGGAACGGATTGTGGCGTCTACACCTTGCAATGCCCTCTTCTCAAAAGGCGTATCTTTTCCATATAAATAGCCTACTTGCTGAAGTGAGATGTCCATAATTCATTCACCAACTCTTCTTCTGTCATATGTTCACCATCAAGCTCTAATCCAAACTGTCTAAGTAAATTAGATACCTTTAACGCAAACGGTAAATCCAATCCAATCGCTTCTAATTCATCCCCTCGAGCGAAAATTTGCTCGGGCGTTCCAACGGTTAACACTTTCCCTTTATTCATAACGATAATACGATCTGCCAGTAACGCTTCTTCCAAATCATGTGTGATTGAAATAACAGTCAGACCTGTCTTCCGCTTGAGTTCCTCAACAATGCGAATGACTTCGTCACGACCTTGCGGGTCTAGCATAGAAGTCGCCTCATCCATGATTAGTAGACGAGGTTCAAGTGCCAATGCGCCCGCAATCGCAACGCGTTGTTTTTGTCCGCCAGATAAATGGTGCGGCTCATGATTAAGAAAATCACTCATCTTCACTTGCGCAAGTGAATCGTGGACCCGAATTGTCATTTCCTCGAAAGAAACACCATTATTCTCTAAAGCAAACGCCACATCATCTTGGACTGTCGAACCAACAAACTGATTATCTGGATTTTGAAAAACAATGCCCATTTGAGATCGAATATCCCAGATATTTTCTTCCGTCAGCTTCTCGACAAACACATTGACATTTCCCTCGTCCGGGAACAGTAGTCCAATCATCAATTTTGCAAGGGTCGATTTGCCAGAACCATTATGACCGACAATCGCAATCCATTCACCATCCTGCACCGTGAATGACACGTCATCAATGGCCTTCTTCACTTCCTCATCCTCAGTTGGATAAGAAAAGCTCACATGATCAATGGACAGGATTTCCTTCATCACACCTAACACCTCCAGCTATATGTATAATACGAAGGATTCCTTGCAATACGCTAAGGAATCCCCTTCTATCATGTCAAAACTTATTTTTGAATAAAAAAAAGCGCGCACCTCATCCGAAGAAATGCGCTCATATCTATGACTAATACTGGGTGCTCAATCCAGTATCGCGGACGAGGTGCGTAGAGCTAGACCAGTCGGAGAAACTCCCCGCTGATCATAACACTCAGCTTTTAAAGTTGTCGTATAAATCCTTACAGTGTATTGAAAAAGGGTATGTCTGGCTTACGCACAGCCATACCCTCTTTAAAAGTAAATCAATTAAGCAGGGGAACCCCTACCGAATTAAATTAAACTAATTCGATTACGACTACAGGTGCACCATCGCCACGGCGAGGTCCCATTTTCATAATACGTGTGTATCCACCTTGACGCTCAGCGTAGCGTGGAGCCACATTATCAAAAAGTTTTTGGATGGCAAAGATTTCTGTCTCCTTGCCTTCTTCGTCCGTTACTGAAACGAGTTCACGACGGATGAATTGTGCAACTTGACGACGTGCGTGCAAGTCTCCACGTTTTCCAAGTGTAATCATTTTTTCAACTACAGAACGCAATTCTTTCGCGCGTGCTTCAGTTGTTTGAATACGCTCATGTACGATAAGGTCTGTCGCTAGGTCGCGAAGCATCGCTTTACGTTGTGAACTTGTACGTCCAAGTTTTCTGTATCCCATTAGAAGTTTCCCTCCTCAATCTATAAATTGGCTCAATCTTCTAAGCGTAACTCTAGGTTAAGCTCGTCCAATTTTGCTTTCACTTCTTCAAGTGATTTACGGCCGAGATTTCGCACTTTCATCATTTCGTCTTCAGACTTGCTAGCAAGTTCAAGAACAGTATTGATGCCTGCGCGTTTCAGGCAGTTGTAAGATCTAACAGAAAGGTCGAGTTCCTCAATCGTCATCTCAAGTACTTTCTCTTTTTGATCTTCCTCTTTTTCCACCATGATTTCAGCAGTTTGTGCTTCGTCAGTCATGCCGACAAATATATTTAAGTGCTCAGTAAGAATTTTTGCTCCAAGCGCAACAGCTTCTTTCGGACCAATGCTTCCATCTGTCCAAACATCCAATGTCAACTTATCGAAGTTCGTCATTTGACCAACACGAGTGTTTTCCACTTGGAAGTTAACACGTGAAACTGGAGTGTAAATAGAGTCAATCGGAATAACACCAATCGCAAGATCCTCACGTTTGTTCTGATCAGAAGGTGCATAACCTCGACCACGTACAGCATACATACGCATGCGCAAGTGTCCGTTTTTACCAAGTGTTGCGATAGGTAGTTCAGGATTCAATACTTCTACGTCACTATCATGTGTAATGTCAGCAGCCGTAATCGTACCTTCACCTTTCACATCTATTTCAATCACTTTCTCTTCATCTGAATAGACTTTAAGAGCTAGTTTCTTCACGTTCAAAATAATTGTTGCGACGTCTTCAACGACACCTTCAATTGTAGAGAATTCATGAAGTACACCATCGATTTGGATAGATGTAACAGCGGCTCCAGGCAATGAGCTTAATAGGATGCGGCGCAGGGAATTCCCTAGCGTATTACCATATCCACGCTCAAGTGGTTCGATGATAAACTTACCAAACTTGGAATTATCACTGATCATAACTGTTTCAATCTTCGGTTTCTCAATCTCGATCATTTATTTACCCTCCTTTAAACGTCGAATGTATAGGCCGTTCCATATTGAAATCGAGTTTCACAGACGGCAATTTGCAATCGCACAATTCATTTTTGACAATAATTGTGTTTCTCAATCAAATGGAGTACAAGCCATTATACACGACGGCGTTTTGGCGGACGGCATCCGTTGTGCGGAACCGGTGTAACGTCTCTGATTGCAGTAACTTCAAGACCTGCTGCTTGTAGTGAACGAATTGCTGCTTCACGTCCAGCACCTGGACCTTTAACAGTAACTTCCAATGTTTTCAAGCCGTGCTCCATAGATGTTTTTGCAGCTGTTTCAGCAGCCATCTGTGCAGCAAACGGGGTAGATTTACGGGAACCTCTAAAACCTAGTGCACCAGCACTTGACCAAGATAATGCATTACCTTGCATGTCAGTAATTGTAACGATTGTATTGTTAAACGTCGAACGGATATGTGCAATACCTGATTCGATATTCTTTTTCACGCGACGTTTACGAGTTTGTTGTTTACGTGCCATGTTAAGAAGATACCTCCTTTACCTATTATTTTTTCTTGTTCGCAACTGTCCGCTTTGGACCTTTACGAGTACGTGCGTTATTTTTCGTGTTTTGTCCACGAACAGGTAATCCACGACGGTGACGGATACCACGGAAGCTACCAATTTCCATCAAACGTTTGATGTTAAGAGAAGTTTCACGACGAAGGTCCCCTTCAACTTTTAAGCCGTCAATTTCCTCACGGATTTTATCAAGCTCAGCATCAGTAAGATCGCGTACGCGTGCTTCTTCAGATACTCCAGCTGCTGCCAATACTTTCTGAGCAGTTGTTTTTCCGATTCCGAAAATGTAAGTCAATGAAATTACAACGCGCTTATCGCGCGGAACGTCTACACCAGCAATACGTGCCATATAGATTGTGCACCTCCTTCTGAATTAACCTTGTCTTTGTTTATGTTTCGGATTTTCACAGATTACCATTACTCGGCCACGTCTGCGAATAATTTTACATTTTTCACAGATCGGTTTTACAGATGGTCTTACTTTCATCTTACCCAACCTCCTTCAATATTCCGGAGTGCAAAAGTTTATTTAAAACGGTATGTGATACGACCACGTGTTAAATCATAAGGCGAAAGTTCCATTGTCACTTTGTCGCCAGGCAGGATGCGGATAAAGTGCATACGAATTTTGCCTGATACATGCGCAAGAATCGTATGGCCGTTTTCCAGCTCTACTTTGAACATCGCGTTTGGCAACGTTTCGACTACGGTTCCTTCAACTTCAATTACATCGTCTTTCGCCATCAATCCTGTCTCCCTTCTATATCCAATAAAGGTTCTCACCATCGAGCGGCATCAGTCTCAAATCAATTATGCCTTGGCATAATTGCGTCTGGATTTTGAAATGCGCTTTGCGCATTTAACTCCCCTCAAAATCCATGACATCCGCCGGTGGCTTAACTTGAATCAGCGCGTATTTGAACTCACACTGATATAGTTATAGCCGGCATTCACTCCAACACATATTGAAATGGTGGACTTAGCTGAATCAAGTTAAAGCTTCCTTCAACATATGTCTGGATTGCATGAGTGATGTTCGAAAGACGTCTGTCACATTTCGTTTCCCTTAAGTCAGTCCCCGACCTCTTGTTGTGGAAAATCGCGTCGGAATGGACACGACTGTCCAGATTGCCGTGGATGAGTTCCTAGTTGCGCTATACAGTTCTTTCCACTAAATGATTATACCTACTTTTGTAGCTAAATGCACTTATGAGGATTCAGAACCTACGCCCGCAGAACTCCGACTAGTTCCTATACCGGGCATCAAATGCTTTTGCAGCTCGTTGAATTACCTCTTCATACCATATTACTACTATGCCCAAAAATGACCAATAATATCTACGGCTGAAAAAGCTTACTGTCCGCTTTTTTGAAGAAGAGCGTCCAGATCTTTGAAAACGTCACTGATGTCCTGTTGTCCATCAATGTTAGCCAACACGCCTTTGGCATCATAATAAGCCAATAGCGGTGCCGTTTGGTTCATATTTACTTCCAGACGGTTTGTTACAGTTTCGGGATTGTCATCCGCACGTTGGTAAAGATCGCCACCATCTTTATTACATTTCCCTTCAACCTTTGGCGGGTTGAATTGAAGATGATAAGATGAGCCGCAAACTTTACAAATACGACGGCCAGTTAGCCTTGCGATAAGTTCTTCTTTCTCAACTTGGATATTGAGTACATGATCAATTTTTCGTCCCATGTCAGCGAGTAAACCATCAAGCGCTTCTGCTTGTGGAACTGTACGCGGGAATCCATCGAGTAGAAAACCATTATCACAATCGGATTTGCTTAATCGTTCACGCACAATGCCAATTGTTACTTCATCAGGAACAAGAGCGCCTTGATCCATGAACGATTTTGCTTTGACTCCAAGTTCCGTACCTTCTTGAATAGCTGCACGGAACATATCGCCTGTAGAAATATGAGGGGTTTCGTACTTTTCGACAATTCCGTCTGCCTGTGTACCTTTACCAGCACCTGGCAGACCCATTAATACGATATTCATACGTCTTGCCCTCCCATTTTCACATCCGAGCTACAAAAAGTTGTAACTCTTATTTCATGAAACCTTTGTAATGCCTTTTCACAAGTTGTGATTCAAGCTGCTTCATCGTTTCAAGGGCAACCCCAACGACGATGATTAGACTTGTTCCTCCAATTTGCGCGGCCTGTGGAAGGTTTGCAAAATTGATAAAGAATATCGGCATGACTGATACAACTGAAAGGAAAATTGCTCCTACAAATGTCAGTCGATACAAAGTTTTCGTTAAGTAGCTTTGAGTGTTTTGTCCTGGACGAATGCCCGGGATATACGCACCCTGCTTTTTAAGATTATCCGCAATATTTTCTGGATTCACTTGGATAAACGCATAGAAGTACGTGAATGCAACAATCAATGCGATGTAGAAGACCATACCAACCGGTTTCGTATAATCGAATACAGTCGTAATTGTTGTCGTCACACTATTTGTTCCAAAGAAAGCAGCCAATGATTGTGGCGTCATGAAAAATGCTGCCGCAAAGATTACCGGGATAACTCCCGCAGCATTAAGTTTCAATGGTAAATGTGTCTGTTGACTTGCAGTCGAAGGACCGCGGCCAGTGACACGCTTCGCATATTGGATTGGAATTTTCCGTAGTGCTTCTTGGAAGTAGATAATCCCAACAGTTATTGCAATGACCACTAGGAGTAACAGAAGCATCATCGCAATTCTAATGAATAGCGCGTCGCCTGCATCCTGGATCTGAGTTGCGTAAAGTTGGTTGACTGCATTTGGAATCGCTGCAACAATACCTGCAAAGATAATGATGGAAATACCATTTCCAACACCTTTTGCCGTAATTTGCTCGCCAAGCCATAGAAGAAATGCAGTTCCTGCCGTCAATACGATCGCAATGACCACATATGTCGAAACACCTTCGCTAGTTATTAGCGTACCGTCGTACATCCGGTTGAAACCAAATGACATGGCAATCGCTTGAATAAAAGCTAGGATTATTGTGAAATATCTTGTGAACTGAGCAAGTTTACGTCTTCCAACGTCCCCTTGTTTCGCCCATTCAGAAAATTTCGGCACAACATCCATTTGCAATAATTGCACGATAATAGATGCTGTAATGTATGGCATAATCCCCATCGTTAAGATAGAGAAGTTAGCAAGAGCTCCCCCGCCAAATACATTCATTAACCCAATCAGATTATTATCAGATTGTTGTAAAGCAGTTGCGTCAACGTTTGGAACTGGGATGAATGTCCCTAGTCGATAAACGATCAGCACAAGTAATGTGTAAAAGATTTTAGACCGTATATCTCTAACGCGCATAAAGTTGGAGATTGTCTGAAACATTAAACCACCTCGGTTTGCCCGCCCGCTTTCTCGATCGCTTCAACAGCAGAAGCAGAGAATTTGTGAGCTTTGACAGTGATCTTTTTATCAAGAGTTCCGTTTCCAAGAATCTTAATTCCTGATTTGGCTTTGCTCACGATGCCTGATTCGAGTAGTAGCTCGGGAGTTACTTCCGTTCCAGCATCGAAACGATTAAGTGTATCAAGGTTTACGATTGCATATTCCTTACGGTTAATGTTCGTAAATCCACGCTTAGGAAGACGTTGGAAAAGTGGAATCTGTCCACCCTCGAATCCTAGACGTACGCCACCGCCCGAACGTGAGTTTTGACCATCATGACCTCTACCAGAAGTCTTACCATGACCAGAACCTGTACCACGTCCAACACGTTTACGTTTTTTACGAGCACCTTCAGCTGGTTTCATATCGTGTAATTTCATTTCTTTGGCACCTCCTTATTCAAAAATCGGAATTATTGTTCCTTGACAGTAACCAGGTGGTCCACTCTGTTGATCATGCCGCGAATTGCAACATTATCTTGGTGTTCTACCGTTTGGTTCAATTTACGTAGTCCAAGCGCTTCAACAGTTTTACGTTGTGCTGGCTTTGAACCGATTACGCTTTTTGTAAGGGTGATTTCAAGTTTGTTCGCCATTGTGTTTCCCCCCTTAACCTAACAGTTCTTCTACGGATTTGCCGCGCAATTTAGCTACATCTTCAGCGCGTTTCAAATTCGTCAATCCTTCGATTGTTGCACGAACCATATTGATTGGTGTGCTTGAACCTAGGGATTTGGAAAGAATATCCGTGATACCTGCAAGTTCAAGTACCGCACGGACAGGTCCACCAGCGATTACTCCAGTACCAGGTGCTGCAGGTTTGATAAGAATTTTTCCTGCACCAAAATGTCCAAGTACTTGGTGTGGAGTCGTTCCTTTGACCATTGGTACAACGATCAAATTCTTCTTCGCATCTTCGATAGCTTTACGGATTGCATCTGGAACTTCTTGTGCTTTACCTGTACCGAAACCTACACGACCATTTTTATCTCCGACAACGACGAGAGCTGTAAAGCGGAAACGACGTCCACCTTTTACAACTTTCGCTACGCGGTTAATCGTAACTACGCGTTCTTCGAATTCACTTTGTTTCTGATCATTACGACGCATGAAATGTGTCCCTCCTTCTTAATTAAAATTCCAGACCGTTTTCACGTGCTGCGTCCGCAAGAGCTTTCACACGGCCGTGAAATAGGTAACCGCCACGGTCGAAAACTACCGCCTTGACGTCCTTTTCAACAGCTTTTTTCGCGATCAACTCGCCGACTTTAGCCGCTGCTGCAGTGTCTGCCTTGGAATCAGAACCGAAGTCTTTATCCATTGTAGAAGCACTTGCAATCGTTACGGCATTTACATCATCGATCAATTGAGCATAGATATGCTTGTTTGAACGGAAGACGTTTAGACGTGGACGAGCTGCAGTTCCGCTAATTTTCGTACGTACGCGTACATGACGCTTTTTACGAGTAACGTTTTTATCTTGTTTCGTGATCATCGTGGTCACTCCTTCCGGGATGCCTTAAGCGGCATTATTTACCTGTTTTACCTTCTTTACGACGTACGATTTCGCCTTCATAACGAATCCCTTTGCCTTTATACGGCTCTGGTGGGCGTACTTGTCGGATGTTCGATGCTAGAGCACCAACGCGTTCTTTGTTAATACCGCGTACAATGATTTTTGTGTTTGCAGGAACTTCAACTACGATTCCTGCTTCCGGTGTGAATTCAACCGGATGTGAGTAACCTACGTTCAATACAAGTTTTGTACCTTGAAGTGATGCACGGTAACCTACCCCAACAAGTTCAAGAGTTTTTTCAAAACCTTTTGAAACGCCTGTCACCATATTATCGAGTAATGAACGTGTCGTTCCGTGAATAGAACGATGTTCTTTAGATTCAGAAGGACGGACCAAAGTGATCACGTTAGCTTCTTGCTCGATTTTAATATCAGAGTTAAATGTGTTTGTAAGTTCGCCTTTAGGTCCTTTAACAGTAACGAAGTTGCCATCAGCGATGGTTACAGTTACGTCTGCAGGTACCTCAATCGGCTTTTTGCCAATACGGGACATTCAATTGCACCTCCATTCATTTGTTACAAATTACCATACGTAAGCGACTACTTCTCCGCCTACTTGTTTAGCACGTGCTTCCTTATCAGTAAGGACACCGTGTGATGTTGAAACGAGGGCGATGCCAAGACCATTCAAAACTTTAGGTACTTCATTTGTTTTTGCGTAAACACGAAGACCAGGTTTTGAAATACGTTTAAGACCTGTGATAACACGCTCGTTGTTTTGACCATATTTAAGGAAAATGCGGATGATACCTTGTTTGCTATCCTCTACGAATTCAACTTCGCGGACGAAACCTTCGCGTTTCAAGATTTCTGCAATTTCTTTTTTCATATTTGAAGCAGGTACTTCAAGCTTCTCGTGACGAACCATGTTCGCGTTACGGATGCGTGTAAGCATATCTGCGATCGGATCACTCATTGTCATTCCATTTACCTCCTTCCCAAATTGCCGGGTTTACCAGCTGGCTTTTTTAACGCCTGGAATTTGTCCTTTGTACGCTAGTTCGCGGAAACAAATACGGCAAAGCTTGAATTTACGATATACAGAATGCGGACGACCACAACGCTCACAGCGTGTGTATGCCTGCACTGGGTGCTTAGGTGTACGTTGTTGTTTAGCGATCATTGATTTTTTAGCCACGTTTACGCCTCCCTCTTATTTACTTTTGGAACGGCATGCCGAACTGCGTTAATAACTCACGTGCTTCTTCATCGGAGTTTGCAGTTGTAACGATGACGATATCCATACCGCGTATTTTAGAAACTTTATCGTAGTCGATTTCAGGGAAAATAAGTTGCTCTTTAACTCCAAGCGTATAGTTTCCGCGACCATCGAATGCTTTCTTTGAAACACCACGGAAATCACGTACACGAGGTAACGAAACCGAGATTAGCTTATCAAGGAACTCATACATACGCTCACCGCGTAGTGTAACTTTAGTTCCGATAGGCATCCCTTCACGGAGACGGAATCCCGCGATTGATTTCTTCGCTTTTGTGATGACCGGTTTTTGACCAGCAATGATTGTAAGATCTTCTACTGCTGCGTCTAGTGCTTTCGTGTTTTGAACAGCATCACCAACACCCATGTTGATGACGATTTTGTCGACTTTTGGTACTTGCATAACTGACGTATATTCAAACTTGCTCATAAGAGCAGGTGTGACTTCACTTTTAAACTTTTCCTTTAGACGGCTCATCTGTTGGACCTCCTTTCATCCGTTACTTATTTATCCAGGTTTTCACCGGATTTTTTAGCAACACGAACTTTTTTGCCATTTTCAATCTTGTATCCTACACGAGTGGGCTCGCCTGTCTTAGGATCGATCACCATGACGTTTGATACGTGAATCGCTGCCTCTAGGCTAATGATTCCACCTTGAGGATTTTCTTGGTTAGGTTTCGTATGTTTTTTAACAATATTGATACCTTCCACAAGTACGCGATCCTTTTTAGGATAAGCAACTAGGATCACACCTGTTTTGCCTTTATCTTTACCTGTGATCACCATAACTTTATCGCCTTTTTTAACATGCATTCTGTCGCACCTCCTTGATTGGCACTGTCATGTGAATTAAAGAACTTCTGGAGCTAGTGAAATGATTTTCATGAAGTTACTGTCGCGGAGTTCGCGAGCAACTGGTCCGAAAATACGTGTTCCACGTGGGCTCTTATCGTCACGGATGATAACACATGCGTTTTCATCAAACGTAATGTATGAACCATCTTTACGACGTACCCCGCTTTTCGTACGAACGATAACAGCTTTTACAACTTCACCTTTTTTAACAACGCCACCTGGTGTTGCTTTTTTAACCGTAACCACGACTACATCACCGATGTTTGCTACTTTACGGCCTGAACCGCCTAAAACTTTAATTGTAAGTACTTCACGAGCGCCTGAGTTGTCAGCGACTTTCATGCGACTTTCCTGTTGAATCATTGAGGCTACCTCCTCCCGGATTTATATCTCCGAACGTTATTAGATGATGACCGCTTTTTCGACGATTTCTAGAACACGGAAACGTTTTGTTGCTGATAATGGACGAGTCTCCATAATACGAACAACATCACCGATTTTCGCTTCATTCAATTCATCATGGGCCTTGAATTTCTTAGAGTACTTTACACGTTTACCGTATAAAGCGTGCTTCTTTTGTGTTTCGATCATTACAGTAACTGTTTTATCCATTTTGTCGGATACTACACGGCCTGTATACACTTTGCGCTGGTTACGCTCAGTCATGGCTGCAACCTCCTTCATCAGTTATTTGCACTGATTTCTCTTTGACGTATTACAGTTTTCATGCGCGCAATCGATTTACGTACTTCACGGATGCGTGCAGTGTTTTCTAATTGACCTGTCGCTAACTGGAAGCGTAGGTTGAAAAGCTCTTCTTTCAGTGATTTCACTTTTTGCTCAATCTCTGCAGTTGTTAAGTCACGGATTTCATTAGCTTTCATTAGATTCACCACCAATTTCTTCACGTTTTACAAACTTACACTTGATAGGAAGCTTGTGAGATGCGAGGCGAAGTGCTTCACGTGCAACTTCTTCTGACACACCTGCGATTTCAAACATAACTCTGCCAGGTTTAACAACTGCTACCCAGCCTTCTACAGCACCTTTACCGGAACCCATCCGGACTTCAAGAGGCTTTTTCGTATATGATTTATGCGGGAAGATGTTGATCCAAACTTTACCGCCACGTTTCATATAACGTGTCATCGAAATACGTGCAGCTTCAATTTGACGGTTTGTAATCCATGCAGATTCCATAGCTTGGATACCGAACTCACCGAACTGTACCGTTGCTCCGCCTTTTGTAGTTCCGCGCATTTTACCACGGAATACACGACGATATTTAACGCGTTTAGGCATTAACATATTAGTTGCCTCCTTCCTCAGAGTTCTTCTTCTTCACTGGAAGGACTTCTCCACGGTAAATCCATACTTTAACGCCAAGCTTACCATAAGTTGTGTCTGCTTCTGCGTGTGCATAATCAATGTCTGCACGTAGTGTATGGAGAGGGACAGTACCTTCACTGTAATGTTCCGCACGAGCGATGTCTGCACCGCCAAGACGTCCAGATACTTGTGTTTTAATTCCTTTAGCGCCAGAGCGAATTGTACGTTGAATCGCTTGTTTCTGTGCACGACGGAATGATACGCGGCTTTCTAGTTGACGTGCAATTGATTCTGCGACTAGTTTCGCATCAAGGTCTGCACGCTTGATTTCGATAATGTTGATGTGAACACGCTTGCCTGAGATATCATTAAGTTGTTTACGAAGTACTTCTACCTCGGAACCACCTTTACCGATTACCATACCTGGCTTCGCAGTGTGAATAGTAACGTTAACTCGTTTTGCAGCGCGTTCGATTTCTACTTTAGAAACAGAAGCTTCTACAAGACGTTTTTCAATATAAGCACGGATTTTTAAATCTTCGTGTAGTAGAGTCGCATAGTCTTTTTCAGCATACCATTTTGACTCCCAATCACGGATGATACCAACCCGTAAACCGTTAGGATGTACTTTTTGACCCACGAATTATCCCTCCTTTTTTTCTGATACCACTACAGTGATGTGGCTTGTGCGTTTGTTGATTGCACTCGCGCGTCCCTGTGCACGTGGACGGAAACGTTTCATTGTCGGACCTTCATCTACGAATACTTCGCTGATGATTAGGTTTTCGACATTCATTTCGTAGTTATGTTCAGCATTTGCAATCGCTGAATTTAATACTTTTTCCACTACCGGAGATGCCGCTTTCGGCGTCAGGCGTAGAATCGCGACAGCTTCACCGATTTTTTTGCCCCGGATAAGATCAACGACTAAACGGACTTTACGAGGAGCAATACGGACTGTGCGGGCAATAGCTTTTGCTTGTTGCATCAGATTAACCTCCTCTCAATTAGCGTCTTGTTTTCTTATCGTCAGCGCCATGACCTTTGTATGTGCGCGTAGGTGCGAATTCACCTAGTTTATGACCTACCATATCTTCAGTCACATAGACAGGTACGTGTTTACGTCCGTCGTAGACAGCAATCGTCATTCCAATGAACGACGGGAAGATAGTTGAACGGCGTGACCAAGTTTTAATAACCTGTTTTTTCTGGGATTCCTTTTGTTCTTCAACCTTTTTAATAAGGTGATCATCTACAAAAGGTCCTTTTTTCAAGCTGCGGCCCATGTCGGAACCTCCCTCCGTGTTTGTACTACGGTCCAATCATTGAACCGCAGTGCGCTCACATTATTTTTTACGACGACGAACAATAAATTTGTCGGATTTGTTGTTTTTCTTGCGAGTTTTGAAACCAAGAGTTGGTTTACCCCAAGGAGTAACTGGTGACTTCATACCAATACCAGTACGTCCTTCACCACCACCATGTGGGTGATCGTTAGGGTTCATAACAGAACCACGAACCGCTGGGCGTTTGCCTAACCAACGTGAGCGTCCTGCTTTACCGATATTAATAAGTTCGTGTTGCTCATTACCAACGTGACCAATTGTCGCGCGGCATGTTGCAAGGATCATGCGAACTTCGCCAGATTGAAGACGTACGATAACGTATTTATCTTCGCGGCCTAGTAGCTGAGCAGATGTACCTGCTGAACGTACAAGTTGACCACCTTTACCTGGTTTCAATTCGATGTTATGGATAGTTGAACCCATTGGAATATTTTCAAGTGGAAGTGTGTTACCTACTTTAATATCCGCATCTGGACCTGACATAACTGTCATGCCAACTTCCAATCCTTTTGGTGCGAGGATATAACGTTTCTCCCCGTCTACATAATTGATTAAAGCGATGTTCGCAGAACGGTTCGGATCGTATTCGATCGTAGCAACGCGTCCAGGTATGCCATCTTTCCGGCGTTGGAAATCGATGACACGGTATTGGCGCTTATGGCCTCCACCTTGGTGACGAACAGTAGTCCTACCTGTATTGTTACGGCCGCCTTTCCGTTTAAGCGGTGCAAGCAATGATTTTTCTGGTTTGTCTGTAGTAATTTCAGCAAAGTCAGAAGAAGTCATGTTACGACGTCCGTTGGAGGTAGGTTTGTATTTCTTAATCGCCATTGGTGTTCCCTCCTTTGTATAATTAACTAGCTTAGGTGATTAAATTAGATTTCAAAAAGTTCGATGTCTTTTGAATCAGCAGTTAGTGTAACAATCGCTTTACGGCGTTTGTTTGTATAGCCTGCGTGTTTACCCATACGTTTGAACTTACCTTTGTAGTTCTGAACGTTGACTTTTTCGACTTTTACTCCGAAAATTTCTTCGACAGCTTGCTTCACATGTGTTTTGTTAGCGCGCGTGTCAACTTCGAAAGTATATTTTTTGAATTCCATTTGCTCAGAAGAACGCTCGGTAATGACCGGACGTTTTAAAATATCACGTGCTTCCATTAACCAAGCACCTCCTCTACTTTTTGAACTGCTGCTTTCGTCATAACAAGTTTGTTATGGCCGATAAGGTCAAGGACGTTAAGTCCTGATGCAGTAACAACACTGATTCCAGGGATGTTACGTGCTGATAATGCTACTGTTTCGTCTAAGTCTGCAGTTACGATCAATGCTTTTTTCTCGATTGAAAGTGCTGCTAGTACTTTAACGAATTCTTTTGTTTTTGGTGCATCGAATGTAAGTCCATCAAGAACGATCATGTCTTCTTCGCGTACTTTCGTTGAAAGTGCTGAAAGAAGAGCTAATCTACGAACTTTTTTCGGTAGTTTGTAACTATAGCTTCTTGGATTCGGACCAAATACGATACCGCCTCCACGCCATTGCGGTGAACGAATCGACCCTTGACGAGCACGTCCTGTTCCTTTTTGGCGCCATGGTTTACGTCCACCACCAGCGACTTCCGCGCGTGTTTTTACTTTATGGTTCCCTTGGCGTAATGACGCACGCTGTTGAACCAATGCTTCAAATAAGACAGCTTCGTTCGGCACGATTCCAAAAATCGCATCGTTTAGTTCGATGTCGCCGACAGAAGAACCTGTCTGGTTTAGTACGGATACTTTAGGCATTCCTGTTTCCTCCTTTCTTTAGTGGTCAGTTCCCTTTGATTGCGCTGCGCACTTGTAGAAGTGACTTGCGTGATCCCGGAACGTTACCTTTTACAAGTAGCAAGTTACGTTCTACATCTACTCGTATGATTTCAAGATTTTGAATCGTTACTGTTTTACCACCCATACGTCCTGGTAGTTTTTTTCCTTTGAATACACGTTGAGCATCAACAGATCCGATAGAACCTGGTGCGCGGTGAAAACGTGATCCGTGGCTCATTGGTCCTTGTGAATAACCGTGGCGTTTAACAACACCTTGGAACCCTTTACCTTTTGTTGTTCCTGTAATATCGACAATATCGCCTTCAGCGAAAGTATCAACTTTGACTTCCTGACCAACTTCGTACCCGTTCACGTCTAATTCGCGGAATTCGCGAATGAAGCGCTTAGGTGCCGTAGCAGCTTTAGCAACATGTCCTTTTTCAGGTTTGTTAGCTAGCTTTTCTCGTTTATCTTCAAAACCGATTTGGATTGATTCGTAGCCGTCTGTTTCAGTTGTTTTCTTTTGAAGAACAACGTTTTGTCCAGCTGCAATTACCGTTACCGGGATGAGGTCGCCGTTTTCAGCAAATACTTGCGTCATACCGACTTTTCTTCCTAAGATTCCTTTGGTCATTTGTCACACCTCCTGAATTAATTTAAGTTTTATTTAGTAGCAATTAAAGTTTGATTTCAATGTCTACGCCCGATGGTAAATCGAGTTTCATTAACGCATCCACAGTTTGTGGTGTTGGGTTAACGATGTCGATAAGACGTTTGTGTGTACGCATTTCAAACTGTTCGCGCGAATCTTTGTATTTATGCACCGCACGAAGAATCGTGTAAACAGATCTTTCAGTTGGAAGTGGAATCGGACCCGACACACTAGCACCTGAACGTTTTGCTGTTTCTACAATTTTCTCAGCTGATTGATCCAAAATTCTGTGATCATATGCTTTCAAACGAATACGAATCTTTTGTTTTGCCATTATTTTCCCTCCTTTTCGCCTATTTTGTTATAGACATTCTCCACGAAAATTTCCCACACACATGCCATGGCAAAGCGGCCGGGTGTGTCGGCAACCTCTCGCTTCATCGCAGTCAAAGACCAACATTAAAGATTATACACGTAAAAAAAGAATTCCGCAAGTCTTTTGTGGAATTTCTTTTCTCAACTTTACTATTATAATTCTATTTGATTTGAAATGCAACTTGTATGTTAATAGTCAGACCATTTAACTCAAGCCTCTTACTGATTAGTTATGCACAAGAGTAGCACAACACTTCCATATCGAAGCATTTAAGATATCGCGAGAAAAAATCCCGCCACAAAGGGCGGGATTTAAGAATCTAAAATTATTTAAGGATTGAAGCTACAACGCCAGCGCCTACAGTACGTCCACCCTCACGGATAGAGAATTTCGTACCTTCTTCTAGAGCGATTGGAGCGATTAGTTCGATTGTCATTTCAATGTTATCTCCAGGCATAACCATTTCTACGCCTTCTGGAAGAGCGATAACGCCAGTCACGTCAGTTGTACGGAAGTAGAACTGTGGACGGTAGTTTGAGAAGAATGGAGTGTGACGTCCACCCTCTTCTTTTGAAAGAACATAAACTTCAGATGTAAACTTTGTGTGTGGAACGATTGTACCTGGTTTAGCAAGTACTTGTCCGCGTTGGATGTCATCACGAGCTACACCACGAAGTAGTGCACCGATGTTGTCACCAGCTTCTGCATAATCAAGAAGTTTACGGAACATTTCTACACCTGTAACAGTTGTAGATTTTGCTTCTTCAACGATACCGATGATATCAACAACATCTCCAACTTTAACTACTCCACGCTCAACGCGTCCAGTAGCAACAGTTCCACGTCCTGTGATTGAGAATACGTCCTCAACAGGCATCATGAATGGTTTTTCAGTATCACGTGGTGGTGTTGGGATGTACTCGTCAACAGCAGTCATAAGTTCCATGATTTTATCTTCGTATGCTTCGTCGCCTTCAAGTGCTTTAAGAGCAGAACCTTTAATGACAGGAATGTCATCGCCAGGGAAGTCATATTCAGAAAGAAGATCACGAATTTCCATTTCAACAAGCTCAAGAAGTTCTTCGTCATCAACCATGTCACATTTGTTCATGAATACTACTAGGTAAGGAACACCAACTTGACGTGAAAGAAGGATGTGCTCACGTGTTTGTGGCATTGGACCATCAGCTGCAGAAACAACTAGGATTCCGCCGTCCATTTGAGCAGCACCAGTGATCATGTTTTTAACATAGTCGGCGTGACCTGGGCAGTCAACGTGTGCATAGTGACGAGTTTCAGTTTCATATTCGATGTGAGACGTGTTAATAGTAATACCACGCTCTTTTTCTTCAGGTGCGTTATCAACATCAGCGTATGAACGTGCTGTTCCACCTAATTTTTTAGAAAGAACTGTTGCGATTGCTGCAGTTAGAGTTGTTTTACCATGGTCAACGTGACCAATTGTTCCAACGTTAGCATGTGTTTTGGAACGATCGAATTTTTCTTTACCCATTTGGGAATTCCTCCTTAAAATATAAAAGTTTTTTTAGTTTTTTTGAAGCTACAGGTGTTGGAGGGCCCTCCACCTACCCATATCTTACAAGTAATTTACTATAGAAACAAGTTCAAATTATAATTATTCGCCCTTGTTTTTCTTGATGATTTCTTCAGCAATTGATTTCGGCACTTCTTCGTAGTGATCGAATACCATTGAGAAGTTTCCGCGTCCTTGTGTGTTAGAACGAAGAGATGTTGCATAACCAAACATGTTCGCAAGTGGAACCATTGCACGAACTACTTGTGAATTACCACGAGCTTCCATTCCTTCTACACGGCCACGGCGTGAAGTAACGTCACCCATGATATCGCCCATGTATTCTTCTGGAATTTGAACTTCTACTTTCATCATTGGTTCAAGTAGAACTGGGTTAACTTTCGATACAGCGTTTTTCAATGCCATAGATGCAGCAATTTTGAACGCCATTTCGTTGGAGTCAACGTCATGGTAAGAACCGTCGAATAGACGAGCTTTAATGTCGATTAAAGGATAACCAGCAATTACACCATTATCAAGTGAATCACGGATACCTGCTTCAACTGCCGGAATATATTCACGTGGAACAGATCCTCCGACAACATTATTGACGAACTCGAATCCTTTTCCTTCTTCGTTAGGAGAGAACTCGATCCAAACGTGACCAAACTGTCCGCGTCCACCGGATTGACGCACGAATTTACCTTCAACTTCCGCTGAAGCACGGAATGTTTCACGGTAAGATACTTGCGGTGCTCCAACGTTCGCTTCAACATTGAATTCACGACGCATACGGTCTACAAGAACGTCAAGATGCAACTCGCCCATACCGGCGATGATTACTTCTCCAGTTTCTTGGTCTGTGTGCGCACGGAATGTTGGGTCTTCCTCTTGAAGCTTAGCAAGCGCCATACCCATTTTATCTTGGTCGGCTTTTGTTTTAGGTTCAACAGAAAGTGAAATTACTGGTTCTGGGAAGTCCATTGACTCTAGGATTACAAGTGCTTTGTCGTCACATAATGTGTCGCCAGTTCCTGTATCTTTAAGTCCGACTGCAGCAGCAATCTCCCCTGCGTGTACTTCAGCAATTTCTTCACGAGAGTTCGCATGCATTTGTAGAATACGTCCTACGCGCTCACGCTTACCTTTTGAAGAGTTTTGCACGTATGATCCTGATTGAAGAACACCAGAATACACACGGAAGAATGTAAGTTTACCTACATAAGGGTCTGTCATTACTTTAAAAGCAAGTGCCGAGAACGGCTCTTCGTCGCTTGAGTGACGTTCTACTTCTTCATCAGTCTCAGGATTCGTCCCTTTCATAGCAGCGATATCAAGTGGTGATGGGAGGTAGTCGATTACTGCGTCAAGGACGAGTTGGACACCTTTGTTCTTGAATGCAGTTCCACATACGACAGGGTAGAATTCAACTGCAAGCGTAGCTTTACGAATTGCAGCTTTGATTTCTTCTTTCGTAATTTCTTCTTCATCCAAGAATTTGTTCATAAGATCTTCGTCGAATTCAGCAACCGCTTCAATTAGCTTTTCACGGTATTCTTCTGCTTTCGCACGATGTTCTTCTGGAATTTCTTTTATTTCAGCATTTAGACCTGTGTCATCGCCGTAGTAAACAGCATTCATTTCAACTAGGTCAATGATTGCAGCGAAAGAATCTTCTGCACCAATTGGTAATTGAATTGGATGTGCGTTTGCACCAAGACGCTCAACTAGTGTACCTACTGAGTAAAGGAAATCTGCACCCATTTTGTCCATTTTGTTGACAAAAACTAGACGCGGAACGCCGTAGTTTGTCGCTTGACGCCAAACTGTTTCTGTTTGTGGTTCAACGCCCGATTGAGCGTCAAGTACCGTTACAGCACCATCAAGAACACGAAGTGAACGTTCAACTTCAACAGTGAAGTCTACGTGACCTGGTGTGTCAATGATGTTTACGCGGTGAGCTTTCCATTCTGCAGTTGTTGCAGCGGAAGTGATCGTGATACCACGTTCTTGCTCTTGTTCCATCCAGTCCATTTGAGATGCACCTTCGTGCGTTTCTCCGATTTTGTGGATTTTACCAGTGTAATAAAGGATACGCTCAGTCGTAGTTGTTTTACCAGCATCGATGTGAGCCATGATACCAATATTACGTGTATTCTCTAAGGAGAATTTTCTAGCCATGTTGTTGATCTCCTTCCGTTTCGGATTAGAGTATGAACTTTATTCGCGGAATAAAGTTTATGCCTCCGGCAAACACAAATACGCCAAGGCGCATTTGATGATATTGCCGAATATTACCAGCGGTAGTGAGCGAATGCTTTATTCGCTTCTGCCATTTTGTGCATTTCTTCGCGACGTTTAACGGATGCACCTGTATTGTTAGAAGCGTCAAGAATTTCATTCGCAAGACGTTCTTCCATTGTTTTCTCACCACGTGAACGTGAGTAGTTTACAAGGTAACGTAGTCCAAGAGTCGTACGACGCTCCGGGCGTACTTCAACTGGCACTTGGTAGTTTGCTCCACCAACACGACGTGCACGTACTTCAAGTACCGGCATTACGTTGTTAAGTGCAGCTTCAAATACTTCAATTGGATCCTTACCAGAACGTTCTTTCACAAGCTCGAACGCACCATAGAGGATTTTTTGAGATGTACCTTTTTTACCGTCAACCATCATTTTATTGATAAGACGTGAGACGAGTTTCGAATTATAAATCGGATCCGGAAGTACGTCACGTTTTGCAACAGGACCTTTACGAGGCATGTTGTTTTCCTCCTTTCAAAGTTTTTAAGCTTTTTCCGCTTAAATAACTATCAATCATAATTTTTGTTTAAATTAGCTTTTTTTAACTTTAGGTTTTTTAGCACCGTACATAGAACGGCTTTGCATACGGCCAGTAACTCCAGCAGTATCAAGCGCTCCACGAACAACATGGTAACGAACACCCGGTAAGTCTTTTACGCGTCCGCCGCGAATAAGTACGACACTGTGCTCTTGTAGGTTATGACCTTCACCAGGAATGTACGCATTGACTTCCATTTGGTTCGTCAAACGAACACGTGCATATTTACGAAGAGCCGAGTTTGGCTTCTTCGGTGTCATTGTACCAACACGTGTACAAACACCTCGTTTTTGTGGTGAGTTCACGTTCGTCATTGACTTTTTGAAGCTGTTATAGCTTTTCCCGAGTGCTGGTGCTTTAGATCCTGTCACGTTTGGTTTACGTGGTTTGCGGACCAATTGGTTAATTGTAGGCATCGGATTTTCCTCCCTTCGTACTTGTTTTGTAAGACCACACATCCAGGTGGTTCATTTTTGGGGTAAAAACAAAGTCTTTGTGCTTCTTCACACAAAAACCATTATCCAGTAATCGCAACCACGGCTGCACCGACTTGAATTCCACATGCATTTCCGAGTCTTTCTTTCGAATCAACATATGTCACTTGGACGCCATGAAGCGCGGCTTCCTCCTTTACAGGAGCAACAACCCGTTCTTCAGCATCTTGCGCGATAATGACGGCAGTCACTACCCCTGCACGGATCGCTTTCACTGTCTGCTTTGTACCGATGATTGTCTTCTTTGCCCGCTCGACTTTTTCATAAGACATTTCCATATCCTCCAAAGTACAGACATTCAACTATCAACCTTTTGTATATTATCACCTGCAAAGAAAATTGTCAACACATAAAGGATAAAACGGGGGGATTTAAATCCCCCGTTTTAGTATCGAATTATTCAGCTGTAACCTTCTTAGCTGAAGTTTTCTCTCCACCTTGCTCCATAACGATGTGACGGTAACGTTGCATTCCCGTTCCAGCTGGTACAAGTTTCCCGATAATAACGTTTTCCTTCAAACCAAGTAGTTCGTCAGTTTTCCCTTTGATTGCTGCATCTGTCAAGACACGAGTTGTTTCTTGGAATGACGCTGCAGACAAGAAGGATTCTGTTTCAAGTGACGCTTTTGTAATACCGAGAATGACAGGACGACATGTCGCTGGAACTTTTCCAGCTTTCAGCACGACTGCATTCGCATCTGCAAATTGATGGATGTCTAACAATGAGCCCGGCAATAGATCCGTGTCTCCTGCTTCGATGATGCGCACTTTACGAAGCATTTGGCGAACCATTACTTCTACGTGTTTATCACCGATTTCAACACCTTGCATACGGTATACTTTTTGAACTTCTTTCAAGAGGTAATTTTGAACAGTGGCTACATCTTTTACAACAATCAGTTCCTTCGGATCGATAGAACCTTCTGTAATAACATCGCCTCGGTCAATCGTATCGCCAACTTGAACTTTCAGGCGAGCATTGTACGGCGCAAGATACTTACGCGTTTCCACTTCACCTTGAATAGTAATTTCCTTCTGACCTTCGCGGATTTCATCAATTTCAATGATGCTACCTTTGATTTCTGAGATAACCGCTTGCCCTTTCGGATTCCGCGATTCGAAGATCTCTTGGATACGAGGAAGACCTTGTGTAATGTCATCCCCTGCAACTCCACCTGTATGGAATGTACGCATTGTAAGCTGTGTACCTGGCTCACCGATAGATTGTGCAGCGATAATACCAACCGCTTCACCAACCTCAACCGTTTCGCCAGTAGCCAAGTTAATGCCGTAACATTTCTTACAAACACCATGCTTCGTATTACATGTAAATGCTGAACGAATTGTCACAGTTTCAATACCCGCATCAAGAATGTTGCGCGCAGCATCCGCCGTAATAAGTCCGTCTCTTTCAAGAATTAACTTGCCAGTTTCAGGATGATAAATTGTCTTCTTCGTGTGACGACCTTCAATACGCTCATCCAGACCTTCAATCAATTCCGTACCTTCCATCAATGCACTGATTTCCAGACCACGGTCTGTTCCACAGTCATCTTCACGAACGATAACATCCTGCGCAACGTCGACGAGTCGGCGTGTTAAGTAACCTGAGTCAGCTGTTTTAAGGGCTGTATCCGCAAGTCCTTTACGCGCACCGTGTGTAGAGATGAAGTACTCAAGTACTGTCAGTCCTTCACGGAATGAAGATTTGATTGGAAGTTCAATGATACGACCAGCCGGGTTGGCCATCAGACCACGCATACCCGCAAGCTGCGTGAAGTTAGATGCGTTACCCCGTGCCCCTGAGTCACTCATCATGTAAATCGGGTTCGAGTGATCAAGAGAATCCATCAGTTTCGCTTGGATGACATCCTTCGCATGACTCCAGTAAGAAATAACGCGATCATATCGCTCTTCTTCTGTAATCAAACCACGGCGGAACTGTTGCATCACTTTATCAACTTTATCTTGCGCCTCTTGCAAAATATCGCCTTTGTTAGGTAAAACAACGATATCCGAGATACCGATTGTGATTCCTGCACGCGTTGAATATTTGAATCCTAGGTTTTTCATGCGGTCAAGCATTCTTGACGTTTCTGTAATGTGGAAACGTTTGAAAATTTCCGCGATGATATTCCCAAGGATTTTCTTCTTGAACGGCTCCACAAGTTCCATTTCCGCGAAATGTTTTTTCACATCTACAGTTCCTGGAACGAAATAATGAGCAGGCGTTTCAACTTCCAAGTTGGAATCAGTTGGTTCGTTAATATACGGGAACGATTCCGGTAAAATTTCGTTAAAAATTACTTTCCCAACCGTCGTTAATAACAATTGGCTATTTTGTTCTTCCGTAAATGTCGGGTTATTCAACGAACCTGCTTGAATAGCGATCCGTGAGTGAAGATGCACGTGACCATTATGATAAGCGATAAGTGCTTCGTCCGCATTATGGAATACAGTTCCTTCACCGGTTGCACCTTTACGCTCCAATGTCAGGTAGTAGTTTCCTAAAACCATATCCTGGGATGGCGTAACGACTGGTTTACCGTCTTTCGGGTTCAAAATGTTTTGTGCAGCTAGCATGAGTAAACGTGCTTCTGCTTGTGCTTCTGCTGATAAAGGAACGTGAACAGCCATCTGGTCACCATCGAAGTCAGCGTTATAAGCTGTACAGACGAGTGGATGCAGTGTGATTGCACGCCCTTCTACAAGAATCGGCTCAAACGCTTGAATTCCAAGACGGTGAAGAGTTGGTGCTCGGTTCAGAAGGACCGGATGCTCTTTAATGACATCTTCAAGAACGTCCCATACTTCCGAATGAAGGCGTTCGATTTTACGTTTAGCGCTCTTAATGTTGTGTGCAAGTCCTCGTTCAACGAGTTCTTTCATCACAAATGGTTTAAACAATTCAATCGCCATTTCTTTCGGCAGACCACACTGATACATTTTCAAGTTAGGTCCAACAACGATAACGGAACGACCAGAATAGTCAACACGTTTTCCAAGTAAGTTTTGACGGAATCGTCCTTGCTTACCTTTCAACATATGAGACAAAGATTTCAACGGACGGTTACCTGGTCCTGTAACTGGACGACCACGACGGCCATTATCCACGAGCGCATCGACCGCTTCTTGCAGCATCCGCTTCTCGTTTTGAACGATAATTCCAGGTGCCCCAAGGTCAAGTAGACGTTTCAAACGATTATTCCGGTTAATAACCCTACGATATAGATCATTCAAGTCAGAAGTTGCAAATCGTCCGCCGTCAAGTTGTACCATCGGGCGTAGTTCTGGCGGAATAACCGGCAGTACTTCAAGGACCATCCACTCAGGCTTGTTACCTGAGTTACGGAACGATTCAACAACTTCAAGACGTCTAATCGCACGTGTACGGCGCTGCCCTTGAACAGTTTTCAATTCTTCTTTCAAGAATTCCATTTCTTTATCGAGATCGATCGCCATTAACAGACGTTCAATCGCTTCTGCACCCATAAGTGCTTGGAATTTAGAACCATACTTTTCACGATAAATACGATATTCCCGTTCAGAAAGCAATTGCTTTCTTTCAAGCGGTGTATCCGCAGGATCTACAACAACATAAGATGCAAAGTAGATGATTTCTTCCAAAGCACGTGGTGTCATATCAAGGATAAGTCCCATACGGCTTGGAATCCCTTTGAAATACCAAATATGTGTAACAGGGGCTGCAAGTTCAATATGCCCCATACGTTCACGGCGTACTTTTTGACGAGTTACTTCTACTCCACAACGGTCACAAACGACGCCTTTGTAGCGTACACGTTTATACTTCCCGCAATGACATTCCCAATCTTTTGTAGGTCCGAAAATACGTTCACAAAATAGACCATCTTTTTCAGGTTTTAACGTACGGTAGTTGATTGTTTCTGGCTTTTTTACTTCTCCATAGGACCATGAACGAATCTTATCTGGTGAAGCTAGGCCGATTTTCATATACTCAAAATTGTTTACATCTATCAAGGAGCCTACCTCCCTTTAGTCTTATCGCTGCTTTTGGCTTTTCCGAGCAAGCGCACACTTTTAATCAAACATACTTAAGGGGGAAACATTATCCCCCTTAACAATCAGTTATATCATCACTAGGCAAATCAGACAGGCTGATCCTCTTTTATAAGATTCAAAGCGTCTGTTGGTTGCATATCATCATCGTCATCAAGATCGCGTAACTCAATTTCTTCTAAATCGAGTGACAACATCTTCACGTCCAACCCAAGGCTTTGAAGTTCCTTAATAAGAACCTTGAACGATTCTGGAACACCTGGTTGAGGAACGCTTTCACCTTTGACAATCGCTTCATACGTTTTCACGCGTCCTACGACGTCATCGGATTTCACAGTTAGAATTTCTTGAAGCGTGTAAGCTGCACCATATGCCTCGAGTGCCCACACTTCCATCTCCCCGAAACGCTGGCCACCAAACTGAGCTTTACCACCCAGCGGTTGTTGCGTAACAAGTGAGTATGGTCCTGTTGAACGGGCATGAAGCTTATCGTCAACCATATGCGCCAGTTTAATCAAGTACATGACACCAACAGATACACGGTTGTCGAAGGCTTCACCAGAACGACCATCATACAGGATTGTTTTTCCGTCACGGTCCATTCCAGCCTCTTCCATCGTTTCCCACACATCTTCTTCATTGGCTCCATCAAATACAGGAGAAGCCATGTGAATACCAAGGCTGCGGGAAGCCATACCAAGATGCATTTCCAAAACTTGTCCGATGTTCATACGTGATGGTACACCAAGCGGGTTAAGCATGACGTCAATCGGTGTGCCATCTGGTAAGTAAGGCATATCCGACTCCGGCAAGATACGAGAAATAACCCCTTTGTTTCCGTGACGTCCGGCCATTTTATCTCCAACAGAAATTTTACGTTTCTGAACGATATAAGCGCGAACGAGTTGGTTCACACCTGGTGGCAATTCGTCACCGTCTTCACGGTTGAACACTTTCACGTCAAGAACAATCCCACCAGCACCATGTGGTACACGTAGAGATGTATCGCGAACTTCACGTGCTTTTTCACCGAAGATTGCATGTAGCAGTCTTTCTTCAGCTGTTAGCTCCGTAACTCCTTTTGGAGTCACTTTACCAACTAGGATATCGCCATCACGAACTTCAGCACCTATACGAATGATTCCCCGGTCATCAAGATTACGAAGTGCATCTTCACCAACGTTTGGAATATCACGTGTAATTTCCTCAGGTCCGAGTTTCGTATCTCGTGCTTCAGATTCGTATTCTTCGATATGAACCGAAGTAAATACGTCATCCTTTACAAGACGCTCACTCATAATGATAGCATCCTCATAGTTGAAACCGTCCCAAGTCATGAACGCAGTTAGAACGTTACGCCCTAAAGCAAGTTCTCCTTGTTCCATAGATGGACCATCCGCCAAAATATCAAGCGGCTTAACTCGATCTCCTACACTTGTAATCGGACGTTGGTTATAACATGTTCCTTGGTTCGAACGGATGAAGTTTTCCAAACGATAAATCGTCAGGTCACCCTTCACTTCTTTGCCATCCACAGTTTCAATGCGGCGTACACGAATTTCTTTCGCCTCGACATGTTCAACAATCCCGTCGTATTTCGCAAGAACCGCAGCACCTGAGTCACGCGCTGACACGTGCTCCATACCTGTTCCTACAAAAGGAGCTTCTGGATTGAGCAAAGGAACTGCTTGACGTTGCATGTTCGCTCCCATAAGCGCACGGTTGGAGTCATCATTCTCAAGGAATGGGATACACGCCGTCGCCGCAGAAACTACCTGCTTAGGTGAAACGTCCATATAATCAATTTGTTCACGTTTAAATACTGTATTATCCCCTTGGAAACGACCGACGACGCCTTCATTGACGAAAGAGCCATCCTCCGCAAGAATCGCATTCGCTTGTGCCACGACGTAGTTATCTTCCACGTCCGCAGTCAAGTAATCGATTTGCGCTGTAACGCGTCCTGTTTCCGGGTCAACTTTCCGGTAAGGTGTTTCAATGAAGCCGAACTTATTCACCTTCGCAAATGTTGACAACGAGTTGATTAGTCCAATGTTCGGTCCCTCTGGCGTTTCAATCGGACACATACGGCCATAGTGGGAGTAGTGAACGTCACGTACTTCCATTCCGGCACGTTCACGTGTCAAACCACCGGGTCCGAGTGCTGATAGCCTACGTTTATGTGTCAGTTCCGCAAGTGGGTTCGTCTGATCCATAAACTGGGAAAGTTGAGAGCTACCGAAAAACTCTTTTATCGATGCAATAACTGGACGAATATTAATCAGTTGCTGCGGTACGATAGATTGCGTGTCATTAATGGACATACGCTCTTTTACAACGCGCTCCATACGGGAAAGCCCAATACGGAACTGATTTTGTAGAAGTTCCCCAACCGAGCGAAGACGTCGATTACCGAGGTGATCGATATCATCCGTATTGCCGACACCGTGAAGAAGATTAAAGAAATAACTAATAGATGCAACGATATCCGCAGGTGTTACGTGCTTGACAGACTCATCTACATAAGCATTAGAAATAACATTGATAACCTGTTTCTCTTCACTTTTCGGAGAATATATTTTAATTGACTGGATTGTAATCTTTTCATCCAGTACTCCACTTGCGTGCGTAATTTCTTCAAAACCGATTCCTTTTTCTAAATGCGGAAGAAGGCGATCTAATGCACGACGATCTATAAGCTGGTCCTTTTCCAGTAAAATTTCACCTGTTTCAGGATCAACTAATGTTTCCGCAACAATTTGATTGAACAAACGGTTTTGTGCATGCAATTTTTTATTCATTTTATAACGTCCAACGTTTGCTAGGTCATACCTTTTCGCATCGAAGAAACGAGAGAACAAGAGGTTCTTCGCGCTATCAAGTGTTGGCGGTTCTCCTGGACGGAGGCGTTCGTAAATTTCAAGCAATGCTTTTTCAGAAGTTTCCGTATTGTCCTTTTCAAGCGTGTTGCGTAAGTACTCGTTATCACCGATTAACTCAATGATTTCCTGATCGGATGAAAATCCGAGTGCACGAAGAAGTACTGTAATTGGCAACTTACGTGTCCGGTCAATGCGGACATGAACGACATCTTTTGCATCTGTTTCATATTCCAACCAAGCACCACGGTTTGGAATAACAGTTGCACCAAAGCCACGTTTACCGTTCTTGTCTGTCTTATCACTGTAATAAACACTTGGCGAGCGGACAAGCTGAGATACGATTACCCTCTCCGCACCATTGATAACAAAAGTTCCGTTTTCTGTCATAAGTGGGAAATCACCCATGAAAACGTCTTGCTCTTTTACTTCTTCTGTTTCTTTGTTATGCAAGCGAACTTTCACACGTAGCGGCGCTGCAAAAGTAACGTCACGCTCTTTTGATTCATCAACGGGATATTTAGGATCTCCCAACTGATAGTCAATGAATTCCAACGAAAGATTTCCCGTAAAGTCTTGAATCGGAGAAATATCGCGGAACATTTCTCGTAGTCCTTCTTCCATGAACCACTCATAAGATGCCGTCTGGATTTCAATCAGATTCGGCAGATCCAGCACTTCGCTGATCCGTGCGAAACTTCTACGCTGACGGTGTTGACCATACTGAACTAAATGACCTGTCAACTCTTTCACCCCTTATCAATTTCGCCTTGGTGGAATTGCGTCCGGATTTTTTCAAGCCCGCTCGAAAAAATTCGCGACTTCCGCCGGAGGCTTCATCATCGTTCAGCGGGAGTTGGAAACACCCCCTGAACAGAAATTCAAACCACATTCGTCCCGCCACATATAGCGGTGGGATCTTCTGCTGAATGAAGATAAAAAAATATTAGTCCTTTGCGAAACCATAAAAATAGTGTATGATATCGAAAAAAACAAAAAGAAAACGAGTTCCGGTAAGAGCTCATTTTCGGTTTGACAATCTTTTATACATCGCCAGTATGCCTATCATTTCCATTACTCATACAAAATGGGCATACGAACGCATTATAATAATTTATGCATTTTACAACATTACCATATCAATACTCTCAAGTCAAGACTTTACGACTCTTAATATATAATAACCTCTTTTTTTTACAACTGTCTCGACGTTACCGAAAAGTTCTTGTAAACGGTCAATTGTCGAAGGTGCCCCCTGCTTCTTCTGGATAACGACCCACAGCTCACCACCAGCAACAAGTTTCAAAAAAGCACCCTCATAAAAATTGAATACCGTCTCTTTTCCTGCACGGATTGGAGGATTTGTCAAAATTGCAGCAAATCCACTTGTCACAACCGCAGACAAGGCATCACTCGGATATATTTCCACATTCCCAATCGTATTTTGCCCCGCATTATGCGCTGCGAGAGAGAGTGCTCGTTCATTGACGTCAACCATGTGAATACTCCGTTCCGGAAAAGATGCGGCAATCGACAATCCGATTGGACCATAGCCACAACCGACGTCTAAAATAGCTCCTTCCGATTCCGGCAAAACAAAAGCTTCAGCGAGGAGCCGCGAACCAAAATCCACTTCACCTTTGCTAAATACCCCAGCGTCCGTCTTGAATCTCAGTGTTTTTCCGCGTAATACCGCAGACCACTCTTTCGGATCACTTTTCACCTTAGGATCTCTCGAGTAATAATGTTCAGACATGTTAGTCCTCCTCTCGAATAATCAATCTCGCCTCAGCGTGATTGTGTCCAGATTCCCCTTACCCGCAGATAAAAAAACGAAGAAAAGCCCGTCCATATCCGACGAGCTTCCCTTCATTTATTCAGAAAATTATTTAAGTTCGATTACTGCGCCAACTTCTTCAAGTTTAGCTTTCATTTCTTCTGCTTCTTCTTTAGAAGCGCCTTCTTTGATTGCTTTTGGTGCGTTATCAACTACTTCTTTCGCTTCTTTCAAGCCTAGGCCAGTAATTTCACGAACAGCTTTGATAACTTTGATTTTTTGGTCTCCAGCAGATGCAAGAACAACGTCGAATTCAGTTTGCTCAGCAGCAGCGTCTCCGCCACCAGCTCCTCCAGCCATTGCAACTGGAGCTGCAGCTGTTACGCCGAACTCTTCTTCAATTGCTTTTACAAGGTCGTTTAGTTCAAGAACTGTCATTTCTTTGATTGCTTCAAGGATTTGTGCGTTAGTCATTATAAGTTCCTCCTAATAGTTGTTTTTGTCGGGCTAACCCGCAAGTTGTATTTCAGGCTGCTTGATTAAGCGCCTTGTTCTTCTTTTTGGTCTGCAACAGCTTTTGTTGCCAACGCGAAGTTGCGCATTGGAGCTTGAAGTACGCTGAGAAGCATAGAAAGTAGACCTTCGCGTGATGGAAGTTCCGCCAACGCTTTAATATCATCTGCTGATGCAACTACACCTTCGATGATACCGGCTTTGATTTCTAGTTTGTCGTTTTTCTTTGCAAAATCGTTAAGGATTTTTGCAGGAGCAACAACATCTTCGTTTGAGAATGCAATTGCGTTTGGTCCTGTAAGGCTTTCGTTCAACCCTTCAAGTCCAACAGCTTCAGCTGCACGGCGTGACATTGAGTTTTTGTAAACTTTAAAGTCAATACCTGCTTCACGAAGTTGTTTACGAAGTTCTGTAACTTGGCTCACATCAAGACCACGGTAATCAACAACAACAACTGACGCTGCTGCTTTCAGCTTATCCGTAATCTCACCAACTACTGCTTGTTTAGCTTCTAGTATCTTGCTCATCTGGACACCTCCTAAAAATTTGGGGTCACTTATACCGATATGAAAAAGCCCTCACATCTACATCATGTAGACACGAGGGCAGAAAAGTCGTCATCTTTTAAATAAAAGAGCGTCTTGTCCTCGGCAGGAATTTTAAGCGGCAAGCCGCACCTACTGTCTACGGTACAAATGGTAATATTCACAACAAAAGTCATCTTACCAGAGGACTATCTATTTGTCAATATTAGTTTTTAACAACTACACTTGAAGGGTCAATTTTAACAGCAGGCCCCATTGTAGATGTCACGTTAACGGACTTCATGTATGTGCCTTTTGCTGATGCAGGTTTTGCTTTTTGAACCGTTTCAAATACAGTTACAAAGTTTTCTACAAGTTTCTCATTGTCGAATGAAACTTTACCGATTGGAGCGTGGATAATTCCAGCTTTGTCTGCACGGTATTCAACTTTACCTGCTTTGATTTCTTCGATTGCTTTTGTAACATCAAATGTTACTGTACCTGTTTTCGGGTTCGGCATAAGTCCTTTTGGTCCAAGAACACGACCAATTTTACCTACTTCACCCATCATGTCAGGCGTTGCAACGATAACGTCGAAATCGAACCAACCTTGTTGGATTTTAGTAATATACTCCGCGTCTCCAGCGTAGTCTGCACCAGCAGCTTCAGCTTCTTTAAGTTTTTCACCTTTTGCGAAAACAAGAACACGTTGAGTTTTACCAGTACCGTTCGGAAGCACTACCGCCCCACGGATTTGTTGATCATTTTTACGAGTGT
Organism: Sporosarcina beigongshangi; assembly: GCF_033485195.1. Taxonomy (NCBI): domain Bacteria; kingdom Bacillati; phylum Bacillota; class Bacilli; order Caryophanales; family Caryophanaceae; genus Sporosarcina; species Sporosarcina beigongshangi. Next base: position 42,507 of record NZ_JAWLIR010000031.1, read on the forward strand.
CGATTCCAAGACGGAATGCAACTTCGATTGTCGCGTCAAAATTAACTGTGCTAGTCTTTTTCGCAAGTTCAATCGCTTCGTTTACGTCATAAGCTTTCAAACGTTCTACAAGCTTTGCCGCTTCTGTGAATTTTTTACCTCTTTTAGCCATTTGAAATTTCCTCCTCGATTGTGGTTTTAACGGGTTAAACCTCCCACGAATAAGGGTTGCGTGTTCCAGAGAACAAGCGCAACCCCCACTACAAAAAAACATCACTTCATAAGATCAAGATCAGTCTTCGATCGTGATACCCATGCTGCGTGCAGTACCTTCAACCATTGCCATCGCCGCTTCAACTGATGCTGCATTTAAATCTTGCATCTTTGTTTCTGCAATTTCGCGAACTTTATCGCGTTTAACAGTAGCAACTTTCTTTTTGTTCGGCTCACCTGAACCTTTTTGAAGATTAGCTGCAACCTTCAGCAATACTGCTGCCGGTGGAGTTTTTGTAATGAAAGTGAATGAACGGTCTTCGAATACAGAAATCACAACAGGAATGATTAGACCTGCTTGATCAGCTGTACGCGCGTTGAATTCTTTACAGAATCCCATGATGTTCACACCTGCTTGACCTAACGCCGGTCCAACTGGGGGAGCCGGGTTCGCTTTTCCAGCAGGAATTTGCAATTTAACAACTTTAATAACTTTTTTAGCCACGAGACACACCTCCTTAAGTCCGTGATGTGGTAATAGGGTTACCCCTCCCACTCAATATGTGCCTGCCGGCTTACGCCGGTAGATTTTGGTTAATCCGTTCAGAATACTTGTTCATAGTCTGACCTTTGAAATGATACCACAATTACATAGTACACGCAAGTAATTTTCGATTATAATTTTTCTACTTGCTCGAAGTCCAGCTCCATTTTAGTCTCTCTACCGAACATATCGACAGTAACCTTAACTTTACCTTTGTCTCCATCAATTTCTTCCACTTTACCTTGGAAGTGCGCAAACGGCCCCTCAAGTACTTGCACCATTTCGCCAATGACATAATCAACTTCAATCTTGCGTTCCTTCACACCCATCTGTTTAAGGATGAATGTTACCTCTTCGGGTAGTAACGGCGTTGGTTTAGCTCCGCCACCCGAAGAACCGATGAAGCCCGTCACACCAGGTGTATTTCGGACGACATACCAAGAATCATCCGTCATGATAATCTCTACCAAAACGTAGCCCGGGAATGTCTTTTTCATCATTACCCGTTTTTTGCCGTCTTTGAAGTCCGTTTCTTCTTCTTCCGGAATGACGACGCGGAAAATTTTATCTTGCATACCCATCGTTTCTACACGTTTTTCCAGATTGGCTTTCACCTTATTTTCATAACCGGAATACGTATGAACAACATACCAATTTTTCTCCATATCCATAATAACGAGGACTATTCGTCCGTCCCTCCTTTTTCGCACATAATTAAAACCCAGTAAAGTAGCCTACCCAGACCTTTATGTTCAGACAATTGAAAAAACCCGTTCATACTGTCAGACGGGATATTTTTCAAAGTGTTTATTCATGTTGCTTATTATAACGCAAGATACCATTCCATTACTCGCGAAATGCCAAGGTCGATGAGTCCGAAGTACACCGCCATAAAAACAACTGTTGAAAGCACAACGATTGTATAGCGTGTCAATTCTTTACGTTTCGGCCAGCTGACTTTTCTCATTTCCGAGACGACGTCTTTAAAAAAACCGCTTAACTTGCTCATTTTACCGCAAACCTCCGAATACAAATATGATGCTGCTAGCAAACCTGTCTACTTCATGCCGTCTGCTTATGCATTGTATGTTTATTGCAATGGCTACAAAACTTCTTGAGTGACAGTCGGTCCGTAGACTTATTACTCTGTGCCGGCACGGAATAATTTCGTGATCCGCATATATCGCAACTTAAAATAACTTTTTTAGACATTTTCTCACCCTATACGACTCATAGTCTTGCTAAAGAGTACCACCTAATTTTAATGGTGTCAATACGATGGAAATTCGTCTTAACGCACTGCGTCGACTTGCATATAGCGCTCAAGCTTACGTTTAATCCGCTGAAGTGCATTATCGACAGACTTCACTTGCCTATTTAATTCTTCCGAAATCTCCTGATAGGACTGCCCGTCCAAATACAGGGCAAGCACCTGCTTCTCAAGGCCGCTCAATACTTTATTCATCTCTTCTTCCATTTGAGTAAAGTCTTCCTTATGAATCATAAGCCCTTCAGGGTCGTCCAAAATCGGCCCTGCAATCACATCCAACAAGGTACGATCTGACTCCTCGTCAAATACCGGCTTGTCTAATGATACCGATGTATTGAGTGGAATATGCTTTTGCCTCGTCGCTGTTTTAATAGCTGTAATGATTTGCCGCGTGATGCACAGTTCCGCAAACGCCTTGAATGAACTTAACCGATCCTCTTTAAAGTCCCGAATCGCTTTGTATAGACCAATCATACCTTCTTGGATGATATCTTCCCGATCTCCACCAATCAGAAAATATGAGCGCGCTTTCAATCTAACAAATGATTGGTACTTTGTAATAAGAAAATCGAGTGCATCCGTGTTCCCTTCGTGGATGATTGCAATGACTTCCCCGTCTGATAACCCGGTGAAATCCGATATGCTACCTTCAACGTATGTTCTCTCCACCAACTGGATCACCCCGGTTCGCTATCACTATTATTCTACAAGTATACCGTATAGATTTTTTTTGCGTCAACCGTTCATTTCTTTCCACGCCGCCATTTTTCAAATATTTCTGCAACTTCGTCCGTTAAAGGGATCTTTGAAATTGGCCGCTGCTCTTGGAACTCCTTCACTTTTCCCGTGATTTTTTTATCAATCTCATCCATTTCAATTTCTAATTCTCTAGACGATTTTCGAAGAGCTCCTTGCGCAAAAATAACCCATTGCTCCGTTAAATCTGATGTCGCCACATGAATTTGTATACGCCGTCCGCCTAATTCAGAAACTAGCTTTTCAATCCTTTCATCAGCAGTTTCTTTTTTTCTTGTAAACACAACTTCAACATCATGATGCTTCTTCTTCTTTTCCACGCCTGGGACAAGATGCGCATCAAAAACGATAATGACACGCCATCCCGTATGCGCCTTGTATTCTGCCATTCTCTCAATGAGACGGTCACGGGCATCTGCCAATCGTTTTTCCTTCAGCTTACGCAGCTCCTGCCACGCACCGATGACGTTATAGCCGTCAACAAGAAGTACATCCTTTTTCATCTTCCAGACTGATGCGGTTGACGTTTACGTAACACTTCATACATCAAAAGCGAAGCAGCAACAGAAGCATTCAATGACGTCACGTGTCCTACCATCGGCAAATGATAAAGGAAGTCACATTTTTCCTTCAATATACGCGACATCCCTTTCCCTTCACTGCCGATAATAATGGCAAGTGGTAATGTTGCGTCCATCAACCTGTAATCCACTGATTTAGCTGCATCTGTCCCCGCGATCCAAACACCGCGCTTTTTCAATTCCTCCACTGTCTGCGAAAGATTATTTACACGAACGACAGGGATATGTTCAATTGCACCCGTCGACGCCTTCGCCACAACACCTGTCAAACCAACAGAACGACGTTTCGGTATAATAATCCCGTGTGCGCCTGACGCGTCTGCCGTCCGTAGGATTGACCCTAAGTTATGAGGATCTTCAAGCTCATCTAGAATTATGAAAAATGGGTCTTCCCCACGATCTTTTGCAACATTGAAAAGATCTTCAAGTTCTGCGTACTCGTAGGCTGCAACCGATGCAATAATCCCTTGATGGTTCATATCCAACATGCCGTCCAATTTCTGCTTCGGCACTGCTTGAACGATAACCCCAGCCTCTTTGGCAAGCGCCAGAATTTCCCCGATACTTTTTTTATTAAGTCCTTCAGCAATCCAAATCTTGTTCAATTCTCTACCTGAGCGCAACGCTTCGACAATAGGGTTTTTACCACCAATCAATTCCGCTTCTATTTCCGTCATGGTTTCCCCTCCTCCTTTACTTTCTCTATAAATGCAATGGATTCACCTATAAATTCTGCTACCCGCTCTGTTCTGCCTAATAAATAGAGCCATCCAACTACCGCTTCGAATCCCGAGCTATAATTATACGTCACAACATCGGTATTTTTAGGAACTGAACCTGACTTGGCGTTGCGCCCCCGTCTCATGACCGCTTCCTCTTCCTCTGTCATAAAACCTGATTGCTGCATCATTTTCACAACTGCCGCCTGTGATTTTGCAGACACATAACTTGTGGCCTCTTTATGTAACACATTCGGTTTCACACGCCCCGAGCGCAGGAGATGCTCACGAACTGCTTGTTCGTACACCGCATCTCCCATATACGCAAGAGCTAAAGGATTTAATTGTTTAACGTCTATATCACGCAAGTTGTACATCCCGTTTAATCCCTCTTCCAGCGCGTACCTTGCGCTGTATCTTCTAAAAGGATTCCCTTCGCCTTCAATTCATCTCGAATTTCATCTGAACGATTGAAATCTCGGTTGCGACGTGCCTCTAACCGCTCTTCGATTAACGCCTCGATGTCTTCGTCCAATAGCTCGGCCCCCGTAGTAAACGGTAGCCCGAGAACTGATAATAAACTATCAAATGTCTGGATGAAGTGCTGAAGTACTTCCGATTGCGTATTCTTCTCTAATAAATAGACGTTCGCTAACTTCACAAGTTCGAAAATCGATGCAATTGCGTTGGCCGTATTAAAGTCATCATCCATCGCCAATTCAAATGTTTGCTTGAGTTCATCCACTTTGTGTAACCAGACATCTTTCTGGTCTCCGAGGTCGGCGGACGTCGCAAGTCTGTGCTCCAAATTATTGTACGCCGTACGAATACGCTCTAAACCATTTGCGGCACCTTCAACAAGATGCTGTGAGAAATTGACTGGATGTCTGTAATGAACAGATAATATAAAGAAACGCAACACTTGCGGATCAATCTGTTTACGAATATCGTTGACGAGCACAAAGTTCCCCAGTGATTTCGACATTTTTTCATTGTCAATATTAATATACCCATTATGCATCCAGTAACGCGCAAATTGCTTGCCCGTCATTGCTTCCGATTGCGCAATTTCGTTTTCATGGTGCGGGAATGTTAAGTCTTGACCACCTGCATGAATATCAATCGTATCGCCGAGATGCTCACGCGCCATCACTGAACATTCGATATGCCAGCCGGGACGTCCTGCCCCCCATGGGCTTTCCCATGAAATTTCGCCTTCCTTCGCCGCTTTCCACAATGCAAAATCAAGAGAATTTTCTTTTTTAACGCCTTCCTCAATCCGCGCACCAATCTTCAGCTCATCTGTCGATTGTTGTGACAACTTGCCATATCCTACAAATTTCCGCGTACGATAATAGACATCCCCTTGTGATTCGTAAGCAAATCCTTTATCAATAAGCACTTGAACAAATTCAACAATGTCTTCGATATGATCCGTCACACGTGGATGAACATCAGCCTTACCGCAACCAAGCGCACCAACATCTTCAAAATAGGCGTTAATAAACCGATCCGTTAGCTCTCCTACTTCTTCCCCTAACTCATTGGCCGCTTTAATAATTTTATCGTCAACATCCGTAAAATTCGAAACGTACGATACATCAAAACCTCTATATTCCAAATAACGTCGAACCGTATCGAAAACAATCACGGGACGGGCATTACCAATATGGATGTAGTTGTAAACCGTTGGCCCACATACATACATCTTCACTTTTCCTTCTTCCATCGGAATAAAAGGCTCTTTTTTTCGCGTTAATGTATTATAAATTTGAATGGTCATAATAAGTTTCCTTCCTTTTCAGCAGATTTCTCTATTTCAACAAGTCGCCCTTTTAACTGTTCGAGCTCATTTTCAAGCATCTCACATTTATCGGCTACTGGATCCGGCATTTCTTGGTGGTCGTACTTATTTTTCACCTTAACACCATTCGCGACGACAATCGTCCCCGGAATGCCAACAACGGTGGAATCAGCTGGAACATCCTTGAGCACAACTGATCCCGCCCCCACTTTGCTGTTCTCACCAATTATAATAGAACCAAGCACCTTTGCACCTGATGCAACAAGCACATTATCACGAAGCGTCGGATGCCGCTTTCCTTTCTCTTTACCCGTTCCACCTAGCGTCACACCTTGGTAAATTGTGACGTCATTACCAATTTCACACGTCTCTCCTATAACGACACCCATACCATGATCGATAAAAAATCGACGCCCAATCGTTGCACCCGGATGAATTTCAATCCCTGTGAAAAATCTGCTAATTTGTGACACAACTCGTGCTAAAAACAATAATTTCTTTTTATATAGTGCATGTGCAATACGGTGAGACCAAATGGCGTGTAAACCTGAATAAGTAAGCGCAACCTCCAATGTACTACGCGCGGCCGGGTCTTGATCAAATATGCACTGAATGTCTTCCTTCATGCGTTGAAACAATATTCTCTCCTCCTTTTTTTCTCTAAAAATCCGTGTTCAGCAGATGGTTTTTTCGCTGAATTCAAATAAAAAATACGCCTCTGCCAAAAATGACAGAGACGCATTGAATGCGCGGTTCCACTCCGCTTGGAAGGTATTTTCCCCTTCCCGCTTGACGTCCATAACGCTGACGATGCGTCCGGCCTACTCACGTTCGGCACGGCACTCAAAGGTGCATTTCCACATTGCAGCGGCACGGATCACTTACAGCCGGTGATGATCCTCTCTGAAGAGCTTGCAATATGTACTTCTCCTTATCAAAGCAGTCTATTTTAAATTGTGTTTATTCTTCTTATAGCTATTAATCATTTATATTACATGCTGACAAGCTGTAAAGTCAATGCAATTACTTCGCGTACTTCGCAACTCGTGCAATCGACTTCTCTTTACCGATGAGCGCAATCGAAGACTGCAATTCAGGCCCATGCATTTGACCTGTCGTCACAACACGAATTGGCATAAATAAGTTTTTCCCTTTGTGACCAGTTTCCTTCTGAACGGCTTTGATGGCATCCTTGATAGACGCAGCATCAAACGTTTCAAGCGCTTCTAATTGAGCTCGGAATGAAGCCATTACTTCAGACACCTGCTCACCCGCCAGCACAGCTTGGGATTCTTCATCGTATTCAAGCTCTTCCGTGAAGAACTGGGCGGACAATTCAACAATTTCAGCACCAAAGCTCAGTTGATCGTGATAAAGGGCAATCAAATCGCGTGCCCACGCAGCTTCCTCTGCCGTCATTTCTTTATTCACTAGACCTACTTCTTGCAGATGTGGCAAGGCAAAGTCAACCACTTCATCAAGGCTCATCTGCTTCATGTATTGATTGTTCATCCATGTCAACTTTTGTTTATCGAACATTGAAGGTGATTTAGACAAACGACTTTCATCGAATAACTTAACCAGCTCCTCGTGTGAGAAGATCTCCTCTTCTCCACCCGGCGACCACCCCAGTAGCGCAAAGAAATTGAACATCGCATGTGGTAAATAGCCGAGATCTTTATATTGTGAAATGAATTGAATAATAGACTCATCACGTTTTGAAAGCTTTTTGCGATCTTCGTTAACAATCAACGTCATATGACCGTAACGTGGGTATTCCCATCCAAAAACATCGAATATCATCAATTGTTTTGGTGTGTTTGTCAAATGCTCCTCACCACGGAAAACGTGGGAAATCTTCATATAATGATCATCGAAGACGACCGCGAAGTTATAGGTCGGAATGCCATTCGCTTTGACAAGTACCCAGTCACCGATATCCTTCGACTCAAATGCGACTGTACCACGAACAAGGTCTTCCACTTTGTACGTAATATTTTCTGGAACTCTCATACGAATTGTATGCGGAATGCCAGCAGCTTCTTTTTCCGCCACTTCATCGGCTGTCAAATGACGACATGTTCCGCCATACATCGGCGCAGCGATGCCAGATGCTTTCTGTTTTTCACGCTCAACTTCCAGCTCATCTGTCGTACAGAAACATTTGTAAGCCTGTCCGCCTTCAAGCATTTCTTTCGCGTGCTTTGTATAAATATCTAGGCGCTCCATTTGACGATAAGGACCGTATGGCCCCCCGATATCGACAGACTCATCATAGTCGATACCTAGCCATTTCAAATTGTCGAGCTGAGATAACTCGCCAGCTTCAATGTTACGCTCTGTATCCGTATCCTCAATCCGCACGATGAATTTCCCACCGTGATGACGTGCAAATAAATAGTTAAAAAGCGCCGTTCGCGCTCCTCCAATATGTAAATGGCCAGTTGGGCTTGGCGCATAGCGTACACGTACTTCTGCTGTCATAGTTCGTACATCTCCGTTCTAATTTAATTACATGCCATTCTATCACTTGCTAAGATTGTTATCAATTACGCCTCATCATGACTTTAACAGTAGAATTGTAGCCATCGATGCGATGCCTTCTTCGCGTCCTACGAAGCCTAATTTCTCTGTCGTCGTTGCCTTGACATTCACTTGTGTCACATCGGCACGTAACAGCTGTGCCACACGTGCACGGATTTCCCCAATATGAGGTGCCATTTTCGGCTTTTGCGCCATAATGGTGCAGTCGATATTACCCAATTTGTAACCTCTATCTTCTACAAGTGCCCAAATTTTTTCTAATAACACTGCAGAATCGGCATCTTTAAACGCCTCATCCGTATCAGGGAAATGTCGTCCGATATCTCCTTCACCAATTGCGCCAAGTGCCGCATCGGTAATGGTATGCAACAGTACATCCGCGTCAGAATGTCCTGTCAGCCCTCGATCATACGGAATTGTAATTCCACCAATAATGAGCGGACGACCTTCTCCGAACTCGTGCACATCAAATCCTTGTCCAATTCGAATCATTTTCTCCACCTACTCCTACTGTCTATTTAATCAATCCCGCCACTTATAAAAGTGGCGCATCATCTGCTGGATTTTAATAAAATCTCTCCGAAAACGAGATCTTCCTGCGTCGTCATCTTAACATTATCATACGTGCTTTCGACGATTCTGACAGGATGACCTAGCCGTTCCACTAGCATGGATTCATCCGTCCCTAAAAAGCCTTCAGCCTCAGCCTCGGCAGAGGCCTCCTGCAATAAAGCGTAGCGAAATGCCTGTGGCGTCTGAATAATCCATAGTATATTCCGATCTACCGTTTCTTCCACCACACCCGCCGAAGCAACTTTCATCGTGTCCTTCGCACGAACACCCGCAATTGCCGCCCCATGCTCAGCTGCAACTTTGACCAGCTCATTAATAACCGAGCGGCGGATGAACGGCCTAGCCGCGTCATGGACAAGGACAATGCCATTTCCATCATACGCTTGAATACAAGCCGCAACGCTATTTTGCCGTTCGCCTCCACCATCTACCATCGCTGTTACTTTCGTTATGGAAAACTGTTCGAGCATCGTTTGAATTTCATCGCGCTCATCCGCTTTCACCGCCAAAATAATCCCCTCGCAAGCTGGATCTCCTTCAAACACAGTAAGTGTATGTGCAAGTATCGGCTTATCATTCAATCTCAAAAAAAGCTTATTGTAACCGGCACCCATCCGCTGTCCGCTTCCTGCTGCCGGCATCATAACTGTATACTTCACGACTGATCTTCCTCTTCTTTCTTTACTTGCTACAACTCTTAATTCGCTTTTGCAGGTTTACCGTTTTTCGGCTTCGCAAAAATCATTCTTCCTGCCGATGTTTGTAGCACACTCGTCACAACTACATCAATCGCATTGCCAATATGGAATTTTCCTTCTTCCACGACAATCATCGTCCCATCATCTAAGTAAGCAATTCCTTGATTATACTCCTTGCCATCCTTAATAACGACCACATGCATATCCTCACCCGGAATAACTACCGGCTTCACCGCATTCGCCAAGTCGTTAATATTTAACACGGATACGCCGTGTAAATCTGCCACCTTATTCAAATTAAAATCATTCGTAACAACGAGACCGCCCATTTTTTTAGCTAAGCGAACAAGCTTCAAATCAACTTCAGACACATCTGCAAAATCCTCATCCGTAATGAGAATATTCGGTCCATCATCCGTTTGCATTCGCTTCAGAACATCCAGGCCACGCCTACCTTTCGTTCGCTTTAACGTATCGGAAGAATCTGCAATATGTTGTAATTCCGTTAAAACAAACTGGGGTACAACGAGCACACCTTCAAGAAAACCAGTCGCTGAAATGTCAGCAATTCGACCATCAATAATCACGCTTGTGTCCAATATTTTATTAAAATTACTATTTTTTTTCGAAGACGCCTCTTCCGCGTCTCTCTTCTTTAAACCACTATTTTTTGTAGATTGCAAAGCCGTTATGAATTCTTCACGCTTTTTAAAACCAACCTGGAAACCTAAGTAACCGAGAAGAATGGATAATAAAATTGGTGCAATCGATGTGATAAACGGAATCTGCATACTGCTTAAACCAAAACTAGCAAGAAACGCCAAGCTTAAACCAACCATAAGCCCAATCGTCCCAAACAGTAAATCAAAAATCGGTGCCTTCAGTAAACGGTCTTCTAGCCATTTAATAAAATTAACAATTGGTTCAGTTATAAAAAGACTTAGCACAAATAAAATTGTTGCTCCAAGAATGGCGGATACGTAAGGATTATTGATGAACGGATTCGAAGTAAAGGAAAATAATGTGAATAAATGCGGTAAAAATAAAACGCCAAGTGTTCCACCGATAAGCAGTAATGAAACTTGAACTACTCTTTTCAACATATGAACCACCTCCTTTTTTGTAATTATACATGTTTTCCCTACAAGCTGCCTTGATAAGCATTAAATGTACGAAAATTTCCTTCTATATGTGATAGGACTCCGAATCACATATAGAAGTTTCGCTGTTCACATAATTGCCTTCTTGACACTCCTTCATTCCTGCTAGTTCGAAAAGGCAAGTTTTAAAGCATCACTAACCGTTTCTACACCCACTACTTGAATACCTTTCGGATAATCCCAGCCCCCTAGATTGGATGCGGGAATAATAGCACGCTCAAAGCCTAGCTTCGCTGCTTCCGTCACACGTTGTTCGATACGAGAAACTCGACGCACTTCCCCCGTCAACCCAACCTCGCCAATAAAACAATCGGACAAACCAGCTGCCGTATCTTTATAGCTAGAAACAATACTCATCAGCACCGCTAGGTCAATGGCCGGTTCATCCAACTTTACACCGCCAGCCACTTTAATATAAGCATCCTGTGCCTGCAACAGCATCCCTATTCGTTTCTCTAACACTGCCATGAGCAAGGACACACGATTTTGATCAAGCCCTGTCGCCATTCGTTTCGGGTAATTGAAGCTCGATGGCGTGACAAGCGCTTGTATTTCCACAAGAATCGGACGCGTTCCCTCCATCGAGGCAACGACCGTTGAGCCTGCCCCTCCCTGCGAGCGTTCCTGTAAAAATAGTTCCGAAGGATTTAACACTTCTTTTAATCCAGCCTGTAGCATTTCAAAAATAGCAATCTCATTCGTTGAGCCAAACCTATTTTTTACACTACGCAAAATACGGTATGTATGATGCCTTTCCCCTTCAAAATAAAGAACGGTATCCACCATATGCTCTAGCAGTCTTGGCCCTGCAATTTGGCCATCCTTCGTCACATGCCCAACAAGGAAAATAGCGATATTCTTCGTCTTCGCAATACGCATCAATTCCGCTGTACATTCCCGTACTTGCGACACACTTCCCGGCGCCGATGTCACCTCTGGGTGATGAACCGTTTGAATAGAGTCTACAATAACAAACTGCGGCTCTACGCTAGAAATTGTTTCATGAATTTGACTTAAATCTGTTTCTGCAAATATATAAAGCTCATCTGACGCTACACCAAGCCGCTCTGCACGGAGCTTCGTCTGACGAATTGATTCCTCGCCCGAAATATACAGCACGCGCTGCCCTTTATTGGCAAGTAACGATGAGACTTGCAGCAACAGCGTGGACTTACCAATTCCCGGATCTCCACCTATAAGGACAAGCGAGCCCGGGACAACTCCGCCGCCAAGCACCCGGTTTAATTCCTCTAAATCCGTGTCAATCCGCGGCTCCTCTACCGTTTCAATGGCACTGATTGGCATAGCCTTCTGACGAACATTATCGGTATGCTGGAATGCACCTCGCGGGCCTTTTTGAACAATTTCAACTTCCTCGTCCATCGTATTCCATTCCCCACACCCCGGGCAGCGCCCCATCCACTTCGGCGATTCATAGCCACAGGACCTACACATGAATTTCGTTTTTCTTTTTGCCATATTGCCCTCCACATCTATCCATTATGCCTCGACGTAATTGCGTCCAGATTTCGAATCAAGCAAGTACCCCACAGAACACGGCGCACTTAAGTTTCCTTCCTTCGTCTTTATTTATCTGAAGTTTAACCTTAGATGAATGAAGACGAAAAGGACAGCCCAATTCCATCGAAAAACACCTTCGACGGACAGACTATCCCATTCACTTATTATTTTTCCGCTGTAACTTGCTTTTTCTTTTTATCGGTAACGGTCTTGACGGTAAATTCTCCGTCCTCCACATCGACGAGCACTTTTCCACCTGTCAAAACTGTCCCTTTAAGAAGTTCCTCAGACAATCGATCTTCGACGTGCTTTTGAAGGGCGCGACGCAATGGACGAGCACCGTACTCTGGGTCATACCCGGCATCCACAATTTTCAGTTTCGCCTCATCTGTTAACACAAGTTCAATATCTTGCTCTCCGAGACGTTTCGTCAATTCGTTAGACATCAGTGTAACAATTTCACGTAAATGCTCTTTTTCAAGTGAGTGGAATACAATCATTTCATCTACACGGTTTAAGAACTCCGGTCGGAATGCCTTCTTCAACTCACCAAGCATCGTTTCTTTCATACCTTCATAATCGCGTCCTGGCTCCTGTAAATTAAAGCCGACGTAACGATTTTTCTTCAATGCCTGCGCACCTACGTTGGATGTCATAATGACAACCGTGTTGCGGAAATCGACTGTACGACCTTTTGAATCTGTCAAACGACCGTCTTCCAATACTTGTAACAGAATATTGAAGACATCTGGGTGCGCCTTTTCAATCTCATCGAGTAAGACAACAGAGTACGGTTTGCGACGAACTTTTTCCGTCAGCTGTCCTCCCTCATCATAGCCGACATAGCCCGGAGGCGAACCAACAAGGCGTGACGTAGAGTGTTTTTCCATGTACTCAGACATGTCGACACGAATCATCGCATCTTCGTCCCCAAACATGACTTCTGCAAGCGCTCTTGCTAATTCCGTTTTCCCGACACCTGTAGGCCCTAGGAAAATGAACGACCCAATTGGACGTTTCGGATCTTTCAATCCAGCACGCGCTCGACGTATTGCCCGGGAAATAGCCGTCACTGCTTCCGCTTGACCAATGACACGCTCGTGTAGCACTTCTTCCATATTGAGCAATTTCGCCGTTTCTGTTTCGGCGATTTTCGAGACCGGAATACCCGTCCACATCGCCACTACTTCGGCGATTTCGTTGACCGTTACTTCCGATTCTGTTTGCCCTTGTTTTTCTTTCCAAGCTGTTTTCGTCGTCTCAAGCTCTTCTTTCATCTTCTGTTCCTTATCACGGAAAGAAGCAGCCTTTTCGAATTCCTGACTTTGGACAGCCGCATTTTTTTCAGAACGAATGGCTTCCAATTTCAATTCAAGTTCCTTCAAATTAGGCGGTGTTGTATAGGAACGAAGACGTACTTTTGAGCCTGCTTCGTCAATCAAATCAATGGCCTTATCCGGAAGGAAACGGTCAGAAATATAACGATCCGACATTTTCGCTGCTGCTTCGACCGCAGCATCCGTAATTTTCACACGGTGATGCGCTTCGTACCGGTCGCGCAATCCGTAAATAATTTGGATGGTCTCATCGACAGTTGGCTCGTCGACTTGAATCGGCTGAAAACGTCTTTCAAGTGCGGCATCCTTCTCGATATATTTACGATATTCGTCAAGTGTTGTAGCACCAATACATTGCAATTCACCACGTGCGAGAGAAGGTTTCAAAATATTAGATGCATCAATTGCTCCTTCAGCTCCACCTGCACCGATTAGTGTATGCAACTCATCGATAAACAGAATAATATTACCCGCTTGTCGAATCTCTTCCATCACTTTTTTCATGCGATCTTCAAACTCACCACGATATTTCGTTCCAGCAACTACAGTTCCCATATCAAGTGTCATGACTCGCTTGTCACGAAGAATTTCCGGCACTTCATTATTCACGACTTGTTGTGCGAGCCCTTCTGCTATCGCCGTTTTCCCTACACCTGGTTCACCGATAAGCACAGGATTGTTTTTTGTACGACGTGCCAGCACTTCAATCACACGTGTAATTTCCGTGCTACGTCCGATGACGGGATCGAGCGTACCTTCGCGTGCAATTTCTGTTAAATCGCGTGCAAGACTGTCCAATGTGGGTGTTGATGCTGAATTTGCAACACCTTGACTGCCCGCCGAGCTATCATTGCTACCGAGCAGCTGTAGCACCTGTTGACGCGCTTTGTTCAAGCTGACTCCTGCATTGTTTAAGACACGCGCTGCAACCCCTTCACCTTCACGAATGAGGGCGAGTAAAATATGCTCCGTACCGATATAGGAATGCCCTAGCTTGCGTGACTCATCTACCGATAATTCAATGACCTTTTTAGCCCTCGGCGTATAATGAACGATTGGACCGACTTCCTTTGACCCTGCACCGACAAGTTTTTCCACACCTTGCTCGATCGTTTCAAAGCTAACATCTATCGCTTCAAGCGCTTTTGCGGCAATGCCCCCGCCCTCACGAATCAGTCCAAGTAAAATATGTTCTGTTCCGATGGATTCGTGTTTCATCCGAATCGCCTCTTCTTGGGCAAGTTGCAACACTTTTTGTGCGCGCTGTGTAAATCGATTAAACATCATATTCAGTCCTCTCCTTCTCTTTATATAATCAATCAAAGTTCTCATTTATAAGAGGGGATGAAATGTATCCTCTTTTATAGGTATTCAACCGGACATACGAGAACTCCTTTATTCTCCAAATCGACTTTGACCATCTTTGACTTAACTTTACTAAAGTGAAATAAAATGCGCAAAGTACCTGCTCATTCTTCCTTACTTTTTTCTGCCGAAGCCGATACACGCTCGGCATGGAGTCGTTCACGAAATAGTTTCGCTCTAAATATATCCCGTTCTTCCTGTGATAATTCCACATCGGCATATTGCTGTAAAAATCCTGTTTGCATAAAAATCAGTAGTTCATTCAAAATGGACATGTCTATATCTTCAATAATACCAATATCGATGCCCAATCGAACATCTGACAAACAGCGCGCTGCCTCGCCCGACGGCAATAGACGAGCATAGCTAATTGTACCGAGCGAACGGAAAACCCTGTTTTCGAGTGCAATTCGTGATTTCGCCAATAGCAATTCACGTGAATTCCGTTCGTGGGCGATTAAACGCGATGTAATATTGCCTAAATCGACAAGGATTTCCTGCTCCGTTTTTCCAAGTGTCGTCTGATTCGACACTTGATATACGTTGCCAGGTGCCTCGCTGCCTTCACCATAGCTCCCTCGAACGACCATACCGAGTCTCGAAATAGCTGGGATAATACGATCAATTTGCTTAGTCATCGTGAGAGCTGGCAAATGCATCATGACAGAAGCCCGCATACCCGTTCCTGTATTCGATGGGCAACTTGTTAAATAGCCAAAGTCCTCATCAAACGCATATGGCAATTCTTTTTCTAGGTGATCATCTACGCGGTTCGCCTGATTATAGGCGTCCTCGAGCTGAAGCCCCGGGTAGATACATTGGATGCGAATATGATCCTCTTCATTGACCATGACGCTAATGGTTTCATCCTGCGATAGAATGACTGCCCCTTGACGATCTGGATTAGCCAAATGCGGGCTAATTAAATGCTTCTCAACAAGTACTTGACGCTCAAGTGCCGGAAGATCCGCCATTTTCGTATAGGTATACGAACTTTCATCCGAATCGAGCAGGACACCAGCAACAGCCTTATCGACAGCCATTGCATCCTCCTCTTTAAATGCAATCGGAAAATGATAACCCGTTAGGTTGCGAGCTAAACGAATCCGCGTTGACATAACAATGTCAGAATGCTCGCCATGAGCCGTCATCCAACCCGTCACCGCATTGCGCATGAACTTTTCAATCGACATCGCTCGTTTCACCTCCATTGGCAAGGTGTTGCTTTAGTGTATTCGCCTCATCACGTAAAGCTGCCGCTTCTTCAAAATGCTCCGCCTCGACAGCTGCTTGCATTTTCACGCGAATCTCTTCGATTTTCTTTTTAACCGCATACAATTTATTGAATGACACTGGAATTTTCCCTACATGAGTTGAATGACCATTGTGAAGCTTTCTTAATACATGCGGTAATTTGCCACGGAATGTGTCGTAACATGTTGCACAACCAAATTTGCCGATTTCGAGAAACTTTTGGAATGTTAAGCCACATGATGGGCATTCAAGTCCGATTTGTGAACTATCACGCGCTTGCTGCTGTGCTTGAAATGGGTCCGTCCCGCTAAACCAATGTGACAGAAATTGTTGAATGGACAATGGTTCCTGGTTTGGGTCGAAGTGGAATGCCTGTGTTTGGAAAGCACATTTATCACATAAATGACGCTCCACCAAACCGGCTACACTTTCCTGCGTAATAATGACGGAGGCTGGTCGTTCCTTACAATTTTCACATATCACACAATCACCTCATTGTAGTTAAATTGGCATTCAATCTAGTTGCTCATAAATAAGCGTTACGAGCATCGCCTGTAAAATGCGAGCCCGAAGAATATCACGTTCTGGAAGCGGCTGATAGAGTGTTGCACGATCGACTGCGGCTAAAATAAGCCTCGATTCACGCTCCGATATGACATCCTCCTCCATCAACCGATAAACAATATCTTCAGCCATTGTAAAGGAGACTCCCGTTCGAATTCCTTCTAAAATATGTTCAATCAATTCTTTACGCGAATTGGTCTGCACTCGAAAAATCCGAATATATCCACCGCCACCGCGCTTCGATTCAACCGCGTACCCACGTTCAACCGTAAAACGGGTTTTAATCACATAATTGATTTGAGAAGGAACGCATTGGAATTTCTCTGCAACTTCGCTGCGCTTAATGACAATTGCACCTTTCTGTTCTTCTTCGATTATGGCCTTTAAATAACCTTCTATAATGTCAGAAATATTTCGCATGTCCTCACCTCTTTCATCCGGGTGATAAGCCGTTGACTTTGACTATCTTTGACTTAATTGTACATGACGCACCGATTAATCTGCAATTGAAAAGCACTATACTTCAGCAGTATCGGCGTGAATAAGTGACATTTAATCATCCAATTAAAAACAGAGCACAAGAGAAATTCCCCTGTACTCCGTTACATACTATTTCATACTGCTATTTGTCAATGCTTTCACTGGTAAGAATAACTCACCTGTCTCTATATACGTAATCGCCAATTGATCGCCCTCTTGGATATAAATAGCAAGTGGCACTGTTTCAGACGACACGCTAAAGTTCCGTCCATCGGCAGCCAAAAACGACACTACCGTAAAGTCACCGACACGCTCCTTGAAAACACGTACGACAGTCACCGACGCTTGTGCCTCTTCAGCGCCCGAACTACCATCGACAGTACTTCCTCCGCGTTGAAGTGCCGTTTTATACAATTTCAGCGCTTCGTTCGGAGTATTTCCATACACCGATATTTCCGGATTCGCAGCAGATACGATGAAGTAATTTTGCAAGAAGCCATTCGAATCGAGCACCGGCGTTAACCAACTCGCTTCCCCGTAAAAGTTGTACAGTACAGGCATTTCACCAGACCATTTCTTTTCGATAAATTTCTTTTCAATAATTTGAAGAGCACCTTGCGAATCCATGTAGGACTCTTCCAGATTGCCCGTGTAATACGTCGCTTCACCCGTCCGACCATCCGTTAAGGCATAACCAAGCATCGAATCGACACCCTCTTTCGGACTTGTAAAATCAGTGAAATAATACATATGACCATTTTCGTCGAAAATTGGACTCACATTCGCTTCCGTTCCTTCATCCGAAGGCAGTTTCACATCTTTTTTCCCGAATACCGAGTTCCAGAATCCATGAATGTAGTTACCAAAATAACTGTTTTGCAGGCTAACCGCCTCAGGAGAAACTGCACCGTCAATAAATGCTGGTACATCCACAAGTGCATATTGCTTCATATCACCTGTTGCCGGATCCGCTACAACTACCCCTTGTACATCAAAGCCGTCACGTGCTGAAATAAAGTTCCCGTATGTGCGAATATAATGCGGTTTCCCCTCATCATCAATTTCCAGCTGGACATCCCCGTAGAAAATAAGATGTGGCATTTCCATCCGCATATGACGCTCTACTTGCTTATGGAAATAGGACGACGGCGTATAAGCCATTTCAGCCTTCACGAATTTCGGATTGTCTGCCGAATCAGTCGCACTCATCGTGAAATAGCCTGGTGTCGTTTTCCCAGTCCACCATTTGAAAAGACCCGAAAATTCAACAGGTGCGATGTAGACAAAATCCTCGCCTACTTTTTGAATTTGCAGATTACCAAGTTCATAATAACTCGTATTCGGCACTTGGCCGAACGCTTTTTTCATCTTATTGCGCGCAAACTTCGGCGGTACGCTTGCCGGTGTTTTTGTTTCATCAAACGCTTTGATTTCTACCTGCTGATCCATTTCAACTGCCTTATATTTTTCATTGGCATTGAATAATGGCGCGCTCAGAATATAGACGCCAAACGCTAAAGCCCCTAAAAATAAAACGATCTTCAGTTTGCGATCTTTACTCCCCGCAACAACCGCACCTAATAAAGTCACTACGAGCAACGGCCCCCATAAAGACGTCCAGTTGCGATCCATATTGGTTAGATAATAAAAGACAAACACGATGATTGTGCTTAACACAGCAGTGCTTGCCATTGCCGCAACCTTGTTAAACGGGACAGCCACTTTCGTCTCCTTTGTGTTCAACACAAACGGGACAATAATTAAACTAGACACAACCCCTGTAATGATTGAGAAGATAAGTAAATTAACCATCTAAAACACTCTTTTCTATTACTAAGATTTTTTCCATAGCTTTTATACGTTTAAACGATGGAATCGTTTCACTTTTTATGAAATTGATTCGTGTTTATATGAAAAAACGCTAGCAAAATTCGCTAGCGATTTCTTGTCATTTATTCTTTTCTTCGTCTTTTGGAAATAAAAAATAAGTTAAAATCCCACTGACAGCCATCGCACCTAACGTAATATAAATGCGAGACATAGGTGGAACACCTTGGTGACTTTTATTCAACATCATAATACTAACTGTCCCAACAATCATCATGATCGGAATAATATATGTAAAAGCTCTCAACTCGTTCACCTTCTGTTTATCATATTATCTCCATCTTACCACAGAATTTCTAGCATTCTGCAAAGGACGACTTGACGGAAGCAAATTATAACGTTATGATGATTTCAATTATTCGATCAATACTTCATTGACGAAAAAGTTTACTACAACTGCATACTATATTCTTATCAAGAGAAGCAGAGGGAACTGGCCCTATGAAGCTTCAGCAACCTGCCGAAAGGACTGGTGCTAATTCCAGTGGGATCTATCCATGATCCTGAAGATGAGAAGGGACACCTACGTATACTCGTAAAGCCTTCTTTTGAAGGCTTTTTTTATTTTCTTAAAAGCTACAAAATACTTGACGGAAAGAAAGAGAGTGATTTGCGATGCCGAAACATCCTATTGAAGAACAACTACAGAAAAGAATACTCATTATGGATGGCGCGATGGGGACCATGCTACAAAACGCCAACCTTTCTCCCGAGGATTTCGGCGGCGAAGAATACGATGGCTGTAATGAGTATTTAAATATTGTAAAACCCGATGTCCTAGATCGCATTCATCGTGAATATTTAGAGGCTGGGGCAGATATTATTTCGACGAATACATTTGGTGGTACGCCAATCGTTTTGGATGACTATGATTTAGGTGAACAAGCACATGATATTAACTTCCATGCTGCACAGCTTGCTAAAAAGTGTGCGGAAGACTTTTCTACTCCTGAATGGCCGCGTTTCGTTGCAGGTGCAATGGGACCAACGACAAAAACATTATCTGTTACAGGAGGAGCTACATTTGATGGTTTAACCAATGACTTTTACATACAAGCAAAAGCATTGATTGAAGGTGGCTGCGATTTGCTATTGATGGAAACGAGCCAGGATATGCTGAATGTCAAAGCTGGCACACTCGGTATAAAGCGTGCATTTGAAGAAACAGGGAAAGAATTGCCCGTGATGATTTCCGGGACAATTGAACCTATGGGGACGACATTAGCAGGTCAAAGCATCGAGTCATTTTATATTTCAATCGAGCATATAAAACCTCTATCTGTTGGTCTGAACTGTGCAACAGGTCCAGAGTTCATGACAGATCATCTCCGTTCGCTATCAGAGTTAGCAACTAGCTATGTCAGTTGTTATCCAAATGCTGGTCTCCCAGACGAGGAAGGTCATTATCACGAATCACCTGAGTCTCTCTCTAAAAAACTACAAGGCTTTGCTGATAAAGGTTGGTTAAATATTGTTGGCGGCTGTTGCGGAACAACACCTGAGCATATCCGTGCTATTCGTGAAGTCGTAGCTGATAAAAAACCTCGTCAAGGTCCCGAAACTGTTCATGGTCATGCTATATCAGGCATTGAGCCTTTGTTGTATGACGACTCTATGCGTCCGCTATTAATCGGCGAACGAACAAACGTCATAGGTTCTCGGAAATTCAAACAGCTGATCGTTGATGGCAAATTTGAAGAAGCATCCGAAATTGCGCGTGCACAAGTAAAAGGTGGCGCACACGTCATCGATATTTGTCTAGCTAATCCAGATCGCGACGAGCTAGAGGATGTCACGAAATTCATGAAGGAAGTCGTCAAAAAAGTGAAAGTGCCTCTCGTCATTGATTCCACAGACGAGAAGGTAATTGAAGAGGCTTTAAAATATTCACAAGGGAAAGTGATCATTAACTCCATTAACTTGGAGGACGGTGAAGACCGCTACGATGCTGTACTGCCACTGGTCAAAAAGTTCGGGGCAGCTGTCGTTGTTGGAACAATCGACGAACCCGGAATGGCGGTTACGCGTGAACGAAAACTCGAAGTTGCACAGCGTTCCTATGACCTTCTCGTCAATAAATGGGGACTTGCGCCGGAAGATATTATTTTCGATCCACTTGTTTTCCCAGTCGGCACAGGAGACGAGCAATACATCGGATCTGCCGTAGAAACAATTGAAGGCATTCGTCTCATTAAAGAAAAAATGCCACGCGCACTGACAATTCTCGGTGTCAGTAACGTATCATTCGGTCTTCCTCCTGTCGGTCGTGAAGTATTGAATGCTGTGTATTTATATCACTGTACACAGGCAGGGCTTGACTACGCAATCGTCAATACGGAGAAACTAGAGCGTTATGCTTCTATCCCCGAAGCGGAAATTAACATGGCCAATGATTTACTATTCAATACAACGGATGAAACACTTGCCGAGTTCACTAATTTTTATCGGGGCAAGAAAAAAGAGAAAACAGAGGACGATATCCCGAAAACCGTTCCTGAACGCCTGAGCTATTATATAGTCGAAGGTACAAAAGAGGGCTTAATCCCTGACTTAGAAGCTGCTCTTAAGATGTATGATGCGCCCCTCGACATCATCAATGGACCTTTAATGGATGGAATGGCCGAGGTTGGACATTTATTCAATACGAACAAACTAATTGTTGCCGAAGTACTACAAAGCGCTGGCGTAATGAAAGCATCCGTGGCGTTCCTCGAGCAATTCATGGATAAAGCTGAGGGTGACACAGGTAAAGGGAAAATTGTTTTGGCGACTGTTAAAGGCGATGTCCATGATATCGGGAAAAACTTAGTAGAGATTATCTTAAGCAACAACGGTTTTACAGTTGTCGATATCGGTATTAAAGTAACACCTTCAACACTAATTGACGTCATTCGCAAAGAAAAGCCCGATATTATCGGCTTGTCTGGACTACTCGTTAAATCTGCACAACAAATGGTCATCACCGCTCAAGACTTTAAAGCAGCAGGCATTGATTTGCCGATTATGGTTGGTGGGGCTGCACTGACCCGCCGATTTACGGACACAAAAATCGCCGCAGAGTATGACGGTCCAGTGCTATATGCTAAAGATGCGATGTTCGGACTTGAATTGGCGAATCGTCTTCAAGATAAGGACGAAAAAGCAGCTTTGCTCATCGAATTGGATGAACAACGTGAAAAACGAGCGGAAAATGATGCCATTAAAGCCGCGAAAAAAGCAGCCAATCCAGATGCGGAAGAGATTGCGCCACGACCTGTTAAAACCGTGCGCGAAGATGTCCCTGTCCAAGTTCCAAAGGACTTGCGTCGCCGCATTCAAAAAGATTATTCTATTAAGCATCTCTATCCATACGTCAACATGCGGACATTAATTGGCCACCATCTTGGTCTACGTGGCAATGTCAATAAAATGCTTGAAAATAAAGAGCCACGCGCTGTGGAACTGCATGAAATGGTCACTGAATTTTTGGAGTCGGATAATTTATCTGCTTCTGGACTCTATCAATTTTTCCCGGCACAATCCGATGGCGATGATGTCATTGTGTACGATCCAGAAGATGCAAAAACAGAAATTGAACGCTTCACATTCCCACGTCAAAGCAAAGAGCCATTCCTTTGCCTAGCTGACTATTTGAAACCAGTCTCTAGTGGTGTGATGGATTATGTCGGCTTCATGCAAGTGACGGCAGGGCACGGCGTTCGAGATTTTGCTAATAAATTTAAAGAAGAAGGCAAGTTCTTGGAGAGTCACGCTTTCCAAGCAACTGCACTTGAACTTGCAGAAGGATTTGCAGAACGAATTCACCAAGAAATGCGCGACCACTTGGGCACTCCAGATGCAACGGACTTTACAATGCTCGACCGCTTTGCGGCAAAATATACGGGACAACGCTTCTCATTCGGCTACCCTGCATGTCCGAATCTGGAAGACCAAGCTAAATTATTCAAACTGTTAAAACCGGAAGATATCGGCGTCCATCTAACAGAGGAATTCATGATGGAGCCAGAAGCATCGGTTTCTGCAATTGTTTTTGCCCATCCAGATGCAAGATATTTTAATGTGGATTAATTAAAAAAGAGGTGTCTCATCAATCGATTTACCGACTGACGAGAACGCCTCTTTTTAACTTTTTCAAAGGTTCTACTCGTCTTTGATTCCAAAATGCTAAGAGCTGGCGAGAACATCACATGTATGACTCATTTATCTCCATTGTTATCGGCCAAATCCACGTCCGAATCCGCCAAAACCAGGACCAGGACCACCAAAGCCCGGTCCGAAACCTGGACCAAATCCTGGACCAGGTCCTCCAAAACCGCCACCAAACTGCTGACCAGGTCTAGCGAATACTGTTGAGCCCGGCACTGTTCTAGTCGTTTCCGTCACATAGTTACGCGGCACTACCACGGTATGCTGACGGTTCACGTTGACTATTGGATGAATAACAGGAACTTCACGCGGTACAAACGTATCGTGACATCTATACTGTGTTGGACACACAATTGGCTGCATTTGGTTGCTTGGTCGCATTTGATTACAATTGCACTGACCATGCATCCGATTACACCCACACATTCCCTGCATCTGGTTAGAGTTCCACTGTCCATGTTGCATCATACTCTCACCTCCTCCTTCTATTACATGTCAAAAGAAAGAGGACAAACGGGCGAGCAACTAGAGCGGAGGGAAAATGCCAGACTCGTGACTGCGTCATTCGCATTCAACAATGCATATGCTAATGAGCGAATTAGGTTTACTGATAGCTACCTTTAGAAAACTGTACTACCCTTTCTACAAACCCAACTACCCTCTAGCAGAACTGAGCTACCTATCCGCCAAACTCGACTACCCTGCGGAAACCGGACTACCTTTTCCGCAAACTCAATTACCTTATGACAAAACTGAACTACCTAGCTACCAAACTCGACTACCTTTAGGAAAACAAAGCGACTATCACTCCATTACAGAGTATCGATTCCATAGAAAAATCCCCACATCTCTGTGGGGATTACGGTTATTGGTAGTCGCGCGGCAAATCTTCTTCGTCAAAGCCATCCTGTTCTTGCCGTTTTTTCACGACTGGCTCATCTTCTTCATAACGTTCATAAATCGGAGCACCTTCACCAATCATTTTTAGCGAAGCGATGAAATCTCGATTATGCCGTAACTCTACTTCTGCTGGCTCAATAGGTAAACGTTCCATTCAAATCATCCTCCTCAACATATTAACCGCGGCTACATGCGATGGAAAACAACTCACTTACTCTACCCTTTCTACCATTATACTAAATTTTCTGTCATACGTAAATACTTGCGCCTACATCGTGTTAATATTTGTCCAACAAGGTTATACTTACAATAAAGAGGGAGGTCATTCCATGAAACGCATTGTATTATTTGACGGTGATTGCAACTTTTGTGATTCAAGTGTGCAGTTCATTATTAAACGTGACCCCGCCGCCCATTTTCTGTTCACTTCATTGCAAAGCGACAAAGGTGTCGAGCTTGTGAAGCAATATAATATTCCCGCAGATGTCGACAGCTTGGTATTAATTGAAAATGGCAAGGCATTCACAAAATCCTCCGCTGCATTGCGTATTGCGAAAAAATTGGATGGCTTATGGCATCTGTTCTTCCTATTTATACTCGTCCCACGTAAAATCCGTGACGGCGTTTATGACTATGTGGCAAAAAATCGCTACAAATGGTTTGGTAAAAAGGAAGATGCCTGTATGCTGCCGCCTCCTGAGATTAGGAAAAGGTTCATTTGAACGGAATCGAGTTTTCCACGGCGTTATCGCCGCCACGAGCGATTTATCACCACCATGAACTTAATTACCATTACTATTCCAGTTTGTCTGCTGATAAAAGGGCCATCTCATCAACCACAACGAGATGACCCTTTTTGTTATTCACACTTGCAGTTCTTTATTCTCCTCCGCAGTAAACGCTCGGGATCTTGTCAAAAAACGTTTGCCTTCAACCCCTTCGAGTGAAAACATCCCGCCACGCCCATCGACAACGTCAATAATAAGCTGTGTATGCCGCCAATAGTCAAATTGGTTTTTATGCATATAAAATGGAGCTCCTCCAATATGTCCAAGTAGAACGTCTTGATTGCCAATAATGAGTTCCCCATCCGGATAACACATCGGCGATGAGCCGTCACAGCAGCCCCCGGATTGATGAAACATCAGCGGACCGTGTTTTCTCTTCAAAAGCTCCATAAGTTCAAGTGCAGCATCAGTCGCTATTACACGCTCAGTCATCCACACTCGCCACCTTTTCTTTTAAAAGAAGCCTTGTTTATTTTCATTATAACTAACAAGCATATTTTTCGTCTGCTGGTAATGATTCAGCATCATAAGATGATTTTCACGACCGACCCCCGAAGCTTTATAGCCACCGAATGCAGCATGCGCTGGGTAAGCATGATAGCAATTTGTCCACACACGCCCCGCTTGAATACCGCGGCCAAAACGATACGCTGTATTCATATCGCGCGTCCAAACACCTGAACCGAGCCCATATAGTGTATCATTGGCAATTTCAAGGGCTTCTTCTTTCGTTTTGAACGTCGTCACAGACACGACAGGGCCAAAAATCTCTTCTTGGAAAATCCGCATTTTATTATTTCCTTTAAAGACGGTTGGTTTAACGTAATAGCCACCCTCTAACTCGCCTTCTAGTTGATTTTGCTCACCACCAATTAGGCACTCTGCACCTTCTTGTTTACCAATATCTAAATAGGATAGAATTTTCTCCAGCTGCTCCGTTGAGGCTTGCGCGCCCATCATCACTGTCGGATCCAGTGGATTCCCCACTTTAATAGCTTTCACTCGCTCGAGTGCGCGTTCCATAAATTTATCGTAAATCGATTCTTGAATTAACGCACGTGAAGGGCATGTGCACACTTCCCCTTGATTTAGGGCAAACATGACAAAGCCTTCTACAGCTTTATCCAAAAATGCATCGTCCTGATCCATCACATCTTCAAAGAAAATATTTGGTGATTTTCCACCTAACTCAAGCGTTACAGGAATAGCAGCTTGTGAAGCGTATTGCATGATGAGACGACCTGTCGTCGTTTCACCCGTAAACGCAATTTTACCGATGCGCGAGCTTGACGCAAGCGGCTTTCCAGCTTCTAAACCAAAACCATTTACAATGTTAACAACACCTGCCGGCAACAAGTCTTCAATGAGTTCCATCAACACTAAAATCGATGCCGGTGTCTGTTCTGCTGGTTTTAACACGACGCAATTTCCTGCGGCGAGTGCGGGTGCAAGCTTCCACACGGCCATTAAAATTGGGAAGTTCCACGGAATAATTTGTCCAACAACACCAATCGGCTCATGGAAATGGTACGCCACTGTGTCATTGTCAATCTGGCTGACGCCGCCTTCTTGTGCCCGAATCGCACTAGCAAAATAGCGAAAATGGTCGATGGCAAGTGGCAAGTCCGCATTCAATGTTTCACGAACCGCTTTACCATTCTCCCACGTTTCAGCAACGGCCAGCATTTCTAGATTTTTCTCCATACGATCTGCAATTTTTAATAAAATATTGGAGCGTTCTGTAACAGACGTTTTCCCCCAAGCATCTTTTGCGGCGTGTGCAGCATCCAACGCTAATTCAATATCTTCTGCAGTTGATCGAGCTACTTGTGTAAATACCTTCCCTGTCACTGGAGTTGGATTGTCAAAGTATTGGCCATTCATCGGGGATGTCCATTTACCACCGATAAAATTCTCATATCGCTCTTTAAAATTCACCTTTGCTCCTTCTGTGTTCGGAAAAGCATAAACTAGGTTTTCTACCGCTTGAACCATTTTCCATTCCTCCTTGTGAGTTGTATTTGTTACCCCCCGACACTATACGTTGCAAACTCCCTCAATATGCATCAATCGTAAGATAAACACGACCAATACACTTTCAATAAAACAGGATTGCCCCACGCCTCTATTGAATGGTTCAACTATTTGTTTTTGTGATATTTCGACAAGCCGTACATTTATTCACCAATTGTTAACCTCTCGGTAATAGTTTGTTCATATTTTCCTTTTAGAATGAAAATAATCAGATTGAACGGGAGGAATAAATGATGGATAAAGAGTTAGAAACAATTCAAGAAACTGAGGTAGAAACTGTACAAGAAATAGTGAAACCCCCAAAGAACAAAAACAAGTCAGGTAAACGTTTTTTATCAACAATTGGAGCTGGTATCATCGGGTCTATGCTAACATTGGGGGTCGTGACCAATACCGATCTCCTACAGGCAAGTTCTGAAGGAACCGTTCCTGTTACTTCAACTACTGCTCCTTATAATGTGCAGCAAACAACCGTAAAAGACCCAACGTCACTAGCAGATATGGTAGAACAGGCATCCAGTGCAATCGTCGGAATTGTCAATTACAAAACTTCCGTTAATCGCTTCGCCCAAAATTCTGAGGCAGTGAAAAGCGGCACAGGCTCAGGTGTTGTTTACAAAATCGTCGACGATAAAGCTTACATCGTCACAAACAATCACGTCATTGAAGGAGCTGAAAAACTTGAAGTCTCGTTAGAAAGTGGAGAAAAGACAACAGCAGAACTAGTCGGTAAAGACGCACTAAGCGATTTGGCTGTACTAACGATCGATGCAAAATACGCCAAGTCCGTTCTTGAATTCGGGGACTCTGATCAATTACGCGCAGGTGATGCAGTCGTTGCCATCGGTAACCCGCTTGGACTTGATTTTTCTGGTACTGTAACGCAAGGGATTGTTAGTGCAGTCAATCGGGCCATTAACGTCAATACATCCGCTGGTGAATGGGAGATGAACGTCATTCAAACAGATGCAGCCATTAACCCTGGGAATAGTGGTGGTGCGCTACTGAATTCAGCGGGACAAGTCATCGGCATTAACAGCTTGAAAATTGCCGAAAACGGCGTTGAAGGACTTGGCTTTGCCATTCCAAGTAACGAAGTCATTCCACTGATTGAAGAAATGACATTGCATGGACAAATTGAACGTCCTTACATCGGTATTGGACTTGCTGACCTTGCACAAGTACCGCCTATGTACCTACAACAGCTTCCTCAAGAAGTAAAAGGTGGCGTAATGGTCGCAAACGTCGATCCTTTATCTGCTGCTGGCAAAGCTGGACTTGAAGTGGAAGATGTGATCACCGCCATTAACGGCACTAATATCAATAACCCAACGGAACTACGCAAGTTTCTATATGCACAACTAAAGGTTGGCGATACAGCTACGTTTACGATTTACCGCGGCGCGGAATTAAAAACAATCGCCATCACACTCACAAGCAACCAATCCATGGCAAAATAACGCGCATACGTCCCGCCGGGAACATAGGATTTAAATATTCCCACCACTAGAAAAAACACGAAGTACCTCCCCCTCAATAAAGGCTGGGGGTGCTTCGTGTACATACTTATATATAATCTACATCCTATTTTGCAAATAATTTTCTCCCAAGGCGGTAATCATTGTACCACCTCTTCCTTGTCGGGCATTCAACAACCCTAGCTCTTGAAGAATTTCTAAGCGCAGTCTTAGCTGCTGCTCGGACAGAAAAATAGTGTACTCCTCTAGTAGGTCTTTCAATTTCAAGCGTCCGAACGTTTTTAAACTACGCTTTCCTTCCGCATAAAGCTCTAGGATTCTGACACTTTCCTCCAAGAATCCATGCTCCTCAATTTTCAGGTTTATCGTTTGAATTTCGGCATTGGTAAGTCTAATTCTTGGAGAAGCCTCATTTGACCCCGAAGTTCCCTCCTTATCATTGAATCCTTCTTCAGCAAGAAATACCTGTGATTTAACAAAACGATTCACGAGTTGTTCATGCGTGAAATCTTCATTTAGGGCTTGGGCAGTTTCCCACAATGTGCCGTAGGATAATAATCTCGGTCCAATATCAATGACATTGGAGAATTGATTCGGGACATAATCCATTTCACCAGGTGTAATAATATAATCAATATCCTCTGGAATACTTTGATTTGGATTCGTTTCATCAACCATAAAATACGTGTGAGTGAAGAAAAGATTTTGCAACGAATCTACCGTCTCCTGAGCATTTTCCATCGTATCATTGATAACTAACATTTTTTGACCCGGCGGTAGATCTATTATTCTTTTTGCATTCGCAATATTTACTTCCCTGGTCGAAAAAATGATACTGCATGATTTCGGGATAAAAGGGCGAGCAACCCCCATTAGAATAGATCTTGATAAAATGACAAGATCCTTCTCGGCAATCATTCCCATTTCAAGATCCTTCACAATTAGCTTGGAAATAGATGCTCTATCTCCAAATACAAGCTCCAATTGCTTAGAGATTGTTGTTAAATATCCTTCTTGAATCGAGATGATATGAATTTTCTTTTTCATTATTTCTCCTCGTCTTCCTGCATAACTCAACTATTTTCCATGATACTATCAATGATCCATCCTCTATTCAATAAGATGGCAAGCTACCCAATGGTTCGGTTGCGCTTCCTTCCAAACCGGCGTTTCCTTACATTTATCCATAGCAAACGGACAACGCGTTCTGAATCGGCAACCCGTTGGCGGATTCATCGGGTTTGGAAGATCTCCAGTTAACACAATTCGTCCACGCTCCCGCTCTATTTTCGGATCCGGGACAGGAACCGCCGACATGAGTGCCTGTGTATACGGATGTAACGGTTCTCTACTTAAATCATCCGTTGAAGCAAGTTCAACCAAGTTTCCTAGGTACATGACTCCAATGCGATCACTAATGTATTTCACCATTGAAATATCATGTGCTATAAATAAATATGTCAATTCTTTTTCGTGTTGTAAATCTTTTAACAAATTCACTACTTGAGCTTGAATCGAAACATCCAGTGCCGAAATAGGCTCGTCCGCAATAATGACTTCCGGATTGACTGCCAATGCACGTGCAATTCCGACCCTCTGTCTTTGACCACCCGAGAATTCATGCGGATACCGATTCATAAAATCTTTATTCAACCCGACAATTTCCAGTAAGTTTTGTACAATATCTTTTCGATCTTTTGGGCTCGCAGCTAATTGATGGATGTCAATTCCTTCAGCAACTGAGTCAATCACTTTCTTCCTAGGATTCAGTGAAGCATAGGGGTCTTGGAAGATCATTTGAAGCTTTTGCCTAATTCTACTTTCACTTTCTTTCTTTAAATGACCGTGTATCGGACTATCGTTATAATAGACTTCACCGCCAGTAGGTTCATATAATCGTATAATGGTCCGCCCAATTGTCGATTTCCCACAGCCCGACTCTCCAACCAAACCGAGTGTCTCACCTTTTTTAATATCAAAAGATACCCCGTCTACAGCCTTCAAGTATGTATCTCCGGAGATATGAAAGTGCTTTTGCAAGTTGTGCACTTGGATAATGGAATCTGTAGCAGAAAAGTCGGTTCTTTTCTTTTTTTCTACCGCAACTACTTCTTTCTCTCTCACTTTAACAATCGAAGAGAGACTTGGCGCTTTTGGATGCAATAGCCATGTTGCAGCGGAATGTGTCTGAGATACTTTAAACATTGGAGGTTGAACTTCATAATCAATTGCAAGGGCAAACTCATTTCGAGCGGCAAATGCATCACCTTGAGGCGGATTCATAAGATCCGGAGGAGACCCAGGAATTGAATAGAGTTCCATATTTGAACTTAAGTCTGGTATCGATTTGAGCAACCCCCGAGTATATGGGTGTTGTGACTCGTAAAAAACTTCGTTAACAGTGCCTTCCTCCACAATCTTTCCTGCATACATAACCGCAACCTTGTCAGCCATATTTGCAACGACACCTAAATCATGGGTAATTAACACAATCGAAGTGTCCATTTTCTTTTGAATATCTCTTAACAAATCTAAAATCTGCGCTTGAATCGTCACGTCCAATGCTGTTGTGGGTTCATCCGCAATGAGTAGCCTAGGGTTGCAAGCAATCGCAATCGCAATGACAACACGCTGTCTCATGCCACCAGAAAATTGATGAGGATATTGATTCACCCTCGTTGATGGCTCAGGAATTCCGACGAGCTCCAATATTTCAATCGCCTTTTTTAGCGCATCTTTTTTCGAAACTCCCCCGTGTTTAACCGCACTTTCCGCAACCTGCTTTCCGATTGTCATGGTAGGATTAAGTGCCGTCATCGGATCCTGAAACACCATCGCTATTTCCGAACCGCGAATCGATTCCATCTTTTTATCTGAGACTTCCAAAAGATTCTGTCCTTCAAATAAGATTTGTCCCCGATCGTAAGTCGCCGATTGGGATGGAAGTAACTGCATAATCGCTTTAGAGGTAACCGATTTCCCAGATCCTGATTCCCCAACGATCGCCAAGGTTTCACCTTTATTCATAGTGAAATTCACACCCCGTACCGCCTTTACAGTGCCTGACTGAGTATGAAAAGAAATATGCAAGTCCTTCACTTCTAATAATGGCTTCATCATCTATCACCTCCAAGTTGATGTATTATTTTCTCATTTTAGGGTCGAGAGCATCCCGTAGACCATCCGCTAGTAAATTAAAACAGACCATTAAAGCGACTATGACAAGGGCTGGAAATAACAACAGATAAAAGTGATTTCGCATTGCCTGAAATCCATCATTAATCAATACGCCCAATGACGCTAACGGTTCCTGTAACCCTAGACCAATAAAACTAAGAAACGCTTCGGTAAAAATAGCTGCCGGAATCGTAAACATCATGTTGACAATAATAAGGCCTAGCGTATTCGGAATAAAATGCTCCTTGATAAGCCTACTATTCGAAGCTCCCAATGCCCTGGAAGCCAAGATGAATTCCTGTGTTTTCAATTTGAATACTTGCGACCGAACAAGCCTTGCCATATTCACCCACCCTGTAATAACCATGGCGATTGTAATTGTCATAATACCCGGTCTCATAAGCATGATTAGTAAGATAATAAGAATAAGATTCGGAATCCCGACCAATACCTCGATTACACGTTGCATAACATTATCAACACGTCCACCAATCAAGGCAGAAATGGAACCATATGCTACTCCGATCATCAAATCAAGAGCTGTCGCCAATAGAGCAATATAAAGCGAAATTCGTGTACCTTCCCAAACACGCGTCCACTGATCTCGTCCAAACCGATCAGTGCCTAACCAGTGCTCGTTGTTTGGTTTTTGGAAAACCTGGTCATAATCGGTTTGTTCATAGGTGTAATCATTCATGTAAGGACCCACAATAGCCAAAACGATGAGAATAGCTAGTATGAACAAACTTAAAATGGCCCCTTTATTTTTTGTTAAACGCAGCCAGCTTTCTTTCGCCATACTTATCTGGGGTCTTGATACAAGATCTTGTGAATCTTTCTTCTCACCAACCACCTTAAACGAATCTTCCCGAATCAAGTCATCATGATTAAGTTCATATTCTTTTAGACTGTTGTTCGCCATCTGCCTCACCCCTTTGACTCA
The DNA here is from genome assembly GCF_033485195.1 of Sporosarcina beigongshangi. Taxonomy (NCBI): domain Bacteria; kingdom Bacillati; phylum Bacillota; class Bacilli; order Caryophanales; family Caryophanaceae; genus Sporosarcina; species Sporosarcina beigongshangi. Next base: position 75,222 of record NZ_JAWLIR010000031.1, read on the forward strand.
GTTAAGCGTATTCGTGGGTCAATAACCCCATAAAGTAGGTCTACAATGAGTACTATCAAAATATAAAAGGCACTGTAGAAAAGTGTCAGTCCCATAATCGTTGTATAATCATTCACTTTAATCGAATCAACAAACAGACTTCCTATACCAGGAATTCCGAAGATATTTTCGATGACAAGTGAGCCCGTCAACAAACTAACTGTAATCGGTCCCAAGATGGTAATAATCGGGATCAACGAATTCCGCAACGTATGATGAAAAATCACATTCCACTGCGATAAACCTTTAGCTTTAGCGGTTAAAATATAATCTTGTTGCAAAACTTCTAACATTTCATTTCGAGTGAAACGGGCAATAAGTGCGATTACCATCATCGAAAGGGCAATGGTCGGCAAAACGGAACTACTATAACTGTTCCAAAATGCTACAGGAAAAATCCCCCACTTCAATCCGACATAATATTGCAGCAATGCCGCAAATACAAAGTTTGGAATGGATACACCTATCACTGCGATAAACATCGTGAAGTAATCCCATGCCGTATTATGCCGAAATGCAGCTATCATCCCTAATAGAAGACCAATCGACATACCTAAAAGGACTGCTTGTAAACCCAACAAAGCAGAGGGACCGATCCTACTTTTGATAAGGGATTCCACTTTTTGTCCTTTAAAATAAAAGGAAGTCCCCAAGTCGCCTTGAACGAGATTCCCCATATATTTACCGTATTGCACAAATACCGGTTTATCCAGTCCGTATCTCGTATAGAACTCCATTCGCGCCTCATCCGACAGGCCAGCTAGTTTCTCTTCATCGAACGGCGATCCCGGCAATAACTTCATAAGAAAAAACGTGGCCGTAGCAATGACAAGTAATGTCAAGATGATGTTCACTACTCTTACCGCGATAAACTTTTTCAAACGATTCACCTCTTTATATAAATAATGAAGTACATTCGTGGATTGGACTAAAAAGATTAGATCTTCGTGAATTATCGATTGATGGAAAAAACCGGTCTCAATAATCCAATGATTTCTTTTCTTGCATTCAGAAGTTTTGGGAGATGGTGGATTTCTAATTGCTTTTTCTCTTCTTCATTTATTAAATTCAGTTGACTAAGCGTTTCAATTGCGACTGACGAAGTAGCCCGACCATTACCATCTTCAATTTTTAATGCGATTCCAATGCCCATTTCCGGCACTCCGATGCAATACACGCCTTCAGCACCCGACTTTCCGAACATTTTTCCTTGCATTACTTTCATGAAATCTGTACAAAAACGCTCTGTTCCGCCGACCATTTCCGGAGTCTTCATCATCGCTGAAGTAATTTTCTGAATCGCTTGCTGCCTTGCCTCACTCAGTTCGCTTGGATCTGCTAACTTCGCAAATCCAACTGCTAAGTTTTTCAAAGGTACTCCATGAACTGGTACGCCACATCCATCGATTCCAATCGCAATGTCATCACGTGAAGTCTCCGTCATTTCGCTGATGACCGAAAGGATTCTCTGTTGTACTGGATGGTCAAGTTTATAATAATCTTCTAGCGTCTCATGCATATGCTTTGCCGTTGCTAGCATTCCGCTATGCTTGCCGGAACAGTTATTATAAACTGGCGTTAATTTCTTACCCGATTTAATTAGATTTTCATAGGCTTCCGGCCAACGTGGACTGTGCATTCCGCATTGTAAATCCGATGCACCCAAATCCAATCGTTGCAATATCGAAGTGACCCTATCCGTATGTTGATCTTCTCCGTTATGCGAAGCACAGGTAAGCGACAAGTCCCATTCATCGAAATCATAGTGATCCATTGCCCCTGTTTCAACAATTGGGATTGCTTGCAATGGTTTCATAGAGGAGCGTGCATACACAACCTTGTTTATATCCCCCTTCGAAGCAACTACCTCCCCCTTTGAATTGACAATTACAATATGACCCCTGTGGATACTTTCGACGAGGTCGCCTCGTTCTACATTTACAAGTACTTCTGATGACATATTCTCACCCCTACTTTCTTCATTTTCAAATTAGTATAAACCCTAGAACACCCCATTACAACCATATATTCATATAATTTTAAATAATTAAAAAATATGTTGAAAGGTTCTTTCAGGTTTGATAAGGTTATAACAACTCAGTCGTCAGACTATTACAAAATCAATTGGAAAGGAATGAGAAATTGACTATGCAAATTATCGATTTACACTGCGATGTCCTGCTACGTTTAGCTTCAGGGCAGGGGGAATTGAATTTCCAAAATGCTTCCGAACTCGATGCAAACTATGAAAAGCTCAAAAAAGGAGGTGTGAAAGTTCAAGCATTCGCTATTTTCATTTCCCCTTCTGTTAAGTCCGACCATAAGTTTCAAGCTGCTTTGGATCAGGTCCATTATTTCTATACAGAAGTTCTCGGAAAAAATCCGAACATGAAAATCTTGAAAGAATGGACAGACTTCGATCATCTGAAAGAGCATGAAATAGGTGCCTTTTTGACTCTTGAAGGGGTCGATGCAATCGGAAACGACATGCATAAATTATCAATCCTTTACGAATTAGGCGTTCGTTCGATTGGATTGACTTGGAACAATGCAAATTTAGCCGCGGATGGCGCCGGTGAAAAACGTGGTGCAGGCATCACCTCATTTGGCAGTGAAATCATCGCATTCAATAACGACCATAAAATCCTTACTGATGTCTCCCATCTAAGTGAAAAGGCATTTTGGGATGTCATGAACGAGGCAAAATTCCCGATTGCAAGTCATTCAAACTCGAAAACGTTATGCAACCACATCAGAAATTTAACGGATGAGCAAGCAAAAGCGATGTTTGATAAAAAGGGTATGATTCACGTTGTCTATAACCCACCTTTTGTAAATGAAAAAGAATCAGTATCCATTTCCGACTTAATTGAGCATATCGACCACTTCTGTTCACTTGGCGGCATACAGCAAATTGGGTTAGGCTCTGATTTCGATGGAATTTCAAGAAAGATTGTCAGTTTGGAAGATGCGTCGATGCATCCCAATTTGATAAATGAGTTGTTGAAGAAATTCAGTGAGGACGAAGTGAAAGGATTTGCTTATCAAAACTTTTTGGATCATCGTCCCGGTTTGACTGTTAGCCACAAATAAGGAAGTTAGATGCTACTTCAATACGATGCAATTTTATTTAAAAAAGAGGGGGAAATTTCTATGAAGAAAAGATTCAATTTAGTAATGGCGTTATCGCTTGTATTAGCAGTCTTTTTGAGCGGGTGTGGATTTACTGATTCACCGAAAGTGGACGAGGGTAAAACAGATGAATCCAAAAGTAGCGCGAAAGAAAAGGTTGTAAATTTAAGTTTAGCCAATGATATTCCCGACTTGAACCAAGTATTAACGACAGATGGTATCTCTTTCTCTGTTTTGAATAATGTCATGGAGGGACTTTTCCGATTAGATAAGAATAATGAGCCACAACCAGCTATGGCGAAAAGCGTTGATATTTCCGACGACAAGTTAACGTACACCTTCCACCTTCGTGATGGCATTAAGTGGAGTAATGGAGAGGCTGTAACAGCTTATGACTTTCAATATTCATGGTTACGTGCAATGCATCCAGACACAGCGGGCGCTTACTTTGACATTCTTGCCAATTACATCGTTGGTGGCCAGGAATTTGCAGATGGAGAGGCGGATGAATCTGCTGTCGGAATTGAAGCACAGGATGATAAAACGTTAGTAGTGACAATCAAATCGCCTACGCCATTCTTTCTTGGTCTAACAGCTTTTGTTACGTACTTCCCATTGAACGAAAATTTCATCAATGAAGTAGGCGAAGACAAATTTGCACTTTCCTACGATACCATTTTATACAACGGTCCTTTTGTCATGACAGAATATAACCAAGCACAGGGCGTCACTTTATTAAAAAACAAAGAATACTGGGATTTAGACAATGTTGACCTTGATAAAGTTACGATGAAGGTCATTAAAGAACAAAGCACAGCATTAAATCTGTACGAAGCCGGAGAACTGGATCGAGTCTATTTAGCTTCATCGGACGTTGATTCGTACAGTAATAGCGATGAGTTCGGAACAGAAACCGAGTTCATCTCTTGGTATCTACAATTTAACTTCCTCGAAAAACCGTTCGACAACTTGAATATTAGAAAAGCGTTCCAACTAGCATATGATCAAGATATATTAACGAAAACAATCCTTAATAATGGATCGGCACCTGCTTATGGACTAGTCGCTGCTGGCGTACACGGCGATGGAAACAAAACGTTCCGCGAGTTAAGTGGTGATCACGTGAAGATGGACGTCGCTAAAGCAAATGAGTTTTTGGAAAAAGGACTGGAAGAAATCGGTGAACTACCAGCACTCAAAATCTTAACGGCGGATGATACGATTGCCAAAGACACTGCCATTTTCCTTCAGAGTGAATTCAAAAAAAATCTTGGTATTGACGTGCAAATTGAAACGAAACCATATAGCGGCCGCTTAGATGCAATGAGAGCAAATGAGTTCCAAATGGGAATTTCCCGTTGGGGCGCCGATTATAACGATGCAATGGATATTTTAAGTCTTTGGATTGGAGAACCGTTAAAAGGACTTCGCGGAAACTACTATAATGAGGACTTTAAAAATCTTATCGATAATGCACTTGTAGAGCCCGATGAAAGCAAACGACTCCAAATGTTGATTGATGCAGAAGAATTAATGCTCGCAGATGACGGCGCATTAGGACCACTCTATTTTGAGGGTAAAGCATATTTGCAAAAACCACATGTGAAAGATGTAATCATCCATCCATATGGTGCTTCCATTGAATTGAAAACAATTAAATTCGTTGAATAAGCCTTTTAACACACAATCCACTTTCGGAGCATGACCATTGGCATGCATCGGAGGCGGATTGTTTCAATTTAGCCGCCCTTATTTAAGTTCGTAAGTATTTACGGTTGCAGCCTTGTAACATTCGCTATCATAATGGATATAAGATATTGCTAAAGCGGAGGCGATTTTATGAAAATCTTAGTAATTGAAGACAACGAAAGTGTCTCTTCGATGATTGAACTCTTTTTCTCCAAAGAAGGCATCGAAGGACATTTCGTCAAAGACGGTTTAGAAGGCTATCGCCGTGCAAGTGAGGAGAATTGGGACTGCCTCATTGTCGACTGGATGCTCCCCGGAATGGATGGCGTTTCGATTTGCCGAAAATTAAGACAAGACAATTACACAGGCCCGATGATTATGCTAACCGCCAAGGACAGTGAATCTGACCAAGTACTCGGACTTGAGATGGGAGCGGATGATTATGTCACGAAACCGTTTAGCCCACTCGCGCTCATGGCACGTATTAAAGCCGTGACACGCAGGTACACACCTCAACAAGTCAATGAGCAGCAAGAAGGCATCATCGAAACCGTGCATTTCAACATCAATCACAACACACGCGAAGTGCGATTAGACGGCAAGCCCGTCCTTAACTTAACGCCAAAAGAATTTGATTTACTGTCCCATTTTGCCCAACACCCGAAACAAGTCTTTTCACGCGAGCAATTATTAGACAACGTCTGGGGCTATGATTTCTACGGGGATGACCGTACCGTGGACGTCCATATTAAGCGACTTCGCACGAAAATCGCGACAGAGGAGCAACCCTTTTTCCACACCGTTTGGGGCGTCGGTTATCGTTTTGATGAAACAATAGGTGAGTCCAAGTGAAAGTCAAATACTTATACCAGCAGCTCGCGAGCCATGTCAGCGTTATCGTCATCGCCTTTTTAATACTAAGTGTGCTATTCACTCATTATGTTGAACAATTTGTCTATAACAATAAAACGGAAGAACTGGCGACGTATGGACAAACTATTTTACGCGACCTAAATCGCAACCCTCGCAATTCGACGAGTACGCTACAAGCCTATGAACATGTGTTAAACGGCCGTGATATTCAATACATTTTATTCGACGAGCAATCTGCTATCATTTATACCACCGAGCTAAAGGCACCTGTCATCGGACTATTAAGTGAGGACGAATGGCAGGAGATTAAAAACGGTAAAACAGTCACAGTTAAACAGGATTTCAAGCGTTTCGACGAAGCGGTCACCTTCGTCCTACTTCCCTATGTCCAAAACAACCAGTTTGTCGGGGGCATTCTATTGACGTCGCCGATTAAAGGCTCAAAGGAAGTTATTACGCAGATGAATACCTATTTGCTATTCACAATGGTGCTCGCGCTTGCGGTCGCACTATTACTCAGCTGGATTTTATCGAATTTCCATGGGAAGCGTATCAAGCGGCTTCGTGAAGCAACCTCACTTGTGGCACAAGGAGATTACTCTGTCCGTATTCCATCGGCTAATGTCGACGAGATTGGTGAACTTGCCGAGGATTTCAACAAAATGGTCGAGACATTAAATATATCCATGGAAGAAATCGAAAGCCTAGAAAACCGTCGACGCCAGTTCATGGCAGATGTTTCCCATGAACTACGAACACCACTGACAACGATCCGCGGCATCATCGAGGGCATGAGAAATGACATGATTTCAGAAACGGAAAAAGAAAAAGGATTCCAGCTCGCCAGTAATGAAACGATGCGACTCATCCGCCTCGTCAATGAAAACCTGGATTATGAAAAAATACGTTCCAACCAAATTACATTATTTAAACAAGACATCCAGCTCGCTGAACTATTAGAAATTATTAAGGATCAGCTTGAAGGAGTCGCGGTTGAACAGCAGGATAGGATAATCGTCGATGTAGCACCTCACGTAACTGTACATGCTGATTATGATCGGCTCACCCAGATTTTGATTAACATTACGAAAAACAGTATTCAATTTACTGAAAACGGGTCTATCTTTTTACGTGGCTATGTGCAGAACGATATGACCGTGATTGAAATTGAAGATACCGGTGTCGGCATTGATCCAGAAGATGTCGAAAAAATTTGGGGACGGTTTTATAAGGCGATTGTGTCACGGACTACGAATCCATATGGAGAATTTGGGCTCGGTCTATCCATCGTCAAACAGCTCGTCACCATGCATAATGGGACAATTGAAGTGTTTAGTGAACAAGGGAAAGGCACGAAATTTACGATTTTATTACCGAACTAACCTCCTCCGTAATAATTTGTTCATATTTACGATGTACCATATGAGTAATCAAAGATTTTGGAGGAGAATACATGTCTAAGAAATGGCTATACCCACTAATAATTGCCGTCATCCTTGTGATGGTAGCGGGGTGTTCAAAAGGGAACGAAGAAGTCGTAGCGAAAGTGGGCAATGAAAAAATCACTAAGGAAGAATTATATGACACACTTGTCAAAGCTTCCGGACAACAAGCCCTTGATATGATGATTGAAGATAAAGTCATTGCTATGGAGCTGAAAAAAGAAAAAGTGACCGTTTCTGATGAGGAAGTAGAAGCCGAGCTTGTCACGCAAATTGAAAGCGCCGGCGGAGAGGAAGCCTTTGCTGCTGCATTGGAGCAAGGCGGTATCACTGAGAAGGAATTCAAAGCGAGTATCACTGAATATTTATCGATTCGAAAAGTGGTTGAACCACGCATCGACATAACAGACGAGGATACTAAAACTTATTTCGATGAAAACAAGGAAACACTTAGCACAGAGGATCAGGTTGAAGCGAGTCATATTTTAGTTGAGGATGAAGCCACAGCAAAAGAAGTTGCGAAAAAACTGGCAGATGGCGAGGATTTTGCAACACTGGCGAAAGAATATTCGACGGATACAGGTAGTGCAGAAAAAGGTGGCGAATTAGGCTACTTTGGCCATGGTAAAATGGTTGCCGAATTTGAAGAGGCTGCATTTTCAATGGAGATTGATGCAATTAGTGAGCCCGTGAAAACAGAACATGGCTACCATATCATTCATGTCACCGATAAAAAAGCGGCGAAAGAGGCTGTTTATGAGGATAAGAAAGAAGACATCCAAAAGCTGTTAGTCGAGGAGCAAATGCAGACAGCGTATACTGACTGGCTAGACGAAGTGAAAGAGAAATATGATATTGAGAATTCATTGGTAGGGAAATAAATGAACAATGAAACGGAAAAGCTAAAGTGGCTTTTCCGTTTTTTTTTGAGTGTCGGTCATACACCAAATTATTCGCTACAAATTGAATTGAAATGGTAATATAGGATTATTCAATACAAATAGGTTAAAAAGGAGTATTCATATGAATTTCATCGCATGGACAATCGTCGCGTGTGAAATCGGATTTTGGGTCGTCATCTTACTCGGACTTATCACACGTTATCTATTTAAGCGTGAAAAACTCGGTTTTTTCTTGCTCGCTTTAACACCCGTTATTGATTTAATTTTACTGATCGTCACAGCAACTAACCTATACAACGGAGCAACTGCCACCCAAGTACATGCTCTTGCGGCTATCTACCTCGGGGTATCCGTCGCTTTCGGAAAAAGTATGATTCGCTGGGCAGATGAACGTTTTGTTTATTATATTCAGAAACAGGGACAAAAACCGATAAGGAAAACCGGATTGGCACACGCCCGTCATTCTTTGAAAGGCTCCCTGCAGCATGGACTCGCCTATATCATTGGTGCCGCATTCCTAATGGCCATGATTTACTTCATCGATAATCCAACAAAAACAGAAGCATTATCCGGAACGCTGAAAGTATGGGCCATCGTCCTTGGCATCGACCTCGTCATCTCCATTTCATATTTTATTTGGCCTCGGCCTAAGAAAGCCTAATATATCTATTGAAAAAAAGCTAGCAAGCACGCTATAAGCGATACTTGCTAGCCTTTTCAAGTTATTTATAAGCCATCGTCGCACGAATGGCTTTTTGCCAGCCGCCATAAATTTCTTCACGCACGTCTTGCTCCATTTCAGGCTGGAATTGTTTATCGAGATGCCAATGCTTCGCAATTTCTGAACGATCCTTCCAGAATCCAACTGCCAAACCGGCTAAATAGGCTGCACCTAATGCCGTTGTTTCACTAATGACTGGACGTTCCACTGGTACATTCAACAAGTCACTTTGGAACTGCATTAAGAAATTATTCGCAACTGCTCCGCCATCTACACGTAACTTTTTCAATGAAATCCCGGAATCTGCTTCCATTGCATCCAATACATCTTTCGTCTGATAAGCAAGTGATTCCAACGTTGCCCGAACAAAATGCTCTTTCGATGTACCTCTCGTTAATCCAAATACAGCTCCTCTTACATCACTGTCCCAATAGGGTGCACCTAATCCAACAAATGCAGGTACAACGTAAACACCTTCTGTTGATTCTACGCGATTAGCATAACGTTCACTTTCTGCCGAATCTCTGAACATCCGCAGTCCATCTCGTAGCCACTGAATCGCTGAGCCTGCAACAAAGATACTACCTTCAAGTGCATATTCCACTTTGCCATCTATTCCCCATGCAAGCGTCGTCAATAAGCCATGCTCCGATTTCACTGCTTTTTCACCCGTATTCATGAGCATAAAGCAACCTGTTCCGTATGTGTTTTTCACCATACCGCTATCGAAACACGCCTGACCAAATAGTGCCGCCTGCTGATCGCCTGCGATGCCCGCAAGTGGAGCCGCGTGACCAAAGAATAAATCCTCATCTGTATGTGCATAGACCTCAGAGGATGGGCGAACTTCCGGAAGCATGGATGCCGGTACACCTAACATATCGAGCAATTCTTGATCCCATTCTAAATTGTAAATATTGTACATTAGTGTTCTTGAAGCATTGGAATAATCCGTCACATGTGTCTTGCCACCGGATAGCTTCCAAACTAACCATGTGTCGATTGTGCCAAATAACAGATCGCCCCGCTCCGCTCTTTCTCTTGCACCCTCAACATTGTCCAAAATCCACTTCACCTTCGTGCCTGAAAAGTAAGCATCAATGAGTAGACCCGTCTTATCGCGAACCATATCATCATGCCCTTGCGCTTTTAACGCTTCACAGATGTCAGCCGTTTGTCGCGATTGCCAAACGATTGCGTTGTAAACAGGATCACCTGTATGCTTATCCCACACAACAGTCGTTTCACGCTGGTTCGTAATACCAATCCCCGCAATTTGATTGGCATTGATATTTTTCTCAGACAACACACCTGCAATAACAGCTAAAATCGAACTCCAAATTTCATCCGCTCGATGCTCAACCCACCCAGACTGTGGGAAATATTGCGTAAATTCCTGTTGAGAGGTATGAAAAATCTCTCCTTGTTGATCAAATAAAATGGCTCGTGAGCTCGTCGTCCCTTGGTCAAGTGCTAAAATATATTTCTCAGTCATATTTGTTCTCCCCCTCTATTTTTTAGTCTTATGCCCCTTTTGCAACTCTTTGTTTTACGACTACTGCAGTTTCTTGTTTAAGCGTAAATTGAGCGCCCAACAGAACTACTAATACAACAGCTCCAACTACCCAAAACGCAACACTATTTACACCCGTGAAAAATTGTTGATAGAATAGCGCACCGAACGCACCGCCAAGAATTGGTCCTACGATAGGTACCCATGCATAACTCCAGTCTGATGATCCTTTACCCGCAATCGGCAAGAAGAAATGAGCAATTCTTGGCCCTAAATCACGTGCCGGATTAATCGCATAACCAGTTGTTCCGCCCAGTGACATACCAATTGCAACGATAAGTGCACCGACAATTAACGGGTTCAATCCTTCTGTAAATTCATTTGCACCAATCATCAACAGACCTAATAGCAAGACAAACGTACCAATCATTTCACTCGCTAAATTCGATAGTGGATGACGAATTGCAGGCGACGTTGCAAACACCGCGAGTTTCGCACCCTGGTCCTCTGTCTTACTCCAATGAGGTAGGTATTGGAAATAAATGATGACTGCCCCTAGAATAGCTCCCGTCATTTGTGCAAATATATAGTTTGGAACATCAGCCCATGGAAATTCTCCGATAGATGCCAATCCAATTGTAACCGCTGGGTTCAAATGAGCTCCACTGAAATTTCCAACTGCATAAACGCCCATCGTCACAGCAAGCCCCCATCCAAGTGTAATGACTATCCAGCCAGCACCCTCAGCCTTCGAATCTTTCATTAACACTCCGCCGACTACACCCGCTCCAAAGATGATTAAAATCATTGTACCAATTAACTCCCCTAAAAATGGTGTCATTTCCTCTTCCTCCTTTGATTTTTTGTAAGCGGTTACGTGTGGAATCATAAAAAAGTCCACATTTAATCACCCGCTTTGTGCGGAATGAATAAATGTGGACCTCAATGCTCAACCACTTTTTATTAACCTATCCATAGTCTAGTAAAGATTCAAACTATTGTCAATACTTTTCTAAAAATAATATGAACATTACGCTTTTCTATCTTTCGCAAACGCTGCCCACAGCTGTTGATTGGACGTCGTTACAGCTTTTGCACCCGCATCCAATGCAGCACGGACATGGTCTTCTGACCGAATAAGTCCCCCACTAATAATTGAAATCCCCGTTCTTTCATGAACTTCACTAATGATTTGGGGAATGACACCAGGAAGAATTTCAATATAGTCTGGCTTCGTCCTTTCAATGAGCGAATAACTCTTTTCCAAAGCAATCGTATCCAATAAAAACATTCGTTGAATCGCAATAATCCCTTTGGCCTTCGCTTTCATAATCATATTCGACCGGGTAGAAATAATACCCGCTGGCCGAATATCATTACAAAGAAACTCTGCGGCAAAATCATCTGTTTTTAACCCTTGAATTAAATCCGCATGAATAATAATCTTTTTACAATAGCGATCTGCCTCATTTTTAATCGTTTTGAGATTACTTATATGCACTTCCAACAAGACAATATACTCATAGGGGCTGCTCAGCAATGGTTCGAGCTGCTTCAGATTACGCAAAGCAGGTAAGATTTTTTGTTCACGAAAAGGCATTGTATTTCCCCTCTCCCTCCGAGCCTTATTATACCTCGACCGCAGTCGTCGCACACACGATTTCTTGCTGTAATTCTTTCGCATAGCGTGTCTGCTGATCTGTAGTCCAGCCAAAAGTTGTCGCCATTTCTGCCATCACTTGCTCCTTCCATTCCATAACAGTAGCAATATCGAATAATAAAGCCCCCGTCCTTCTAATAAAGAAATCAGTTGGCTTAACGGCCATTTCATGATGAATCGCATACATTAATTGAGCATATAACACAGGGGGAAGCAACGTATCATTGACCTCCACATAACCAAACACCGTATCGACATTGGACCCATACATCTTCGCCAATTTGAGGCCTTGCTGTTCATTCAACCCTAAACGCTGCGCTTGCTTATTCTTGGCGTATAAAAATTGTTGCAGCCTTGCCGAACCGCCAACATCTCCGCCAGAAATCGGGAAATGTTTGGTGACACATGGACCAAATTGTTTATTGTCTGTTGCAGCCATATTTTCTACAACCATGCTCACTACGGTTTCTGCCATTTTACGATAACCCGTTAATTTCCCACCTGCAATAGTAATTAATCCTGTATCTGATTGCCAAATTTCATCTTTTCTTGAAATTTCAGAAGGGCTTTTACCTTCTTCGTGAATGAGCGGACGAATCCCTGCCCAGCCCGACTCAATATCTTTTTCTGCAATTTGTAAATCTGGGAACATATAGTGAATCGCCCCCATAATATACGCGCGATCATCTGTCGTAATCTTGATCGTCGCACGGCTCGCATCGTAAAATGTATCCGTCGTCCCTACATACGTTTTGCCATCCCGAGGAATTGCAAACACCATGCGTTTGTCAGGCGTATCGAAATAGACCGCTTGTTGCAATGGGAAGGTAGATTGATCGAACACCAAGTGGACTCCTTTGGATAAAATCAAGTGCTTTTCGCTCTTAGAGCCATCCATTTCTCGTACGTCATCTACCCATGGTCCTGTTGCATTGACAATTTTTTTTGCCTGCACTGACACTGTCTTATCCGTCAGCATATCCTTTATATCAGCACCTATTACCTGCTCCCTATCATCGTAAATAAACTGCGCCGCCTTGGCATAATTCGTAATCACTGCGCCATTTTCCACTGCCGCCTTGATTACTTCCATCGTCAAGCGTGCATCATCTGTGCGGTATTCCACGTAAACGCCACCGCCAAGTAAGCCATCTTTTTTGACAATCGGCACCTTACGAATGGTTTCTGCTAGCGACAGCATTGTTCTTCTTTCCTGTTTCTTAACACCCGCCAAAAAGTCATAAACACGCAGTCCAAATGACGTCGACAATTTGCCGAAGGTACCCCCTTTATGAAACGGTAATAACATCCATTCTGGCGTCGTCACATGAGGACCGTTTTCGTAAACAATCGCACGCTCTTTACCGAGCTCCGCCACTTCCTTAATTTCAAACTGCTTTAAATAACGTAATCCCCCATGCACCAATTTCGTCGAACGACTTGACGTACCAGATGCAAAATCCTGCATCTCCACGAGCGCCACCTTCAAACCGCGGGTTGCGGCGTCTAAAGCAATACCCGCGCCCGTAATTCCTCCACCAATGACGAGTAAATCGAATGATTCGTCTGCCATTCTGTCAAACGTAGCCTGTCTTTCTAGCGCCGAAAATGTACCCATATTAATCGTCTCCTTTTGCTGTCTATTTAGTATTTTATTTAACAAAAAGAGACCTGAACGCATACTACTGCATATTCGCAATAATGTCGTCAGGTCTCTCATTGGCTCAAACCGTTTCTATTAACTTAATTTCAGTCTAGCATATACAGACGATTTTGGAAACTCCCTCGCTTTGAATCGTTTTTCAATAGTGCCACATTTTTACTTCTTCAATCGTTAAATAGTGCTCGATACCATTCCGCTGCTGCGTCCACTTCTGTTCGCGTCAACGAATGACCATTCATTTCCCAATGCACCTTCACTTGTGCCCCTGCAGCTGTCAATAGTTCGTCCAGGTCCTCAGATTCCTCCGCGGAACACATCGGATCATTTTTCCCAGCGGCAATAAACACCGGAGTGCCAGTCAAATCTGGCAAGTCAATGCCACGCCTTGGCACCATCGGGTGATGTAAAATCGCACCTTTCAAAGCGCCTGCATAATGGAACAACAGGCTCGCCGCAATGTTCGCTCCATTGGAATAACCAATTGCCATGATATTCAATCGGTCGAAACCATATTTTTGAGCTGCTTCATCGAGAAACTCATTCAATTCCTTCGTTCGGAAAATCAAATCCTCCTCGTCGAAAACACCTTCCGCTAATCTTCGGAAAAAGCGTGGCATCCCATTTTCAAGGACATTTCCTCGCACACTCAGTACTGACGCTTCCGGGTCAATCAAATCTGCAAGTGGCAGCAAATCATTTTCAGTTCCACCTGTTCCGTGAAGCATTAGCAACACTGGTTTCGAAGCATTCGTTCCTTGTTTGAATATATGTTTCATGATCTATCACTCCTATTTCGGATAAAATACTTATCTTGAATTCAAGATAACTTTATCAAATAGAATTACAATTGTCAAAGAGCCTGCTTGGCATCGCGCTCACAGTTCCGACTTTTACTCTGACAATTAACCTTCAGCCAAAACTCGAGCAACGCCAATATTGCCAAGCGATGACCGGTGAAAGCCAGGCAAGGCCTTTACTTTCCGCCTGGTGAATCGGCAGCCACTCATTTCCTTCGCCGCGCATCATATAAACTTCGTGATGTGGCGCCTGGTCATGGTAACCTGTCATATCAAACGGTCCATCTCGTCGTAAAACAGCCTGCATTTCATAGTCTATTTTCGGTGCAGGCGTCAAGGGATTACCGACTGCATGTGTGAGTGTAAACCCCGATTCTCCCCGTCCATAATCCAAACGTTTCAAAACAATTCCTTCATGCTAAGCAGTCGCTTGTTCACGGAATCGCTTCAAACGACTATAGGCAATCGATGGTCCAACAGCTTTTGTAAACGTCAATGGCGCATTTGGCTGATCATATGCCAGTTCAATATGAACGCGAGTTCGAAAGCCCTCCCCATCTACATCAAAACCTCTGCCATCCCCTTTAAAATAATGATTCCATGCCAAGACATTTGGATTTTCCACCCATTTATCAGCCAAAAAAGTCGTATAGCGCAATTTCCATCTGTCCACATTCGGACGGCGAATTCGATCTTGAATAGGCGTCAATAATTGTTGCGGCTGCGCAATCCACTTTGTCACCTCAAACACCTCAACAGCCGCCTCTTCTTTCGATGCTACCGGATTCAACATACCAAAAATGGTTGAAGACATTGATTTACTCCTATTAAATCGGTCTTCCGATCTAGCAATCGGGCGCTTCAAACGAATGGTATAGCGATAGGTTTCATCCAATGAAAAATCCCGGTCGCTATAGTAATTCTCCTTCACTGTTTTCATATGCACACCATTTCGAAACACTTCATATTCATCTACATCGCTAATTTCCTCCCACGACAATGCGATTTGTGACCTCGCAACAATCGTTGTCATGACGAGCGATTGAAGGGGATTATCCTTACTTTTTTGTTCAGCAAACGCCGATGTTTGCAGCGCGATAACATCGACCACTTCGCCATCTTCCGTGCGTTCAATCGCGTAGTTATACAATCTTGCGTGCTTAAAATCACCGTCATTAAATTCGGGTACAGTTCCCTCGTAAACATGATTTCCATCTTTATAAACGTGATAAACCCCACCTATATCATTCCACGCGAATGATATAACATCTGTCTGATGCATAACGGTTTTCATTTCAAAAAACAATGCACTCACCTTCCTTATGCCAAGTGTGAGACATTTTAGCGTCAGCTAAACAGATATATTGAAAGTGGGGCTTACTTAAACACCCAATTATTTAACGATTCCTGCTCTCAATTCCTTGACCCCGAATTCCAAATAACCCTTTAAACAAGTTAGCATGTAAACCCAGCCCTCTTTGTTATCGATCAATTGACTTATAAATTCTTCATCATTTTCAACAAAACCCGACTCAACAACTTCAATGAGTGTGCTCGATTTATCCAGCTCTGTTAATGTAATCGTAACAATATGACCTTCCCCATTAGCACCCCATCGGAACACGATTTTCTGATTTACTACAATTTCCAATACTTCTATATCCCCTTGTGCATCGTATTCGTCATATCGCAATGTAATCGTCTTGCCTTGTTCCCATCTTTCAGAGCTCGACGAGAACCAAAAATTCCCGATTTTCGAGGGATCTACGAATGCTTCAAATACTTCATTGGCTGGCTTTACTATGTTAAATTTCGTAACGTTGTTCATAACCTGAACCCTCCTGCTTTCGATGTATTATCACTAAATAGCATGGTCAAAAGTTTACGCCTTTTTCCACACAGTCGCATACTTCTTTTTATATTTTGGATCCTCTTCTTGTTCAATTAAATCTAAAGCGATCTTCTTTATTTCCTCGTCCTTTATTTCATCATACAAATTCCGAAGACCTTGAAGAATATCATAACGAATTAATGTATAGTTTTTTTCATCCGTTCCATTTACAAACCGGTCGATTAGGCTTTTTACGACCAGCACTTTTTGCTCTGTGCCCGCTAGACCAATTCTCCAAACTGCTTGTAGAGTATGTCTTGCAGTGACGAATTTTTTATCTTTTGTTACTTCCCAAATCGCCTGATAATCAGCGAGGATTCGTTTTTCCGGGTCACTAATTGCTAACCGACAAAGGAATTGAGCACCTCTAGACCTTCGGTGATTATCGGAGTCTGTTAGCCACTCCTTTAATGAGTCCCAAACCTCATAGGCCCAATCTACTTCTTTACTTGTAGCCGCAACGATATTTTCAAAGGCCTCGAATTGAGCATCTTTGTCTTCGACCTCTAAATTTTCAAAATAAGATTGAATGATTTTATCCATGTTATGACGCCATCTCCTAACTAAGTTTTTGGTAATGTTTCTGGATCAATGCTACATTACTTTAGAAGCAGACTCTGTTTTTATTTCTCGTACAGGTGCCCCTATTATTGTATAGACAATTCCTCCGAAAATCAGAAGGATGCCAACCGTTTGTAAAATAGATGGATGGAAATCTAGAATAATGACATCCAATAGAATGGCAACAACTGGGTCGACAAATACTAAAGCAGAAATGACGACTGTCGTTAATTTCCGAAGGCTATTGAAAAATAAATAATAGACAAATCCCGTATGTATTAAGCCTGTCCCAATGATGTACAGCCAATTCGCATCACTTAACCCTATAAATACAGTAAAGTTCATAAACGGGAATAACATCAAAATGCCGATTGAAGTTTGAACAAATGTCATCGCGTACGCACTTAGTCCCGTGATTCCCTTCCCAATTAGCATCGTCATTGCATAGCACACAGCCGAGAGGATGGCCCAGCCAAAACCTGAACTAACGAAATCCGTCAGTGAAGTGAAACTTTGTATACCGATAATGAAGACACTTCCTAAAAAACAAGTAACAATCGCTAGCAAAGCCGTTACTGTCATCTTCTCTTTCAAAAACAAGCTCCCTATGATCAGCACGAAAATGGGCGCTAAATTATAGAGTGTAATAGCAACCGTAATGGACATTTCTTCGAATGCTTTGAATAAAAACACCCAATTCAAAACTAAGAAAACACCGCAAATAATCGTTTGTACAATTTCCCGTTTTCGCCAAACCTCCACTTTATGCTGACCTGCGACAATCCAACAAAAACCTAAAAAAAGTGTGGCACAAATACACCGAACAAATACCAATTCAGCCGCTGGAATCCCCGTCTTGCCCGTAAAAAATCCGATTGAACCAAAAATCGCCATCGCCAGTGTCATTTGTAGCATCGGAACTCCATTCATATTGATCACCCTATACTTCATTAATACTTTCATAATACTCTAACAATATCATTGTTAACAAACTTATTCACTGTAAGCGAAGCGGCAATTATAAAAGCCCCTACTTATATTAAAAGTGGGGGCTTCGGCTGAATTAAGATCAATCACGCCTCGGCGTAATTGCGTCCAGATTTTGAATTGAGCTTCCTCAATTGACTCCCTACAAAATCTGTGACATCCGCCGGAGGCTTTAACTTGATTTAGCCGGGGGGACCCCGGCTAAATCAAGTTAAATTTTAAAACGCAGAACCATCTCGTTCAATGCCTCTGAAATCTCGCTTAAAGAATGCGAAGCAGATTGAATTTCTTCCATAGAAGCTACCTGCTCTTCAGAAGCGGCAGCAATTTCATTTGTATTCCTAGCGTTTTCCTCAGATAATCTCGATACATCCTCATGTTTTTCAGCCACCATCTTGAAATCTGCAGTGAGCCGTTCAGTCGATGCGTCAATTTCCTGTATTTTTACGGATACATCGGAGATTGAATTCAATATTTCGCTAAATTGAACAGAAGTCGCCGTCGTTAAACGATTCCCTTCATTAACATTCTCTTTGACAATGTTAATGGTATGAACGGTATCATTTGTTGTCCCTTGTATGCGTGTGATTAATTGTCGAATCTCATTCGCTGATTGACTCGATTGATCAGCCAATGTACGGACTTCTTCTGCTACAACTGCAAAGCCTTTTCCATGCTCCCCTGCCCGAGCTGCCTCAATTGCTGCATTCAAAGCTAATAGATTCGTCTGTGCCGCAATGTCATTAATGATGGTTGTAATTTCTCCAACCTTTACTGTATCCTCAGCTAATGAGTTAATATTGTCATCTGCCTCAGCTACGGATTGGTGAATAAATTCCATAGATGCAACGATTTCCTCCACAGACTTCTCTCCACGACCGGCTTGCTCCGTCACTACAGAAGTGGCATCCGCAACCTTTGCTGTGCGAGATGTCATGCGAAGTAATCTTTGTAAAGACTCCTCAACAGCATGTGAGCTCTCATCAAGGAATTCTGATTGCTGATCCATGCTTGTAGAGATTGTTTGCAGGCGATCCGTTATATGATTCGCTGAGAATTTTGTTTCTTCTGCACTCGCCGAGAACTGTTGTGACGAAGCGGCCGCTTGCTGAGAAGATTCGCCAATTTGCATAATCATGTCTCTTAACGAACCAAGGAATTGGTTAAACGAGCCTGCTACTTCCCCCAATTCATCTTTACCTTTCACATGGATTGTCTTTGTCAAATCACCGTCACCGTTAGAAATATCATTCATTTGCTCCTTCAACTGACGCAAAGGAATGACAATGGCTCTCAAAAGGAGTGCGCCTACTATTAGGCCAAACAATATTGCTGCAACCGTAATGACAACCAAAATAACCAACCTTACTTTGGATTGATCATGAATACTCGTATCGACGTAGGCTGTCTCTTGATCCAATTCTGCAATAAAACCTTCGAAGGATGGATCTAACACTTCTTTGCGAATTCTTCGCTCTTCTCCAAAATGAATTTCTTTCGCTTTATCTGGACTTGTAGCAAACGTCTTGATAACCGATTGACTTTGAGACCAATATGTTTCATAATTCCTCTTTATTTCATCAACTCTCTCTTTATCCAAAGAGGTTTTGGATAGCTCACTTAATTTATCAAATTGAGCGAGTATGTCCATTGACTTTTCTTCCATTTGCTCCGCAAACGTTTCATCTCCCGTGATTAGCAGAGCTCTTTCATCGTTTGAAAGACCTGCCAGTCGATATTGAATATGCTTTGAAATAGTTTGCATGTCCATCAACGTATTCAGGTTCTTATTGCCTTCTACATTATCTTGTAAAGACCGTGTAGATAATATCCCCACAATCGAAATCGATAAAATCAAGATAGAAATCACAAGTATAAGCCGCGTCTTGATGCGCATATTTTCTCTCCCCAATCTGTTTTCATGGCTTTTTCAGGCCTAAGGAATTATATCAAATCGGGAGGAATAAAAGGGACCTAAGTATCTATTTGAAATAATTTTTACAAATCCTTTTCATATCTTGCACCCCTGCCACAATTCCTCTTTATCCTTTCATCCAAAAGCATAGTCATCAATCCAGATAAAAAAGTGCCTGTCCACATCGTAGGTTCGAAGGGTGGCAGGCACTAACTATTACTTTTGCGGTTCACTTTCTATTTGCTTCAGCAAAGTTGACATCACTTTTGCAGCTTGTGCACGCGTAGAAGATTCTTTCGGTTGGAACTTATTCCCTTCGCCCTCCATTATCCCTAGCGTATATGCTTTTTGAACAGCTTCACGTACATAATCACTCACGCTTTTTAGATCGTTATAGTTCTGTTTACCCGCCACTGGAACTGTTGTTTTTGTTGCAAATTCATATGCATTTATCGCCATCACAGCCATTTGTTCACGTGTAAGTTTTGCACTTGGATCAAATCGTCTTTCTGATTTACCGTTACTAATTTTCGCTTCAAAAACAGCTTGTACCCCATCCTGCGCCCAGCTTGGAACATCAGAAAATTGTTGACCATTAGAAGCGGGCTTTAAATCAAGGGCATTTGCTAACATAACCGCAAACTGTGCGCGCGTTACGGATTCTTGAGGTGCAAAAGTCGTTTCCGTTTTGCCTCTGATAACTCCGCGTTGGTACAGGTCATTAATAAATGGATGTGCCCAGTGGCTCTCTCCAACATCTTCAAACAAATTCGATTTGTTCATGTCTTTTCCGCCAAATTCATAGATTGCGACAGTGCCGGACACTTCATGAGTCGCCGCTAATAGGGCATGACCTGTAGGGCTCTTATCAGCTGAAATAAAGCGCAAGCCTTCAGGTGATACATCCCCTTTAATATCCCCACTATAATCCCTACTTGTTATAAATGTAACGAATTCGGGTTTCAATGGGTTTGCGAGGTCATAGACCATAATTCCGCTCACTCGCTCCAAAGCGATAAATGCATACTGTTTACCGTCAATTTCTCCACTGACAACAGTTTCTGGTTCTGGACCTTTTGCCGAGCTCCGTTTGTCGTAGGCAATTTCCTCGTTATCCGTATTAAAAAACTTAGGAAGTGCCTCAGCTGTAATTTTCTCGAATTCACTTCCACTATCAAAAACGAGCTCCATTGTTTCAGCATTAAAGATCGAGAAACTGCGTCCGCCGTACGAATGAAGGGCCTCGTAAGAACCATCTGCAGTCATACCTTGCTCGAGTGTAATTTTTGTTTTCTTCATTTCATCAAATAATCCATCTGCCACTAACTGATCGAGTTCTTCTTGGGTGAACCCTTTATAATGATTGGCATTCAATTTAATCTTATCAGCGATATCACCGATTTCCGCCTCTTCAGAATACGGATCGTAATCTCGGGCGTCTCCTTCATTAGGTGTTAAAATATACGTTTTTCCACCGGAGGTAAACGTATCAATGGCATCTGGCATGTAAAAACCTAGAAGTGGAAGGCGTTCAATTGTTGTTTCATCATTGCGCTTCCCATCGAGCTCGTTCCCAGGAATGGAGTGGTCCTTCACCCCAAGCCCTTTCACATGAAGGATTTTTTCTGCTACAAGGTCAACTGTAGCGATGGCATTATTTTCTTGCATCGATACATACGCTAGTTTACTGTCTTCTGAAACCGCTACATATTCAGGCTCCAATTGTTGAAGAACTGTGCCTTTAGAATTCACTCGAACTTTTCCATCGATTTCTACATCTTTAAATGAAAGCGTATTTGCTGTGAAATCACTTGGTTCTTTCGTGACGTCAATGATCGAAATCGTACCTTCCGGATCAACCGCGTAATCATCACTCGGCTCTCCTTCATTTGCAACGATGGCCTTTGTTCCGTCCGGTGTAAATGTCACCATGTCAGGCAACGAACCGACTTGCACGTTCGATATGTATGCCCCGTCTTTCGATAGAAAAACAATATAACCAGGGTCTGTTTTCGGATTGCTCACAACAGAAACAGCAACTAAATCTTTTGTCGGGTGTGATGCCACGCTCGTAATATCTGTTACATTTTCAATTCCAAACTCCGCTAAAAATATGCGTTTTAATGCTCTTACTTTTGTAAATTCACCAGACGTTAATGATTCAAAAGAAAGAATATCAATTCCAGATACGACACCATTTGTTACAAAGGCACGTTTTAGTGTCTCATCATAAGCCATAATTTCAGTACCGCCAATGCCTACAGTGCTGTCATATTGACCAATTTGCGTCACCTTCAAATCATCCCCTTTATATTGAAATAAAGACGATTGTTCCGCAAATACATTATGTGGCTGACTTGCACCAAAAAGAATACTCGCTGCCGCAATGCCTGTAATTATTTTCTTTCTCATTGTCATCTGTTTGCCCTCCAAATATGTTATCTTCCTATCACCAATTCTAGCTGTCTATTATTAAGCTAGTATTAATTTATTGTGTTTTTTCATGCGTAGGTGCCAGAAGCGTTTAGTAACTTTTTATTCGGAGTGGCAAAACGACAAACAATCGTTTTATACCTTGCTAATTGTCCGAATTATGTTATAGTTGTGATGAAAATCGAATATTTATCGCCACTAGGGGAGTCTTGTAAAAGGCTGAGACGCATATAGATATGCGGACCCTTGGAACCTGATCTGGATCATACCAGCGTAGGGAAGTGGGACCGCGCTGTTTATTTATGAACCAAACCATCGTGGGCCGCTTCCTGAGCTAATTCAGGAGGCGGCTTTTTCATTTTCAATATAAGAAATATAGGGAGTGGACAGGATGACATTTTGTGAAGAAGTGCGGTCAGAATGTGATGCGTTATGGCAAGGGAGTTTTGACCATCCATTTGTCAAAGGAGTTGCGGACGGCACGTTGCCGTTAGATGTGTTCAAGTTTTATGTGCAACAGGATTCTTATTATTTATCACATTTTGCAAAAATCCAGGCGCTTGGTGCAGTAAAAGCACAGGATTTATTGACAACACAACGTTTTGCAGCTCATGCGGAGCAGACGTGTAGTGCAGAAATGTCCTTGCATGAGTCTTTTTTCGGCATGTTAGGAATAACCGAGGAAGAACGCTCGACGTTCCAACCTGCACCGACAGCTTATCAATACGTTTCGCATATGTACCGTGCAGCTCATGAAGGTGATTTGGCGGATACACTTGCTGCATTGTTACCGTGTTACTGGTTGTATTATGAAATTGGCGAAAGACTCAAAGACGCGAAACCAAATCACCCTGTTTACGATAAATGGATTCAAACATACGGTTCAGAATGGTTCGCGGAGCTTGTACAAGAACAAATTTCTCGGATGAATGAACTTGCGGAAGCCGTTTCACCTGAAAGACGTACTCAGCTTAAAGAACATTTCCGCAAGAGTAGCTATTATGAATGGCAGTTCTGGGAAATGGCCTGGACACAACAACAGTGGGCCATTCACTCATACGAAGTGGCGGCAAGCCAATGATACAAAAACTACGGGACAATCAACCACTCATACACTGCATCACAAATATTGTCGTTGCTAACTTCCAAGCGAACGGTCTTCTAGCACTCGGCGCTTCTCCTGTCATGGCGGACGCCGTAGAGGAAGCTGCCGAAATCGCTAGCATCTCGTCTTGTACCGTGCTGAATATCGGTACATTAAAACGAGAAACCGTAAAAGCGATGCTGCTTGCTGGAAAAAGTGCCAATCAGCATGGAAAACCTATCGTCCTCGATCCTGTCGGTGCGGGAGCGACCGCTTTTCGTAAAGAATCCGTTTTAGGGATTTTAGATGAAGTCGATGTCACGCTCATCCGCTGTAATGCGGGTGAGCTGGCGGCGATTGCGGGTGCAAACTGGGAGGCGAAAGGCGTCGATGCAGGTGAAGGTGAGGCAGATTTGACGGCACTTGCAGAAGAAGTTGCGCATAGGCATCATTGTATCGTTGCCGTTACTGGCGTGGTCGATATTGTCACCGACGGCAACAAAACGCTTCACATTACAGGCGGGCATCCATTGATGGCCAAAATTACAGGTAGCGGCTGCCTACTAAGTGCCGTTGCAGGGGCATTTTTGGCTGTCGCCAATGGAAATCAGTTAGGTGCAGTGGTAACTGCATGTACTTTTTATAAACAAGCTGGACAACAGGCGGCTGAAAAATCCGAGGGACCTGGCGATTTTCAAGTTCAGTTTTTGAATGCTCTTGGAGGTGAAGCCGGATGACAGCTATCGCTTTAACAGTTGCAGGCTCCGATAGTGGGGGCGGCGCAGGCATTCAAGCCGATTTGAAAACCTTTCAAGAGTTAGGCGTCTTTGGTACATCTGCCTTGACAGCTGTAACGGCACAAAACACACTCGGCGTACACAGTGTTTATCCGATTGATGCGGCTGGTGTGACCGCACAAATACGGGCAGTACTAGACGACTTCAATGTTGGAGCAGTGAAAACAGGCATGCTGTTTTCTGCAGACATCATCCGTGCTGTGGCAGAAACACTACAATCATACGACTCCCCCACGCTCATTATCGACCCTGTCATGATAGCGAAAGGTGGCGCTTCACTTTTATTAGAGGAGGCGGTCGATGCATTGAAAACATTTTTAATCCCAATGGCGTCTGTCATCACACCGAACATTCCAGAAGCGGAAGTGCTTGCCGGGATGACAATCGAATCGGATGAAGATATCGAGGAAGCCGCGAACCGCATTTTGCAGCTAGGAGCAGGAGCGGTTGTCATGAAAGGCGGACATCGACAAGGGGCTCACTATGCGGAGGATTTATTGTTATCTGCAGATGGTGAACGCCTTGCCCTTCGTTCCGAATGGATCTACACCCAAAATACACATGGCACTGGCTGTACCTTTTCTGCTGCGATTACCGCACGGGTTGCGCAAGGCATGCCCATTTCCAAGGCGGTTATCGATGCCAAACGGTTTATCCAAGCAGCCATTTCAGACGGGCTAACTCTTGGCTCGGCAGGACATGGACCCACCAATCACTGGGCATATCAACAACAGAATGCAGCGGCGAAAAAGGAGGCAGTGTTCATTGATTAAACAACAACTACAATTGTATTTCATCATGGGCAGTGTCAATACCGGGGTGTCTGACCCGCTGAAAGTATTGGAGGAAGCACTGCGGGGTGGCGTAACTTGTTTTCAATTACGGGAAAAAGGCAACAACGCTTTAGTTGGTAATGAAAAACGGGCATTTGCTGAAGCCTGTCAAACACTTTGTCAGCACTACAATGTGCCATTCATCGTCAATGATGATGTGGAGTTGGCAATTGCCATCAATGCAGATGGCGTGCACGTCGGACAGGATGACGAAACAGCCGCAATAGTACGGGAGCGGATTGGTAAAGATAAAATACTAGGCGTTTCCGTGCACAATGAGTCTGAAATGTTAGCGGCAATCAAGGTGGGTGCTGATTATGTTGGAATGGGACCAGTCTATATAACTTCATCCAAAGCAGACGCAAAACCCGTCAGCGGGACAGCTCTTATCCAACAAATGAGTAGCCTTTATCCCGCTATGCCGATTGTCGGGATTGGCGGCATTACAGTCGCTAACTTTGAACCAGTCTTAGAAGCAGGTGCTTCGGGCGTCTCCATTATTTCAGCCATCGCCTCAGCTATTGATCCCTATATCACAGTTCGCCGTTTCAAGATTGCGATAAGCAAGGAGGTTTTTTCATCATAACAACTAGAAAAATGGTCATTATGACGATGTTCGTTGCCATTGCGGTTGCCGGCTCCACATTCGTATCATTCCCAGCAGGCATCGCACGCGCCTATCCTGTTCAACATGCGGTCAATGTCGTTGCCGCTATTATGCTTGGACCTATCCCCGCCGTCATGATCGCCTTTGTGACCGGGCTCGTTCGCCTCCTCACTGGCACGGGCTCATTGCTCGCATTTCCAGGTGGTATGATTGGGGCTTTCCTAGCTGGCATTTTGTATAAGCAGTTCGGCAAAACTTGGCTCGCAGCCATCGGTGAAGTCATCGGGACCGGCGGCATTGCGTCACTTATTGCCGTTCCCTACGCCAAAATACTAATGGGTACAACAATGACTGCGTTCTTTTTTGTACCGCCATTTCTTGTATCAAGTATCAGTGGTGCAGCACTTGGTTTAGTGCTTGTCGTACGGTTACAACATACGCGGGTTGGCGGTAGGATTGGGGATACTTTGTAGATCTATTTCAATAAAAACAAGCAGCCGCCTCATTATAACTGGGCGGCTGCTTGCTCAACGTAAATATTTACTTGTGAAATCTATCGTTTCCCAAAATTATTTCCCAGGTAGTTCTCTCAACCGCCTACTCAATTCATTAAAAACCTTATCCAACTCCACATACTTCTTATCCCCCGGCCTCATCAAACTCAACTGTCCAAGCACCGCCTGTAATTCTGTTTCCAGACGCAATCGCTCCTGCGCCGTTTCTTCCGGTCGCACCATAGTCCCACGTGCTTGCCACTCCGCCAACGTCATTGGTACTTTTCGTATCGTTCCCTTGTTAAATACCAATAACCCGCCTGCCATCCGTTCCGTAAAATAACGGTCATGTGAGGCAAACAACAGCGTTCCCGGAAACGACTCCAACGTCTTTTCAAGTTCTTCCCTCGATGGTAAATCCAGATGATTCGTCGGCTCATCCAACACCAATACATCTACTCCTTCAAGGATAAACTGCATCAGCTTCACCTTCACGCGCTCCCCCATACTTAACGCCGACAATGGTAATTGCCAATGCTCTTTCGTAAACCCAAGATTCATCAAATTGGTGCGAATCAATCCCCGTTCCTGAAACGTATCGACATAAAAATACTCCGCCATCGTCATGTCCTCAGGCAAATCCAGCACCGTCTGACTCAAATAACCAATCGTCATTCCAGCCGTTGTCCATAAGTCTCCATCATACGCCTCTTCACCAAGTATCATCCGAAATAGTGTTGATTTCCCGGCACCATTCGAACCAATAAGACCAATACGCTCACCAGCCTGAACTGTAAACGACACATCTGCAAACAATTCCTGCCCCCCAAATACCTTTCGAACCCCCTTCAACTCCAGCACCCGTTTTCCTTTCTTCTTGCGCCCCTTGACGTCAAAAGACACGCCAATTTCGTCTTCTGGCTTATCGATACGATTTTTCTCCAATTCTCCTTCCAGCCGCTTTCGTTTCGAGCGAATCTGCACGTCACGCTTTTTCGCCTTCATCCGAAAGTATTCCTTTCCTCCCATCACTCCTCCGCCCTTTTTCGTCGATTCCGCATGCGCCTTCGCTGACCAATTTCCTAACGCCTCAATCTGTTCCTCCACTAGTGCAATTTTCCGTTGCTGCTGCTCGTAATGCTTCTGTTGCGCTTCTCGATCCGCCTCTTTCTTCTTGCGGTAATCCGAATAATTCCCCGTATACACCGTCAATTTGCCGTGCTCAATCTCAAAAACAATATCCGCCGTTCGGTCAATGAAATGCCGATCATGCGAAACAATCATATACGTCCGCTTACCTTCATTAATAATCCGAATCAATTCCTCCACACTGTCACTGTCCAAGTGATTCGTCGGCTCATCCAACAAAACAAGCTGACTCTCATCAGCAAGTGCCACCGCAAGCCTCATCTTCATCCGCTCACCACCACTTGCAGACACATACTCCGCCCGCTCCGGCAACTTCCACTTGCTACGATACAAATGCATCTCTGACTGTTCCCAGTTCACTTGCCCCTCGTCTTCCTGCTCCTGCCTGGAATACGTAATAGACGGTGCCTTATTACTCCAACCAATCGAGCCCGAAGTCGGTAATATCTCCCCTGCCAACAGCGATAACAATGTCGTTTTACCCGCACCATTCGCACCAACAATGGCAATACAAGCTCCCTCCGGAATATCCGCAGACAACCGATCCAAAATCACCGTCTCACCGTATACAACTGACAATTGATGCAATGTTCCTAAAAGCATAGCCATTCCTCCAAGTACGGAGAGATTAAAAAATCCCTCCGAAAAAGTAATCGGAAGGATTAGTCGCTATGTGCCCAAATCAAATACGCCTTGGCGGATTTGCGTCCAGATTTTGAATTGAGCAAAGCTCAAGTAACTCCCTTCAAAATCTGTGACATCCGCCGGAGGCTTTAACTTGATTCAGCAGTGAACTTCTGCTGAATCAAGTTAAAAGTTCTCTAAAAAAACCCGTTGCATGCGCAATGAGAAATGAAATGACTTAAAAGTAGACAGACTAATCCTATTTTCCGTATGAAGATAAAAAATTCAATTTCTCGGAATCAAAGATTAGTTATCCATCGTCCACCCGTCATTCCCTTCTCAATCAATTACAGAAAGTATATCATAGTATTACGGGTATTAAAAATTAATGCCAAATCCTCTTCACTTCGGCTCCATCATCCGTAATTCGCACCCGATATACATCCGGATTCGACAGTGCTTGCCACCCCTCAAAACTAAACTGCTCATCATAACGCTTTAACAACAACGCCATCAAATTCCCATGCGTCACAAGCACAGTTCGGGAGCCAGCCCCTAGCTCATCAACCACATTACATGCGCGTGACATTGCTTCGCTAGAAGACTCCCCG
This sequence comes from Sporosarcina beigongshangi, assembly GCF_033485195.1. Lineage (NCBI taxonomy): Bacteria > Bacillati > Bacillota > Bacilli > Caryophanales > Caryophanaceae > Sporosarcina > Sporosarcina beigongshangi. Next base: position 103,639 of record NZ_JAWLIR010000031.1, read on the forward strand.
CCCTCATATTTCAAGTCTTGGTCAGAAAAAGTATCCTCCAGCTTCACCAACCAATCTCCGAAATCACGTGAACTTAGCACACGCTCCGTAAGTCGGCTATCCACTTCTACATGCAGCTTTTTCCTTTCAGCAATTGGCCAAGCTGAGCGTCGTGCCCGCTTGAACGGACTCGAAATAATACGATTGACCTCAATCCCGTCAAAAAATTTCCCAAGCTCTTCGGCCTGCAAAACACCTTTAGCGGTCAAATCCGCATGCGGCGGTTGCCCTTCCGCTGAACAATGGCGCACAATGTAAATTATTTTCTCCAAAATGCCTCTACCCCCATTCGTAAAATGTCTACCTCTCTATTCTTTTTCCCTTGTAATCTTCGATAAAACATCAAAAATTGGTTATAACAACATCCACCCGTCGATTCCTTTTCAATAAAGTTGTTGGTGTTTCACATAAAGTCCCTATTCAATCGTTTACTTCACTAACCATAAGGGAACAATACATGTATATCAACTAATCGAAAGAAGGCGCATCACTATGCATGAGCATGATACGGATCATAGACCTTACAACCCTGACAAATCTATGTGGCTCAGTCTTTTAGGGGCTTGTATTATTATCGCCGGCGTCATCATAAATGATCTAATGAGATAACAATTCCTACCACTCCTAAACAGGCTGACATGCAATCAGCCTGTTTTAAATTTGACTCTAAACGCTTAAATTGTTCTATCAAACAATGTCTGCTAAGCTATACTCAACAAATAAAGTACAAAGGAGCAACACATGACTAAAAAAATAATTTTCTTCGATATAGACGGTACATTATACGATCACGATAAAAAACTACCTGCTTCAACCAAAAAGGCCATTCTCCAATTACAGGAAAAAGGACATGAGGTAGCGATTGCCACAGGACGCGCGCCATTTATGTTTGAAGATTTACTAGAGGAACTCGGGATTGAAACATTCGTCAGCTACAACGGACAATATGTCGTATTTAAAGGCGAACCAATTTATAAAAACGCACTAGACAAAGAGGCACTTCTTCGTCTAGCCGCTCTTGCAGAAGAGAATAAGCATCCCATTGTCTATATGGACCACGAGGACATGAAAACAAACACATTGGACCATGAACATATCGCTGCGGGTATCCAGTCGTTGAAAATCAGCCACTTCCCAGCACATGACCCAGCATTTCATGAAGGACGCGAACTCTATCAGTCACTATTATTTTGCCAGGATCCCAAAGATAAGGAATATGAAAAATTATTTCCCGAATTCGATTTCATCCGCTGGCATCCATTCGCTGTCGATATCATACCTGCTGGAGGTTCGAAAGCAAAAGGCATTCAAAAAGTTATCGATCAGTTAGGTATCGCCCCTGAAAATATTTACGCATTCGGTGATGGTTTAAACGACGTCGAAATGCTTAAAACCGTTGTCAATAGCGTTGCAATGGGCGACGGAAGGGAAGAAGCAAAAAAAGCAGCAAAACATGTCACAACAAATGTCACCGAAGACGGTATTGTCAACGGTTTAAAGATGGTTGGTTTACTCGATTAACAATAGAAGGTCCCTCATTCTAAAAAGTCTTTTAGAACGAGGGACCTATTTTATTCTGCCATATCCTCTTCAATCCGCTTGATAAATTCCTCCGCAGCACTATAACCTTGCTGGTGAAGATACCAGTTATTCGCCGCCGCTTCAATCAAGCTCGCAATATCACGACCAGGCTGGAGTTGTATTTGGATATACGGAATTTTCACGTCCATGTATTCCACAAATTTGTTCTCCAATTCTAACTCATTATTTAACGCATTGTCTTCCCACTCAGTCAATTCAATATCCAGTGCAATTCGCGTTTCTTCTTGGAAAGCAGCTTGCCCGTAAAGACGCACTACATTTAACAAACCAATGCTACGCAGTGCAAGGAATTCTTTGTTTTTTTCATCATGCGTACCAATAAGCGTTTGGGGACTCAGCTTTTTCAGCACGACGATATCGTCCGCGATAAGCCGATGTCCACGACAAATCAACGTATGCGCCGTCTCACTTTTACCTAAGCCAGACTTACCACGCAACAAAATTCCAATCCCTGATACATTGAGGCAAACGCCATGTACCGCAATTTCTGGAGCCATCGCTTTCACTGTATATGCATCCAACTTGGCGACCAACTCACTCATGGAATCCCCAGTTCGTAACACAGGAATTTTTCTTGCTCACAATACTCAATCAAGCCCAATGGCTCCTTTTGCTGAGACGTAATGATCATACAAGGCGGAGCATATTGAACAATATTAGCAATCCGTAACTTTCGTTCTTCAGCTGTCAGCGTATGCAAATAGTTCACTTCATTCTTGCCTAGCACTTGGATGTATTCCATTCCCATGAAATCGAATTTATCCATAAACTCTAACCCAGGACGACGGACTCTAGTTCTTTTTATCACACGCTGCAATTGGTCCTGTCCGCTCAACACTTCTAACGAAAACTTTTGGCTAACCTCTTCAATCGTAATGGTCCTCATGACAGCCCTCTATTCTTCTCCATTATTGAACTACCCCCACCTTCACTTCATTTAGAAGTGGGGGATTCCTAAGAACACCTTCGTAA
>NZ_JAWLIR010000032.1:0-84316 GCF_033485195.1 Sporosarcina beigongshangi
TCTCATTAATTTAGGTTAGTCCACAGGTTATATAACTTGTACATGCTTTTTATTATGAAACGAGTAATACAACCTGTATACAAGGTTAAGCGGGAATACGATTAAGACCCTAATTACAATTACACTGAAAAGACCTTTCCTTTTGATATATATATTTCTTTAACGAGCAAAAAACCTAACTGTTCTTTTTCAGTGGTCACAGCAACCTCAAACCTCCAACCGTTTTTGTTAGGTATTCTGTGGGTGTGCCATTATAAAATGTCCTCTCATTGTTAGTCTGTAAACTTCAATGATACACGAAATTTTATAATGGCCATTTTTTTGTCTAAATTTAGGTGGCTAAGTTGATTATACAACTAGCCTTTATTTACTGTTACCATACTGGCTCAACACCAAAACATGTACTTGACTACTTCTACCAGCCGATAAGCTCCTCGTTACATTCTAGTAAAATCCGTTGTTTGTAGTGCTGGGGATTTCGTATAAAGTAATGTCGACGTTGTAACGCTTTTATTTTGTTGTTTCTTCCTTCTACAGCTGCATTCGTGAAACGTAAGTGGTGGTAATTACAGATTTCTTCCTGCCAATTTTTCATGGTTTTTAGACAGCTTTGTACAGCTGAACTGTTGATTTGTTCACCTTGCTTAATCCACCGCACGAAACCTTTTACGGCTAAGGTATGATTTGAACTGCAATCATACCAAGTAATAAATGCTTCTTTCCATTCGTAGACCGCGCGTAAAACATCCGAATATTGAAGGAATTGGTTGATCAATTCGGTTTCTTTGTCGGTTAATTGATCCGCCCGTTTACCCAGGAGTCGAAAATGCCTCTTTAATTGTTGACGCGCGCGGGGCAAAAGTTCTTTCTGAACTTGCTTTCGAACAACCTGTAAGGCTTCTGTCACATAACGATTCACATGGAAACAATCGGCAATCCGAATGGCAGATGGATAGATTTCATTGATAAAGGTATGGTAGCCTTTTGCCAAATCCATGACGACGGCTACAGGTTGAAGCTCTTTCCACCGTAGTTGCCGGTGTTTTCGTCTGTCTTGCGGCATGTGTAACCGTCGCTCCAACGACATGATTAGGAATGGTTGCTTCAAATTGTTTGGTATAGCGCTTTTTAGGCGCGACACACGCATACTGCCAAACGAAAGAAGCCCCACATTGGTTACACGACATTCGGATTGCTGGAAGCAAGAGATAAACACAACGGCCAAAGGCTGGAAGGTGCCGGACTTTTCGCTCATAGGCAGTGCCTTTACGGATGACATTCTTCCCCTCGCATTGAGGATAAACTTGCAGATAGTCAGTTGGTTGGACATAAATATAGAAATCATCTTGGACATTTACAATGTTGGTAATAGTTAGCTCTTTTAAATTGAGAAGAAGACTGGTAAAATGAGCGTGCATCTGTATCCCTCTTTCGTTGTTTGCTGGTACTTACAACTATAGGGGATACGGGTGTTTTTTTGCATACTTTTTTACGTCAAGAACAGACTTTGGTGTTGAGCCACCATACTGCCTGAATAAATTTCGGTTACCATGTTCTCATTGAATTCAAAATTGTGTTAGAATCTGGCACCTCGTATTAATTGCATAAAATATAACTTGAAATCCGATACTAGCTGTCATTGGCGAGCTTCCAATTGAATTGTTATAAATACACCGCGCACAGGAACTGTCATAATATTTATATACCAAAAAAGGGTGACATCATGCCAATCATCAAACATGAAATTTCAATCCATGCTCCCATCCAAGTTTGTTTCGATGTTGCAAGAACTGTTGAAGTTCATGCAGGAAAAACGTTGCTAACGAAACAAATAGCCATTGGCGGAATTACGTTTGGATTGATGGAGCGTGGCGATTTCGTTACTTGGGAAACGACCCATTTTGGGATGAAACAAAAATTAACGTCTCAAATCATCGAAATGGTGAAGCCTTACAGATTCACCGATGCCATGGTTCATGGAGCCTTTCATTCGTTTACACATACACATGAATTCATTGAAAGGGGCACAGAAACAATCATGAAAGATACATTCTTATATAAATCCCCTTTTGGCATTTTAGGCAAAGTAGCTAATCGATTATTTTTGGAAAATTATATGAGCCATTTTATTGCCCGTCATGCCCAAAAGGTAAAAAAGGTTGCTGAAGCGACGAAATACTAAAATATCTTAATTTTAGGTTCTCATTGGATTCAGAATCGTTTTATAACCCTTCACTAGAGTGGAGCTAGTATGGATAGCGAGGAAATGTACTCACGCTAACGGGATGCTAAAGTTGAACATGCTTTAGTTTTTCAGATAATGTAATTTTCCTTGAAGAAATATTCAAAGCCAACTCGGCAATCTTGAATAGCTTGGCTAACGCTTATAAACGAAAGGCTATTCTATAATAAAGGGACGCCAGTAAGGGTTCATTTGATGTCAGTCGTTGAAGCTTCGAACGAATACCGGAAGAGGGACTTAAAGCTCTTTTCGACAGGTTTTTACTTAGGTTCGGATTAGATTACATTGCAGATGAAATGAATTTTGTTTCAATGATGAAGGGGACCGGTCAAAATCAGGTTATGCCCTCCATGACAATGGATGAGTTGGTTCAACTTCAGTTTTTTACTGACATGGTTACAATTCCTGACGAAGTATATGAAACTCTTTCAAAAATCCGTAATGAATTGCGTGATGAAGGAATCCGTCCTTCTGACAGGCGGTTTAAACAGTCGCTGTCGATTCTTCAAGCAAAAGCTTTGATAAACCAAAGACAGGTAGTAAAAGTTGATGATATTATCATCCTTGAAAATGCCCTTTGGGAAACGGTTGATCAAAAGGAAAACGTTTCTCTGATTGTTCGTAGCCACGCACAAGATGTGGTTACTCGAAAACTTGATACGATTCAGGAAGAGGTGAAAGAAATCTTTTCCTCCATGTAGTCGGATACATCTACAGACTCTGGAATGGAGGCTACTCAAAAATTTAAATCGTTAGTTGTCGATTTAAATAAGTTGAAAAAATAATTAAAGTAGAGATACGGATATTGACTCTTTACTTGATAAAGCAATGCAACAAGAAATTCTTGACAGTATTTTGGAGCCAATGGATTTTAACTATAACTTTTGGGGTGCACTTCAGAATCAAGGGGCTGATTTCCAATTTAAGTTTTTAGGCGCCCTTTTTTGACAGCTTTTTTGGTGCTTTATCACCATTCCTGTTTCTCAGAGGCTTCTGGCTTGAACCTTCACTTGATGCTTGTACTGACCCTTCACGTAGACGACTGCAATACTCATCATGGGCTTCTTCAACAAGTGCAATCAATTTGTCTTGAATTCGTTGATTACAACTTGAAAGGTCAACTACCAAGTTTGAAATTAGATCCTCGCAATCCTATTCTTCAAACATACGATACGTTTCCTCATTCTGCTTTTGCCATAGATCCAAACTAACATTACTTCATGGCGGAAAACAATCAGTAGCCATTTGGTATAAGCTTACTTACTTCTGTGCAAGATAAATGCTAGAAGCTTATGTTGGAGGTTTTATTACATGAAGAAGACCGACCCAATTAGCATTTTGCATGTTATATTACTTTCGATGACCGTGATTGGTTTGAAAAACCATGTCACAATACTCCCACCACTTTTGCAAATAGGTGGGAGAGATGGATGGGCGTCTGTGATACTAGCAACGTTGGTTATGTTGCCGTGGGGAGTTCTATTGTTATACATTCATAAAAAATCGAACCAAGAGCCAATTAGAAATTGGTTGGAAGATAGAGTGGGTAAAGTCAGTTCATACACTTTTATATATACAACAATTGCTTTTCTCTTGTTTCTCGCTTCAGTCACGATGAGGGAAACATTACAATTTGTGACGAACACGTTTTTACCGGAAACACCTTTTATTTTCTTGTTAATTATTTTTACAGTTCTTTGCGTACTGCTTGCAACAACGGATATTCAAACGATTGTCATGGTAAATATACTTGTTGTAGTTGGAGTTGTCGGTTTTGGGTTTTTTGCCGCTTTTACGAATATACAGGTGAAAGATTACAACTTATTACGTCCTTTTTTTGAAAATGGATTCCAACCTGTAATAAAAGGGATGGTATATCCTGCTTCTGGGATTGTCGAACTGATTTTCTTTATCTTCATTCAACATAAAATAAAAAATCCAATTCGCTTTTCCAATTTTGTAGTGATGACTCTAATTTTAATGGGGTTAACGCTAGGTCCATTAATCGGTGCAATTACAGAGTTTGGACCTGATGAAGCGGCTAAGCAACGTTTTCCTGCTTATGAAGAATGGGGACTTGTGACCATCGGACGCTTTTTCGAGCATCTTGACTTTTTATCAATTTATCAATGGCTAACAGGTACTTTTATAAGAGTTGGATTAATTTTATACGTTGTGATTGACCTGTTAAATATGAATGGGAAAAGGAAGGGGATTTTGATATTTATTGCTCCTGTTTTCATGATAATATGTTTATCACTATTTTCCATGAGCGATAGCGCATTCGATGAGTTCAAAGGGAAATATGTCTTGCCCATTACCTTCTATATTTTTTTCATCATGTCTCTTTTTTTGGCGACCGTTGCCTTTGTGTCGGTAAAGTCATCGAGAAAGGAGATGAAAAAAGATTATGAAGAAGCGTGAAGAAAGCAATACAAGCAAACCAGTGAAAACGATAATCGACGCAGCGGAATTACGACGGATATTTCAGAAATCTGCGGATGTTCAGTTTCAAGAGTATACGTTTAAACAGCGTAAAGTGATGTTTATAACGTGCGATGCAATGATTGATCGACATTTATTAAACGATGTAATAATTGAGCGGGTTCAACTATTCTTCGATGCCCTTAAGAAAATATCATTTGAGGAAGCAGTGGAAGGTTACTTACACATTCCGGAAATAAAGAAAATAGAAGGAAAAAGCGATATAGTTTCTAGTGTTTATTCTGGAAAAGTCCTTCTTTATTTTGAAGAGTATGATGTTATTTATTCAAGTAATATTGCAAATATTCCGAACCGTACTCCTGAAGAATCGAATATAGAAGTTCCGGTGAAAGGGGCAAGGGATAACTTTATTGAAGATCTTTCGATTAATATCGCGTTAATAAGGAAACGTCTACCAACGGATTCATTATGCGTTGAAAAAATCGAATTAGGGAAAAGAACCAAAACGACTGTAGCCCTACTTTATTTTGATGATATAGCGAACAAATCGATTCTAAATGAAATAAAAGAAAGAATGAATCAAGTCAATGTAGATATCATTTTTAGTGGTGATCTATTAATGGAGCAGATAGAAAATGGTTCGAACACTTTCCCGAAACATGATTACACAGGAAGACCGGATTATGCTGTTCAATCTCTTGCAAGAGGAAGATTTCTAATCCTAGTTGATGGAGTCACCTATGGAATTATCACGCCTGTAACTTTATTTCTGCTCCTTAAAACAGCTGAGGATAATGAGTACCCAACTATATTTAGTTCATTCGCACGGTTATTGAGATTGTCTAGTCTTTTATTAGGCATATCACTTCCCGCAATTTGGCTAGCCTTGACGACCTATCATCAAAATCAGTTACCTATGCTGTTGTTAGCTACAGTCGTACAATCACGCATAGGGCTTCCGCTTCCTTCAGTGATTGAAATGTTGCTAATGTTACTCCTGTTTGAATTATTTCGCGAAGCGGGTTTACGACTTCCTTCTGCAATCGGTGGCACAATAAGTGTCGTTGGAGGCTTAATTATCGGTGATGCGACTATTCGAGCTGGGATTACGAGTCCAGCAATGATTGTCATCATAGCTGTTTCAACGATTGCGACATACACCTTGGTCAATTCATCGTTAGTTATGGCTGCGAGTATAACGAGGTTCTTTTCAGTCATATTAACAGCATTTTTTGGTTTCTTTGGACTTTTTATTTCACTATTTTTTATTGTTCTTTATTTAGCGAATATGCGAACGTTTGGTGTTCCCTATTTAAATGTAGTGGCAGATCTAAGTTGGTCTACGGTAAAAAAAACATTTTTAAAATTACCGCAAAAAGATTATGTGGAAAGACCGCATGAGTTAAGTCCAAAAGATAAAATAAGGTTAAAAGAGGATGGAAAATGAGTAGAAAACAGAATATTCTATTTGCCATACTTTTTATTGTGACATTACTTTCCGGGTGCTCAAGTCAAAATGAACCTGAACGTATGTTGTATATTCATGGAATTGGAATTGATTATGAAGATAATATGTACACGATATATGCACAAGTTATAAATTTTTCTAGCGTGGCTAAATCAGAACAACCGGGTAGTGAATCCGAACCAGTTGAGGTTGGGAAAGCTTCAGGTAAGACAGTGGATGAAGCCGTATTTAATTTGTATCGTTCGCTTGATCAAAAGCTTTTTTGGGGCCATCTTACTTTTGTTGTATACTCTGAAGAAGCGATGAAAAAAGGACGAATGAATACCGTCATTGATTTGTTAAGCCGGTATAGAGAAACAAGGTATCGCATTTGGTTTTATAGTACGGAAGATTCCGTAAAAGATGTACTGTTAATAGTTCCGATTATTAATACGTCACTTGCCTTATCTAGACTTGGAGATCCAAGGAATTCATATACGCAAGAATCATTTGTTGAACCTGTTAATATGCGTATGGCGATCATCGGATTAAATGAGCCGAACCACGAAGCCGTAATACCGGCTATATCCGTTGTTAAAGATTGGGAAACGGCAGAAGGGAAAGATGATATTGCAAAAGTAATAGGGGTTGGAGTTGTCTCGAGAGATGGCTTTAAAGGGTTTATAACTGGTGACAAAGCCCGTGGATTACGTTGGATGAATAACAAGATGAAAAGGACGGAGATATCGCTAGATACGGGAGAGGGTAAAGATCGCGTAACAGTCACAGTTGAAAAAATAAAAGTACATGTGGATCCAGTCGTAGAGGGAGATTCTGTAGGATTTGATATTAATATTAAAATGACTGCTGAAATCGCTTCAATTCAGGGGAAAGTAACTATCGAAGAAATTCGGAAGCAATTAGAAGAAGAAGTTAAGCGAGAGATAAAGGAAACATACGAAGAAGCATTAAAAAAAGATATCGATATTTATCGTTTATCAGAATATTTATATCGTAAAAATGTAAAGGCTTGGAAAAGAGCCGAGCAGGATGGAAAGGTGGAATTATCAGATAACTCAATTGGTAAGCTGGATATTAAAATTAAAGAGATTAAATCAGGAAGGAAATCTTTTAAGGAAACACTAAAGTAGAAAAGGGAGGGGTGGACCTATATCAATTTCTCCTGATTTTATTTGAATAATAATTAAAATCTGAAGGACTTGTATCTTCAGGGAAAAGATGAGTATTTAGAAGTTGAATCAGGAATGTTTTTTATGAATTCAAAGCAGCTCTCGGTTTATTTGAACATGTCTTGGAATTCGATTGAAACCGAGCTTTCATATGAAGAAGAGTTTCCGAAAATACGTTTAGGAAGCAGGTGGCTGTTTCATAAAAAAGGTTGGTAAATATATGGAGAAGTATTATAATGAGGTTCGTAAAAATGGTGGAAGAATCGTATCTTATAAACGAAAGTCATGATGGAAATTTACACAATGAAATAATTATACACAAATTTTACACAAGAAATGAACTAACCCTTGTAAGCACAAGGGCATATAACAATAATCAAGATTGTCCAGACTAAAATAGTTTGGTCTTTTTTGATTCTTTCAATTGAAGCCGTTATTATAGAAGGAACAGAACTAGTCGGAAGAGGTGGCAAAAATGGCGAAAATAATACCATTCAAAACTAAGCGGCAACTAGAAACAGGAAAGGCAGTTAAGGTTATGCGTGAGTGGGAAGCGCATATAGAATGGGAAGAAGCGAATTGGCAGAAGATAGTAGATAGGGAAGTAAAAGAAGAAAGTTTATCACAGGAAGAAATTGAGTGGTTGAATGAGTGGGTGGGTGAAGAAAATTGATTACCATAGAAGTTGATCAAGAAAAGCTAAAAGAGCTTTATCTTCAGAAAATAGATGAGCATTTACAAGAACTTGAATCGGAAGTATTTTTCATGAATTCAAAGCAACTAGCGAAATATTTAAATATGTCGTAGAATACGATTGTAACCCATCTTTTATATGATGAAGAATTTCCGAAGATACGTCTAGGGAGCAAGTGGCTGTTTCATAAAAAAGAGGTCGGTAAATATATGGAGAAGTATTATAATGAGGTTCGTAAGAATGGTGGGAGTATCGTAAATTACAAACGGAAGTGACGAAGACTGGATTGGGAAAGTTGGGTTTACTGCAATCTTTGGAATCAAGAAAACAGACAGCGGAATATGAAAGTTTTTAGCTATCTGTTTCTGATGCCAGATGCTCATATTTGATGCCCTGATTGATGCCGAAACTTATAAAAACCAGTATAAGTTGATATAATTAAATTGAATGAATCACTCCAGAACGTTGATGTAGAGCAGTTTGTACTAGTAAGTATATAACTTTAATAGCCCGGACTCTATGGGCGGCATGATGTAAGAAGAACTCTAAACCCCTGATATACAAAGGGTTAGAGCAACTTTCATCAAACCGTGGTCATTTTATTGGTCATAAGCGCCACAAAATCATACTAAATATTGAAGCCTTTCATAAATTCGCTGAATTTTGAGAGGCTTCTTTTTCTATTCCTTTTGTCATATGTCCATATGTTTTTTCTACTTCTTTTGTAGATGCATGCCATTGTTTCGTAACAACTTTTATTAATTTTTCTAAAATAAGGTCTTAACTTGGATGTATTAATACCTCTACTTTAGCTCAAGTACAGAAAGTTTATATAGAGTTTATATAACTTGTTTATGATGAGGAATGTAAATGAAAAGAAGGAGGTTTATTGTATGTTTTTAGCATTAAAAGAATTAAAACATGGTAAGTTACGTTTTACAATGATAGGGCTTATCATTGTATTAATCGCATGGCTTGTATTTATCCTTTCAGGTTTAGGAAATGGATTATCTACACTAAGTGCCGCGACGATTAAAAACTGGGAAGCAGAGCATGTGGTTTATGAAGATGGGGCTGGTGCGAGATTTTCAAAATCATTATTATCTCAATCGATGCAAAGTGAAATTGAAGCTCAGCAGGGAGTAGAAGAAGTTGCACCATTTTCTCAAGCAGTCATTGCAATCTTGCCAATTGGTGGGGTTGCTGAAGGGGAGGAGAAAGTAGATGCAGCTCTATTAGGTATTGAAGCAGGCTCATTTTTACAACCTGAAGTAATAGAGGGTAAAGCACTTGATCCGAATGTTAAAAATGGCGTTGTTGCGAATGTCACAATAAAAAATCAAAATGGCTATGAAATTGGGGATGAGATAGCAATTGATGGTTCTGAACTAAATGCAGAAATTATTGGTTTTGTGAAAAACGAGACATTCAATCACTTGCCTTCACTATTTGCAAACATGGATTTTGTACGGGAGTATAAATATTCCGCACCCGGATCAAATAATGGAGTGGAAGATGCTATCAATGCATTCGCCATATTAGGTAAAGATGTGGAGGCCATTCAAATGGAAAAAGAAGTAGATGGCATTGAAGTAGTAACAAAATCCTCAGCTATTAATGGCATGCCAGGTTATACTGCGGAAAATGGTACAATAATGATGATGCTTGTGTTCTTGATTGTCATTTCTGCATTCGTCATTGCAGTGTTTTTCTATGTTCTAACCATCCAAAAAACACAGCAATTTGGTGTGATGAAAGCAATTGGTGCTTCAAATGGATTTATAGCTAAAACAATCGTGTCCCAAGTATTTGTGTTGTCATTTTTTAGTATTTTAGTAGGAATTGGTCTCACATATTTAACTGCTATGGTATTCCCAAAAGAAATGCCATTTAATTTAGATACTGGATTAGTTATTATATATGGAATCGTACTATTAGTGATTTCTGTTGGTAGTTCATTGTTTTCAATTCGTCGAATTTCAAAAATAGATCCATTAACAGCGTTAGGGAGGGTTGAGTAATGACTTTAAGCATGAAAAATGTCTCAAAAGTATATAAAGAAGGCGAAACTCAAATAATTGCTTTAGATCAAGTCTCAATGGAGGTTGCGTCTGGAGAATTTGTAGCAATTATAGGTCCATCAGGTTCCGGAAAATCGACGTTTCTATCGATTGCTGGTGCGTTATTAAAACCCTCGCAAGGTGAAGTGGAAATTAATAATAAGAATATCGCAACACTAAAAGACAAAGAGCTTTCCGATTTGCGATTACATGAAATAGGATTTATTTTACAAACGTCTAACCTAATGCCATATTTAAACATATTAGACAATTTGCTTGTTATAAAAAAGATGTCGGGTAAAGTAACAAAACAAGATGAAGCCTTTGCAAAAGAATTATTAACAGGGCTTGGTTTGACAAGTAAGTTCGGGAAATTTCCAAACGAGCTTTCTGGAGGAGAACGTCAACGTGTAGCAATCGCACGTTCATTTATGAATGATTCATCGCTTATTTTAGCCGATGAACCTACTGCATCATTGGATACAAACCGTGCAAATGAGGTCGTTTCCCTTATTTCAAAAGAAGTTAAAGCACGTGGTAAAGCGGCTGTTATGGTAACACATGATGAACGAATGCTAGCAAATTGCGACCGTGTTTACCGCATGGAAGATGGTAAATTAACGTTACAATAAAATGATTAATAGATTACATGAAGCTAAATTCACTAGAAAGTGGAGGCGTTACGATGCAGATTTTATTAGTAGATGATGATTTAGATACCTTACAACTAGTATCTATACATTTGGAACGTGCAGGGTATAAAGTGCATATTGCTGACGATGCGGAAGCAGCGCTAACGTTATTAGAAACTTACAAAGTGGATTTGGCGATTGTAGACGTTATGATGCCAGGAATGAATGGTTTTGAATTAACAGAAATTCTGACGGAAGATTATGAGATTCCTGTCATATTATTGACCGCTAAAGGCCAATTAGTCGATAAAGAAAAAGGATTTATTGCTGGATCGGAAGATTACATAGTAAAGCCATTTGAGCCTAGCGAATTATTATTTAGGGTTGCAGTTGTTTTACGACGTTATGAACGATCATTAGAAAATTTCATAGAAATCGGAAATATGAAAATTGATCGAAAAAACTACGAAGTAATTATTAGAAATGAAACCGTTTTGTTGCCTTTGAAGGAATTTGAGCTCCTCACTTTACTAGCATCACGAAGTGGAAAAATCGTACAACGAATTTTTCTGATTGAGCATACATGGGGAATTGATATTGAGGGCAATGACGCTACGTTGAATACACATATTAATCGATTGAGGGAGCGATTAATACGTTATGAGGCGGACGTTGGAATTCTAACGGTTCGTGGAATTGGTTATAAATTAGAGATGTTGAAATGAAAACACTTTATCGACAATTTATTAGCGCCACGTTATTAATTTTGTTTTGCAGTATCATCGTCGGATATGCCCTCGCAAATATTATTTACTTTTCAATTTCAAAGGACAATATTAACTCACAAAATGTAAAGTTTGCTCAAGAGGTTGCCAATGGGATTGAAAATATGCATGATTCAAAGGATTCGATGCATGCATATTTATCATTAATCGGTAATTCAGGCTATCAACTATATTTAATTTCTAGTTCCGGAGAAAAATACCCTTTTGGTGAAGAATTTCAAAACTTAAAGATACCTCATGAAACAGTTCAAACGATTATTGATGGTGAAATATACCATGGGATGAAATACGCGCCGAGTTCGTTATTTATGATCGGACATTTTTCCAATAGCTTGGAAAATTCAGTTGGGGTACCTGTTATTACAATGCAAGACCAATATGCATTATTTTTAAGACCCGATAACAAGTCAATTTTCTCGGATATACATGTTGTTTTAATGAGCTTTGTAGTTGCAATCGCTGTAATTAGCTTACTGGGTGTGGTTGTAATGACACGAAAATTAATTCGTCCCATTTCATCATTAACAGAAGCAACAAAGGCAGTAAAAAATGAAAATTTTAATTACCGATTAAATATTTCTCGAAATGATGAGATAGGTCAATTGGCGGAAAATTTTAATTTGATGCAGCTACAGCTTGCTCATAATGATGAATTACGTAAGGCATTTATCAATGATGTTTCTCATGATTTTCAGTCGCCATTAATGAATATTCAAGGTTACTCTGATCTACTGCAAAATGATGAACTAAGGAAAGAAGAAAGATTACAGTATGCAGCGATTATTCAGCGAGAATCTAAGAGATTATCGAACTTAACAAAACAATTACTCATCTTAACCTCATTAGATCAGGCTTCTTATTCCTTTCAGAGGAATAGTGTCCGATTAGATGAACAGTTAAAAGAGATTATTAGGAAGTCACAATGGCGGATCAATGAACGCGAATTAGAACTATCCTATAAATTAGAACCTGTATCTATTCGAGGCGATGCAGAATTACTCATGAGTGTGTGGGATAATTTATTAAGTAATGCCATTAAGTATTCTGAATTTGGAAGTATTATTTCGATTACTTGTCGACAAGTACATGACGAAATTCAAATTATTTTCAAGGATTCAGGAATAGGGATTAATAATGAACAACTAACGCAAATATTTGTCCGCTTTTATCGAGTAGATACAGCAAGAAAGAAAGACGGAACGGGGCTAGGACTATCAATTGTCAAGAAAGTTGTGGAGTTACATGGTGGGCAAGTAAAAGTAACAAGTAAAATCGGAAAAGGAAGTACATTTGAAATTAAATTACCAATTAGAAGGACCTAAAATTAGGGAAAAGAAATGGTCAATCCAATTAATTCGTTTTGCAGCTATTTTTGGAATAATCGGTACGTTTTTAGGCTCGAAAATGAGTAGAAATATGGAATGTTCATTGCGTCCGATACATGCACATATATTATTAGTTGGATGGTTATCCGTATTTGCATGGGGAATATTTTATAAAGTTTATACTGTAAAATATAAAAAAAATGTGTCTATACACGCTATTACAGCAATGATTGGTGCATTTGTCCAAACGTTTGGTATGCGGATGTATAATTTAAACCCATTTAGAATGGGAAGAAGCGAATTGGCACCATGTAATAGAAAGAGAAACAGAAAAAGAACAAAACTTGTCCCTGTAGGAGATCGAGTGGCTGAATGAATGGATTAAGGAAAATGAGTAAATTGAGAAAATAGAAATATCGGGGAAGTCGTTGTATAAAAAATGCTTACTCTACCGAAAGAGTAAGCGGACAAAATTATAAACTTAAACAATTTCACACAAATTTTACACAAGGATTGTCGGAAGTACTGATTTAACAGCATCCATAGGCCATAATAGAAACCGGCCTCGGGTATTCAATAAAAAAGACATAACTTCGGTTATGTCTTTTTTATGTTATATATAAACCAAGTTGCGATTATGCTACAGTAAATGTAATCACTGTAGGTGGAGGATTGTCATGCCATTAATTGAACATCATGAATTTATCGTTTTCCGACAGAAGACTTCAACTCCAATCGGGTGTAGGGACAAGCCCGGCGATAAGTGGGAGATAAATGTCGGTTGGTGATAGCCAAAAAGCATATCAATCCGTTAAAATAGGAATATACATTCTGTATGATAGGGGTGAATGTAATGCTAATCAATAAGGCCTATAAGTTTCGCATCTACCCAGACGCGGAGCAACAAACGCTCATTGCTAAAACAATTGGGTGTAGCCGCTTTGTCTTTAATTACTTTCTAGCCAAGTGGAATAATACTTACAAAGAGACGGGCGAAGGGTTATCGTATAATACCTGCTCTGCCGAGTTAACTCAATTAAAGAAGAAGGAAGACACGATTTGGCTAAAAGAAGTCGATAGCATTTCGCTTCAGTCATCTTTGAGAAACTTGGCAGACTCATACGCAAGGTTTTTCAAGAAGCAAAACAAAGCCCCATGTTTTAAGTCGAAAAGCAATAACATTCAATCCTACACGACAAAACACACCAATGGAAATATAGCGATAGTTGGCGCCATGATTAAATTGCCTAAACTTGGACTTGTGAAACTTTCTAAAAGTCGTGAAGTAGATGGTCGGATTATCAATGCAACGATTAGACGTAACCCTTCAGGTAAATACTTTGTCTCTATTCTTGTTGAAACAGAAGTTTTGGAGCTACCTAAAATGAATTCATCGGTAGGTATTGATGTCGGCTTGAAGGATTTTGCAATTCTATCTGACGAAACGGTATATCGAAACCCTAAATTCTTTCGCTCATTGGAGAAGAGGTTAGCTAGAGAGCAACGTGTCCTTTCAAGACGAAAAGAACTAGCAATCAAAAGAAAATGTAAACTAAGTGAGGCTAAAAACTATCAGAAACAACGTGTAGTAGTTGCACGTATTCAGGAGAAAATTGTAAATAAAAGAAAGGATTACTTGCACAAAATCTCAACTGAGATCATCAAACACCACGATGTCATCGGAATTGAAGATTTGCAGGTGTCTAACATGCTTAAAAATCACAAGTTGGCCAAGGCGATTAGCGAAGTAAGTTGGTCGCAATTCAGAACAATGCTTGAATATAAAGCGAAATGGTACGGTAAACAGGTTGTTGCCGTGGGCAAAACATTTTCTTCAAGCCAACTCTGCTCATCTTGTGGCTATAGAAACAAAGACGTTAAGAATCTTGCCTTGCGTGAATGGGACTGCCCAGAATGCGGAAGTCATCACGATAGGGACATTAACGCGAGTATAAATCTTAAAAATGAAGCCGAAAGGCTTTTAACCGTAGGGATTACGGGGCTAGCCTAATCAATAACTGGCGGATACGCTGGTGATCTTAGGAATCTCCCACTTCTAAACGAAGTGAAAGTGGGAGTAATTCAAAGAGCAGGATAATGGGACACTGATGATTGATCGTTTTCAATATCAATCCCCTTTAGGGCTGTTGGGGGTTCTTGCAGACAGGTTGTTTTTAGAAAATTATATGAAAAGGTTTATTGTTAACCGGGCAATTGCTTTGAAAGAGATTGCGGAACGTATGTAAATTAAACTGAAACGCTCCTTTTGTGATACGAAGGGAACGTTTTTTCTTGATTTTGGTGCTGTAATATTTTACGTAGTAAATCGTCTAATGAGTAAAGGAGGGGAGAATGAGTGACGGATCATAGAATCGAGGAATGGTTTCAATTGTATGAGAGAGATATTACTAGTTTTCTAATTTACTATACAGGCTCGATGGATGTTGAGGATCTTGTGCAAGAAACATTTATGATTGCTATAAAAAAGATACCCGGTTTTAAAGATCAGTCACATCCGAAGACATGGTTGGTTTCTATTGCAAGAAATAAGATTATCGACGATTATCGTAGAAAGAAAGTGTGGGAAAAGATCAAGCACTCCGTTTTTCGAGAACAGCAGCTGTCGAATGAATTGGAAGAGAAAACGATTATGAATCAAGAAATCCTTCATTTATACAAAGCGATTCATCAGCTTTCTCCTCGCTATAAAGAAGTAGTTATCTTAAGGGGAATTTTGGAGTTAACATCAAAAGAAGCTAGCGAAGTATTGAAAAGTAATGTGAACCGTGTAAATGTCATGTTCCACCGAGCATTAAAAAGACTGAAGGAGATACTTGTAGAGGAGGGACTGGATTATGAAGGGCATGAAGACTTTACAAGAAAATCTAAGAAGCCTTCCTAAATATACGTTGAGCGAAGAACAGAAACAAAGAGTCAGCATGGCTTTGCAAAAGGAAATGAAGCCTAAAAAGAGAATAAAATTTGTTGAGCCTTTCGTTGCATTTGCTTCAATATGTGCGATAGTATTTACCCTTGTTCTGTCGAGTGATAGTGATCAGTGGTTTAATGAGCTGCGGCAATCATTTCAGCCTCAGATAGAATTAACTGCACCGAAAGCAACTGTTTTTAAAAATCATTATGACGTAATTGGGGTCGAAGGGAAATTCGGGATATTAGTTTTCAATGAACAATTTGTAGCCGAAGATGTTAGGAGAGGTAGTAAATTGATGCTTTATTTCTGGGGTGATCCATTACAACTTATTGATAAAAATTATCGGGTTGAAGCTAGGAATAGCTATAATGAAAATCTTGTCTTATCTGAAGGCGTTCTATCTACCTCACTGATTAACGAAGATGCGCATTCGTTAGCAAGTTTTTTGCCATTCCCAGCAGACGGTAAATGGCAGTTATCTATATTTGTCGAGGATCAATTATTTGAAGAATTTACGGTTGATGTTCTACCCTCGTTTCCAAAAACGGAAGATTACTCCTTGATTAGCCATCCAATGGAGCTTGCGGTAGGCGAGGAGACAGAAATTACTATCGAAAGCTCAGTGGAGAGCGAGAAGGGGATAGAAGTAAAATTATTAAATGAGCAAGGGAATATTGTGTCTGAACATATTTTTAATCAGGATGGTTCATTTATCGATGGCTCAGGAGGATATATATATCACTATAGTGGAAATATGATTTTCCCGGAAAATGGTACCTGGACGTTGCTGATTGAAGGTGAGAAAACAAAGCCATTTAAAAATTGACCATAAACAAAATCGCTCCTTGCCGTCTAAGCGGAAGGAGCGATTTTCATAGAGGGAGACCTGGTGATACTCAGTTTTGGTTGTTCATGCAATTGCCTTAGTTGGTCATTGGGGATGGGTCACAAAGTAAATGGGGACTGGTTATTGGTTTGCCAGCAATTTAAATTGTGTCCCCGCTCTATGCCTTGGAAAGGAGTCTCACCTTGCCAAGGGATTAGAAATATTTACTATCATCAAAATCGAGCGTGATAGAATAGTTTTTAGCATTAATCGCATTGGATAACTTATGCGCATCCTTTTCAGCTTGCAATGATTTCACTCGATAGTCTTCTGGATCAAATAAGGCGACACGATAGACAATTGTACCTTCGGAGTAGCCGAATTGGATTTCTTCTTTTTGCGACATGGAAAGTTCCTTGTAAAAGCGAGCTTTAGCACGTAATTGAGTCGCAAGTTCAATTGCTTCTACAATGGCTAGTGGTTGCCCTTGGAAGTCGATACTGTGGTCGATATTGGCCCGATACATCAGACGGTCAAGTACGCGACTATCAGTACGCACTGTATCTAGTTCTGCTTCGACTACTTGAAGGGAGCGTGGGCTTTGTACAGGTTCATTGCCCTTTTCTACAGTTGTAAAGGCAGCACGTCTCATTTCATCTTCCAGGTCATGAATACGCTTCGTTAAAATACTTTTTAATTTTACTGCTTCAGCAAGTGTAATGTTAGCCATCTCATCATTCCCTCGATTCTTTAATCCAATTATTCAACTATAATGGAAGTTTGTCCCTCATGCAAAACATACGAGTGGACGTCGCCGCCGCTAATACTGGTAAACATATTGCCACATGCCGTTGTTAGTTCAAGTGCCTCTGCTGCGTCCATCGATGGGCGAATAAAGAAGACGTGAAGCGCTTCGGTTGTTTCTGTTGTGACAGCTGTTCGTACAGAATCGACAAATGGGCTACCGAACGGGCTATAATCATCTTTTAAGAGTAAAATATTGTGTAAAGAATTGAAACGACCATTCAATCCGTCATAGCCAGTTTCTTCTGAACCAACAGAAATTCGTACATTGCCGACAATTTTGTTGAAGTCATAAATACCAGCTGGGATTTCCTGCTGCAAGGAGAAAAAGTTGTTTAAATCGACTGCTGAGTGAAATGGAGTAATATAGTTTTGTTTTTTCACACGCCGCATAAGTGCTTCCGCGGAGTGACGATAGCGATTAGGATCTGCGCCAAGCGTTTTCCATACAGTTCTCCATTCTTGAATACCTGGAAAGTCAGTGACAGATTTGTCTTCCAGTTCAAAGAAAAGCTGCTCTTGGAATAGTTGTAGTCGACCTTTTAGCATTTGAGGCGATTCTGATACGGTAATTTTGGTATAATGATTAATGCCCAATTTTAATCCGGGCACGGCTTGTAAAATTTTTTCGGCCATTTCGATATACAATGACATCACCCTTTATATAATTTGATTTAGTTTAATTCAATACTAGCATAAAGGAGGCGTTAAGGTGTGAATGCTGTTCAACTGCAACAGGCAGTGAGAGACTATGCAGCTTCAATTGGCATAGATAAGATTGGTTTTACAACAGCTGCTCCGTTCAGAGAGCTGAAAAACCGTTTGAAGCGTCAGCAAGAATTGGGCTATCAGTCAGGGTTTGAAGAGAAGGACCTTGATAAGCGAACAGAGCCAGCGCTGCTTCTTGATCAAGCAGAAAGTATTATTGCGATTGCGATTGCCTATCCATCCAAGATGGTGAACACGCCCAAGGGGAAGAAGGGGGAGCGACGCGGCGTGTTCAGCCGCGCTTCATGGGGGATGGACTACCATACCGTTTTACGGGAGAAGCTGAGGCTTCTAGAAGAATTCATCTTAATAAATGTGCCTAGTGCTAAGCTTCGTTCGATGGTCGATACGGGGGAGCTTTCTGATCGTGCAGTTGCCGAGCGTGCAGGCATTGGGTGGTCGGCAAAAAACTGTGCCATTATTACGCCTGAATTCGGTTCATACGTCTATTTAGGTGAAATGATTACGAATATTCCATTTGCACCTGATGTGCCAATGGAGGATGAGTGTGGGGATTGTACGCTTTGCCTAGATGTTTGTCCAACCGGGGCATTAATTCAAGGTGGGCAATTGAATGCGCAACGTTGTATTGCATTTTTGACGCAGTCGAAAAAACCAATCCCAGAGGAGTTTCGTTCGGAGTTTGGAAATCGGGTATATGGCTGTGATACATGTCAGACTGTATGTCCAAAAAATAAAGGGAAATACAATTTACATCAGGCTGTATTTCAGGCAGAGCCTGAGCTTGCTAAACCCCTACTCCAACCGATGCTTAGGCTATCGAACAGAGAGTTTAAAGAGAAATTTGGCCATGTGGCGGGCTCATGGCGTGGTAAAAATCCGATTCAACGCAATGCGATACTAGCACTTGCTCATTTTAAAGAGGAATCGGCGGTACCAGAGCTGATTGTGATGCTAGGGCAAGATCCGCGTCCGGTTATTCGAGGAACGATTGTATGGGCACTTAGTCGAATTGGTACAGACGAAGGCTATCAAGCTATCCAAGAGGCGTTAACGAAAGAGCAAGATGAGGAAGTACTTGTGGAATTAAAAAAAGCAGTAGATAATTGGACATATCAATTGTAAGGGGAAGTGTTGAAATGGCAATACATGTTGCATTGTTTGAACCGCTTATTCCGGCGAATACGGGAAATATTGCACGGACTTGTGCAGGAACTAAAACGAAGCTCCATCTAATTAAACCACTTGGATTTTCGACAGACGATAAAATGTTGAAGCGGGCAGGCCTTGATTATTGGGAGCATGTTGATATTACGTATCACGAAGGCATTCGGGAAATGTTTGCAGCATATCCGGCGGCAGTATTTTACTTTTTGACGAAGCATGGGGACAAGCCCCATACCGCATTCGATTACTCGGATACGGCACAGGACATATTCTTTGTGTTTGGCAAGGAAACGAGCGGGTTGCCAGATGACATTATCGAAGAGAACAAAGAGCGCTGCTTGCGAATTCCGATGAATGACCATATTCGCTCGTTGAATCTATCGAATACAGCAGCGATACTTATTTATGAAGCACTCAGACAGCAACATTACCCAGGATTAGCCTAAAAAAACGGGACAGCCATAAAAGGCTAGTCCCGTTTTTACATTGTATTAGGTTGGCTGATGACCACGGCTCTTCTTGCTTTTATGGCTATTGCCTTTGTCTTCGTAGCCACCTGTAAGGATTGCAGAAAGGAATGCTACGCTAACACCCATGATAAGAATCAAATTCATTAGATGATACCTCCCGTAAAATCAGTAGTTCTTAGTACAGTATACCTTATTGGCAATCAAATTGAAATAACGGTAAGAAAAAATTGTGACAAAGACAGTAACACCTTTCACTTAATTCAGCTGGGGTTTCAAACCCTGCTGAATTAAGTGAAAGCCTCCGGCGGATGTCACAGATGTTGAAGGGAGTCAATTGAGCACGCTCAATTCAAAATCCGGACGCAATCACGCCGAGGCGCGATTGATTTTAATGCGGCAAAAAGAGTAGCTGATAAGCGAACAATACAGCGAAAATATATAAGAGAACGGGAACTTGTTTCCCTTTGCCTTTCACGACTTTTAACAGTGGGTAGGTGATAAAGCCAAGTGCAATTCCTGTTGCAATGCTTGAAGTGAGCGGCATTGTTAGAATAACGAGAAATGCTGGAAATGCTTCATCGAATGAATCCCAGTCGATATGTTTAACCGCACCAATCATTAAGCTACCAACGATAATCAAAGCAGGAGCGGTTATCGCTGATACACCCGAAAGCGCACTGACAAATGGTCCGAAGAATGCAGCAATGATGAACAAGATAGCTACGGTTAGTGTTGTTAAACCAGTACGTCCACCAACTGCAACACCAGAGGATGACTCGATGTAGGCAGAGGTAGGACTTGTTCCGAACATGGCACCTGTTGCAGTCGCGACTGAGTCAGCAAGCAAAGCATGGCGTGCACGTGGCAAAGTATTGCCTTTCATTAAGCCAGCTTGCTTGGCAACACCAATCATCGTGCCAGTTGTATCGAATAAGGTTACAATTAAGAACGCAAAGACAACGCCATATAGACCATGTGAAATGACATCGCCGACTGCATGAACGGGATTCCAAACAAGAATTCCCTCGGGTAAATGTGGTATTTGCCACAGGCTACCTTCAAATTTTAGCTGTTTTGTAACAAGTGCTACAATACCTGTCAGAATCATGCCGATGAAAATCGAACCATAGACATTCAAAGTCATCAGAATGATTGTGACGAGTAGGCCGAATAATGCCAATAGAACAGGTGGGGAGGTGAGATCACCTAACTGTACAAGATTACCTGGATGCGGAGCAACAAGGCCTGAAAGACGCAAGCCGATAAAAGCAATGAACAACCCTATCCCAGCCGTAATTCCTAATTTTAAGCTCTCAGGAATGGATTGGATTAATTTTTCGCGGAAGGATGTTAGGGATAATAAGACAAATAATAGTCCTGCAACGAATACCGCCGAAAAGGCAGTCATGTAGTCCAGTTGACCATCGGATGCAATGACGATGGATGTGAAATAAGCATTTAACCCCATACCCGGTGCGATGGCGATTGGGTAATTCGCAAATAATGCCATCCAAAGTGTACCAATTACCGCTGCAACAATTGTCGCGAGGAAAACTTGCTCGAATGGTACGCCGGCATCGGCAAGAATAATCGGAT
This sequence comes from Sporosarcina beigongshangi, assembly GCF_033485195.1. Classification (NCBI taxonomy): domain Bacteria; kingdom Bacillati; phylum Bacillota; class Bacilli; order Caryophanales; family Caryophanaceae; genus Sporosarcina; species Sporosarcina beigongshangi. Next base: position 21,345 of record NZ_JAWLIR010000032.1, read on the forward strand.
TGACAATGACGATATAGGCCATTGTTAAAAAAGTAGTCACGCCAGCTAATAATTCAGTTTTTACGGTTGTATTCAGCTCTTTTAAATGAAACATTGTAAATCTCCTTTCAAAATACGAACAAAATGAAGCACATGTACAATAATATTCGTTTTTCGTTTAGATTTCAACTGTCAATTTCATCACATATTAGCAAACCGAGGTCGTCCTTTAGAACTTCTTTCAAAATAAGTGATCTCTCCTAAAGGGTCAACATAAATCAGAGAATACATTCAAACGTAATGAGTGAACATATCCAACGCATTGCCAGAAATTTATTCCTTTTGAGGTAATTAGATTCTTTGATTAGGGAATTAGTATGATATAATTAAGAAAAGAGTCTAGGAGGAATAGATGTGTTCTCTAGTAAAAAAAAGAATGTTCAGGATACAGATTTACAATTAGAAATTGAACGTCTAAAAACGGTATATTCAGATAAAGAGGCGCAAGATAAAAGTCGCTTAACTGATTTGAAAAGTGAACTTAATGCTGCTGTTCACCACCACGAGAAGGTTAATGCACAGCATAATATAATGGGCGAAGCAGTTAGCCAGATTGAAGTAAGATTTGATAGAGTCGGAGATTTGAGTGAGAAAACGTCTGAGAAATCACATGAATTGTTTGAAAAAGGACTTTCACTTGAGACAAGATCACATAGTATGGTTGAAGAAGCAACAGAGGGTACGAAGGAAGTCAATGCAACTGCTGAAGTTATTAGGGATTTAGGGGTACAAATTCAAGCGTCAGAAAAAAACATGACTAATTTGAGTGCTCGGTCTGTTGAAATTCAGTCAATTGTTGGTGTTATTGAAGGAATTGCGGCACAGACCAACTTGCTAGCATTAAATGCATCTATTGAAGCGGCACGCGCAGGAGAATCTGGTAAAGGATTTGCGGTTGTTGCACAAGAAGTACGGAAGCTTGCAGAAAGTACATCTGATAGTACGGCTAATATCCAAACATTAACGTCCTCATTGCGTGATGAAATCGAACAAGCACTTGCCGCAACACGGAAAAGTGCCGAGCTTGTTGAAAAAGGTGTAGCCGTTAGTTTTGAAACAGCTGCGAAAATCGAAAATATTCTTGGGACAATCGAGCATAGCCAAGGAGATATCGGTGCAATTCAAGAGATGATTGAAGAACAGAAGAGATTGTCTGAAGAGGTAAAAAGCGAGTTACTTGGTGCGAAAGAGCTTTTTGCACAAGCACATGATTTGATTGTTGAGCATATCGAGGATGCTAAAGAAGTAGACGAGCGACTTGAGAATGGAATTCGTCAATTAGCATTTTAACTTGATTCAGCAAATGTGTTTGTACTGAAAGCGAAGCGTCAGCTACAGAAGTCCGCCACTTCTATAAGTGGTGGGATGAATGCCGGAAAAGCATTTCGGTCAAAGGGGGTTCAAACTCCCTGCTGATTCAAGTTAAGCCTCCGGCGGATGTTAAGGATTTTGAGGGGAGTTAATTGTGCTGTGCACAATTCAAAATCCTAACGCAATTACGCCGAGGCGCAATTGATTTAAAAATAAAATCCATGGAGAAATTTCCTCCATGGATTTTTTATTTTATTTCAATTGTAGTTTGCTGTTCAGTAAACGGATGAATAAAGCGTAGCGTTGTGGCCGTTAGGCGGTAATGTCCATCCGCAGTTTCGCTGCCGTCATAGAGTGTATCTCCTGTAACGGGATTACCAATATGAGCTAAATGAACGCGAATTTGGTGCGTGCGTCCTGTTTCAAGCTGTGCCTCAACAAGGGTCGTGTTTTCCTTGCGTTCAATGACCTTGAAGTGAGTGACAGCAGCTTGTCCAGACATGGAAACAAGTCGTTTAGCAGGGTGATGGCGATCTCGACCAATTGGCAATTTAATCGTACCCCTTGGCCTTTTCAGGTAGCCATCTACCTCTGCAACATATTGGCGTGTGAGATTGTTCTGTTCAATCATTCGATCGAATAGTGATTTGGCAATGGGGTGCTTGGCGATAAGCACAAGCCCGGAAGTGCCTTTATCTAAACGATGGATATGCTCAGCGTAATCACCGCCATTGTTCCGAATATGTGCCATGACAAGATTCATCAGCGTACCTGTCTCCGTTGGTCCATCAGGATGAGTCGCTATGCCTGCTGGTTTTACTGCGGCAAGAATATGTTCATCTTCGAAAAGAATAGTCAATTCACCTTTGTCATCTGCTACATATGTGGAGGCGGTATCCGGGAATGTGAATACTAATTCCGTCCCTTCAGGCAGGGGAGCACGCCAGTCATCTATTGGATTACTGGCTGAATCGAGTACGCTTTTTGCCATTCGCATAAGGTGAACTGTTTTTTTGCCGCCCTGCCATTGTTCTTTTAGTAGTTGTTCGACCGTTATATCCGGCTGTTGGGTTTTATAATGAAATAAAGCCATTTAGATCATTCCTTCCAGCTATCTTTCATTATTTACCTGCGAATTCAGTGAAGAATGCCCGTATCTCTTCCGCCGGGCGTTCACCGCCCATTCTTACAACTTCTTTTCCATCCTTGTACTGGACAAGCATAGGCCATGTTTGAATATCAGCAGGATGAGGGTATTCCAACATATTATATTGCAATACGTCAACCCCCATCTCTTTAGCAATCGGCATCATGACAGGTGTCATCGCCATACAATACTGACATTCTGGGTGGAAATAGTATGCTGTAACGGATTCGCCAGAAGTGATTTTTTCGTTAAGTACTTCTGGTAGAACTATATTGTCGTAATGCTCATTGCCGATTAAAGCAATTGTAGATTTAGATAACTTGTCTGTGTCATACGGATTATCCTTTAGTTTTGCCTTATCTGATTGATTTGATAAAACAACGATGAGTATGAAAACGGCGACAATCGCACCGCCAATGATGAGTAGTTTTTTCAAATTACTTCGACTCCTTCTGCCATTTCACGATGAAAAGGCTTGTGATTAAGATGATTGTAAACGCGATTAGTGCTAAAAAGGGAATAGTGATGAACCCAAGATAGTTAATGTACTGTCCTGTACAAGATACAGCCCCACAAGAAGGTGCACTTTCGCCTAAGAAGCTTAGCTTTTGGATGCCATAATGATAGAGGGAAATGCTTCCACCAATCGTCGCAAAAATAGCAGTCGTTAAAGCGATTTGTGCATTTTTCTGAAACAAGGCAATACCTGAAATGAGGACAAGTGGATACATCAAAATACGTTGGTACCAACAAAGTGTGCAAGGCTCGTATCCGCGTACTTGTGAAAAGTATAACGAACCCAGTGTCGCAACAAGCGATACGGTACATATTAAGATGAGTCCGTTTTCTATCCGTTTATTCAACATGACCAGCTCCTAGATCGTTTACTACTTATTTGATTATAGAGGGTCGACAGAAGCAAGTAAATAGTATTGACTTGCTTCTGTCGACGCTAGTTAGTCTAGGAGAAGGTTGTGAAGTTTGAATGGAATTAGGGAGGCATTCTGCGGGCGTAATTTCAGCTCGGTGTAATTGATTCACAAGGGTTGTGCGATATAATAAAGAGAAAGGGGTGTTTCGGGTGAGTGAAGAATTCGATTTGTCGTCGTTTGAAGTAAGTATGGTCATCCGTCAGATGGAATCTGCGGATATTAAGCGGTTGCTGGCGATGCAGGAGCTTTGTTTTCCGGGAATGGAACCGTGGGAAGAAGGGCAGTTAAAGAGCCATTTGGCCATTTTTCCAGAGGGGCAGCTCATTGCAGAACTAGATGGTGAAATTATCGGTTCCTGTTCAAGTCTTATTATAAACTTTGATGAGTACGATGATCGTCATACATGGGATGATGTCACAGACGAAGGCTATATAACCAACCACAATCCGGATGGTTACAATATGTACGGCATCGAGGTGATGGTACACCCGGGCTATAGACGTATGAAGGTGGGGCAACGCCTTTATGAGGCGCGCAAGGAGCTGGCTAGGGAATTGAATTTGAAGTCTATCATCCTGGGTGGCCGGATTCCGAATTACCATAAGCATGCTGCGGAGATGTCGCCGCGTGAGTATGTAGATTCCGTATCACGCCATAAAATTTATGATCCTGTGCTCACTTTTCAGCTGATGAATGACTTTACGTTAATGCGTGTCAATCCAAACTATTTGCCAGATGATAAAGCTTCGAAGAAATATGCAACTTTGATGGAATGGAATAATGTTGATTATAAGCCACTCACGAAGCGGCATTTTAAGACGAGCTATCCGGTGCGCATTTGTGTCGTACAATATTTAATGCGAAAAATTTCGTCATTTGAAGAAATGGCCCACCAATGCGAATACTTCGTTGATGTTGCAGCAGATGCTAATTCCGACTTTGTCGTGTTTCCAGAAATATTTACAACACAGCTAATGTCCTTTTTGGATGAACGATCACCAAGTCAAGCAGTGCGCAGGATGACGGAGTATACACCGCAATATATTGAAATGTTTACAAACTTGGCGGTACGGTACAACATCAATATTATCGGTGGCTCTCATTTTGTAGAGGAAGAGGATGAAGAAATTTATAATATCTCTTACTTGTTCCGTCGTGATGGTTCGATTGAAAAGCAGTATAAGATTCACATTACGCCAAATGAGCGAAAATGGTGGGGGATTAGTGCAGGAGATGCTGTTCGTGTATTCGATACAGACTGTGGGAAAATCGCCATTCAAATTTGCTATGATATTGAGTTTCCAGAGCTTGCACGTATTGCGACGGATATGGGTGCTAATATTATTTTCACGCCATTTTGTACAGAGGATCGCCAAGGCTATTTACGTGTTCGTTATTGTGCACAGGCACGCGCCATTGAAAATCAAATTTACACCGTTATTTCGGGGACAGTCGGCAACTTGCCACAGACGGAAAATATGGATATCCAATATGCGCAATCTGCCATATTTGCCCCGTCCGATTTTGAATTTGCTCGCGATGGGATTGTAGGCGAGACGAATGCCAACTTGGAAATGGTGCTGATTGGTGATGTCGACCTTGAAATTTTGCGTCGTCAGCGTCAGGATGGAACGGTTAAGCAGCTGAAGGACCGAAGGCATGATGTGTATCATATTGAGTATAAGAAGGATTGATGAGGAAGAGCAGCCATGAAAGTGGTTGCTCTTCTGCTAGTTTATCCAGTTCGAGGAAGGGAAAAAGTCCATGGCGGTAATAATAACAAAAGGGGACAGTTCTGGTTAAAAGAACTGTCCCCTCTATATTATAAGTTCAAACTGTCTTACTTCTTTTTCGAAGGATGCTTACGCATACTTTTTGTTATACTTTTCCACTTGTTACGCTCCGCGGATTGCGCCGCACGATCCGTTTTACGCTCCAAGAAAGCTAATTCCTTTTGGAGTTTCAAATAGCTCGCATAGCGGTCCTCGGGTAATGCACCTGTGGAAAGTGCTTCCTGTATGGCACATCCAGGTTCGTTGTTATGTTGGCAATCATTGAATTTGCAGGCTTCTGCAAACGCTTCAATATCCTTAAAGCCAGAGTCTAGGCTTTCACTATTATCCCAAAGCTGGAATTCCCGCATCCCTGGTGTATCAATAAGGACACCTCCACCTGGAATTTTGATAAGCTCTCGGTGAGTCGTCGTATGACGGCCTTTTGCATCATCCTCACGAATCTCTTGTACCGCCATCATTTCATTTCCACAAATGGCATTTGTCAGAGATGATTTACCAACACCTGACGAGCCTAATAATGCTGCTGTTTTTCCATCTGCTAACAACGCAACTAGTTCATCAACGCCTTCACCCGTCACATTACTAACAGCGAAGACATCTGCACCTAATGCGATATTGCGAGCTTCCTCTATATAAAATGAAGGATCTTCGCAAACGTCTTTTTTCGTCAAGACGACAACCGGATTCGCACCGGAGTCATAGGCGGCGACTAGGTAGCGCTCAAGTCGCCTCGCGTTAAAATCTTTATTCATCGACATGACGAGAAAGACAATATCGACATTTACTGCGATAATCTGTTCGACGATTGTTGTACCTGCTGCTTTCCTGGAAAAGAGAGAGGTTCTTGGCAAAATCGCATGAATGATACCACGTTCTTCTCCTGGCATCTTTTCAACCGCAACCCAATCTCCGACTGCCGGGAAGTCACGTCGTTCCACAGCGTCATGCTGCATGGTACCCGAACAGACAGAGAGCCATTCTCCATCAGCGGTGACTACCCGATACATATGTTTATGCTCAAGTGTGACACGCCCAGGCGTGCACTTCTTCATTTTCTCGTTATCGTTCATTTCTTCCCATCGTGCTTCGTGGGATGTATTCCAGCCGTAATCTTGTAAATTAATCAATTCATTTTCCTCCTGTTATGTGCGTTTTAGACTAGAAAAGCGCAAAGCGCTTGAAGCTAGACAATAAAAAAAACCGTGAGTCCAGATCGGACACCACGGCTTTCACGCGCATAACAGAATAAGCATACTTTTATCTTTATTCAGCAGAAGGCTGCCATCTCCAAAGGTAGATAAGATGACTTTGATTTTGCTTCCTGTTCAACGGATGTTCGAATGCCTGCTGAACAAAGATAATGCCTCCGGCAGATGTCACAGATTTTGAAAGGAGTTAATCGAGCAAGCTCGATTCAAAATCTGGACGCAATTACGCCGAGCCGTAATTGATTAAAGTATGGCAGGTGAAAGTATGGGTCCGACCGAATTTGCAATAGGTACAATGATAATAGCCATAAAACTTCACCTGCTTTCTGTAAGATGGATTAACAATAACAAAATAAAAGTTATGTGTCAATATAGATTTTTTGACAACAAGCTTAAGGAATCCCGTGAATTGTGCAACCAAGTTGTAAGTGTGCAACGAATCCTGTGAATTGTGCAACCAAGTTAGCAAAGTGTGCAACGAAACCTGTGAACTGTGCAACCAAGTTGTAAGTGTACAACGAAACCCGTGAATTGTGCAACCAAGTTAGCAAAGTGTGCAACGAAACCTGTGAAATGTCCAACCAACCGTGCAAAGCATGCAACCAACTCTATCCTCGCAGCATAACAAAAAAACGACTCTCATAGTGAGAGCCGCTCTTCATTAAGATTCTAATGACAATTCGGATGTATCATTGATATGTTCCTGCTCGTATTTGAATACTTCCAAGTAGAGAATATGGTGTCCATCGACATCTTTTACGATGAATTCATAGCCCTGCTCGATAATTTTTTCACCTTGGATGGCATCGAAGCGTTGGGTCATAAACCAGCCGCCAATCGTATCAATATCATCTTCGTCAATGTCGATTCCGAGAATGTCATTGACATTTTCGATAAGCATTTTGGCATCTAAGATATAATGATCCTCGCCTAGCTTTTGAAGTTCAGGTACTTCATCTGTATCGAACTCGTCACGAATATCACCGACGATTTCTTCAAGAATATCTTCAATCGTCACAAGACCCGAAGTCCCGCCATATTCATCCATTAGGATGGCCATATGGATCCGTTCTCGCTGAATTTTAAGGAGAAGGTCGCCAATCGGTATTGTTTCAATCACATGGATAATAGGTTGCATATATTGAATGACTGATTGATGCTCGGTTTCTGGGTTTTTAATGAACGCCGTTAAAAGATTTTTCATGTTGACGAGACCGATAATATGGTCTTTGTCACCATCTGTTACTGGATAACGCGTATATTGCTCAACACCAATCACTTCGAACACTTCACGCAATGTCATATCTTTTTCGATGGACATCATTTCTGTCCGAGGTGCCATGATTTCTTTGGCAATTCGGTCATCGAACTCAAAAATTTTATTGACATATTTATATTCAGATTGGTTGATTTCACCGCTCTTCAAACTATCCGCTAAAATCAATCGAAGCTCCTCTTCAGTATGAGCAACTTCGGATTCTGACATGGATTTAAATCCTAAAAGTCTAATCAAGAATTGCGCAGTTCCATTCATACCTCTAATAATAGGATATGCCATGCGATAAAAGATAATTAGCGGTGTTGAAAAGGCCAATGTAATGGCTTCTGCTTTTTGTATCGCAATCGTTTTAGGAGCTAGCTCACCAACGACAACATGTAGAAATGTGACGATCGAAAAGGCGATAATGTATGATACGATACTTGTTGTACTAGTGGATAGACCTAAACTTTCCCAGATGGGAGCTAACATGAGATTGACGGTAGGTTCACCGAGCATCCCAAGTCCAAGAGCAGTAATCGTAATCCCTAATTGACAAGCAGATAAGTATTCATCCAAATTACCGATTACTTTTCTAGCATTGACAGCTTTGCGGTTTCCTTCCGCGACAAGCTGATCAATTCGTGATGTCCTTACTTTCACAATTGCAAATTCACTCGCAACAAAAAATGCGGTGAGGGCGATCAAGACAGCAAATGCTGCCAATCGTATGGGGATTTCCAAATAATTACTTTGTCCCGCACCCGAATGAGGGGTTGAACAAAGTGTACACCTCCTGTAGTGGTAAAATAGTTAGTTAAGACAATGATAATTTATTTACAAGAAAAAAACAAATAGTTTTGCTTGGCTACTTGTCAAATCGATTTTATATTGCGGTCCTACAAGCAGTTACTTATATCAGTGGATTGCGAATGAAATATAATTTCTGAAAACTGTTGACAGCTGGAAATTGGAAATGGTAACCTGTAATAGTTAGATACTCGAAATAGAAAGGGAGGTACGGAACATGAAAAAGCTATACATCGCACAAAAAAACTTCATGATCCATCCGTCCCAACCAACTTCTATTCAATTTTGAATTTGAATATTTATGGAATGGAACGGATACCCGTTCCCTTTTGTTAAGCACACGCTTATGTTAAAAGGCGTGTGCTTTTTTGCTTTTATAGCATACCAAATTTTGGTGTTTTCACGCATTGCGTGTTGCATAAATAATAAGGAAAAGGAGTGCTGGCTATGTTGATCATGAAGCAGCAAAGAAAATTATTGAAAAAGGAATCTCTTGAAAGTGGATAGTTGGTAGAGAAAAGGGAAGAAGGTAGATGGGGTTATGTTTTCGGTTTTATTCAAATTAAAGTGGTTTTTTAAAGAAAATCGTAAGAGGTATACAGTTGCACTGATCTTATTGATGATCACGAATGTATTGGTTGTAGTTCCACCTTGGCTCATTGGTGAAGCAATTGACTCCATTTACATGCAGACGTTGACGACGAAGTTATTAGCTGCATTTATTGGCGCCATGTTGCTCATTATGGTTGTTGGCTATGCATTTAATTTCGTTTGGCAATACCAGCTATTTGGTGGTGCTTATGTCATTGAAAGGCAGCTTCGGGGAAGGCTAATGCGCCATTTTTTGAAGATGACGCCGACGTTTTATGAGAAAAATAAGACGGGCGATTTGATGGCACGTTCCACAAATGATTTGCGCGCTATTTCGGAAACAGCTGGTTTTGGTATTATGACGCTCGTCGACTCGACGTTGTACTTGATGACGCTTGTTTTGACAATGGGTTTTCTAGTGTCGTGGAAATTGACGCTGGTGGCGATTTTACCGCTACCGATATTGGCGTACATTATGCAAGTGCTAGGAAAGAAGATTCACGAAAGATATATGACAGCACAGCAAGTGTTTGGTGATTTGAACGATAATGTTCTGGAGGCTGTTGCTGGTGTACGTGTTGTTCGTGCATATGTGCAAGAGCGCGCAACTGAAAATGTATTCGCGAAAATGACAGAAGATGTTTTTCAAAAAAATATGCATGTCGAAAAAATTGATGCTTTGTTCATGCCTATTTCAAAGGTGTTAACAGGATTAACGTATATGATTGGACTCGGTTATGGGGCGTATCTTGTTTCTATAGGGGATATGACACTGGGGAATCTTGTAACGTTTAATGTTTATCTGGGCATGATTGTTTGGCCAATGTTTGCGATTGGAGAATTAATCAACGTCATGCAGCGTGGTAATGCCTCACTCGATCGTGTAACGGAGACGCTAGAGTATGAGGAGGATGTCAAAGATCCTGAACAGCCCGTTACTGTGAAGCAACCAGAAAATGTTGGCTTCCGCGATGTGAATTTTACGTATCCGATGTCGCATTCGGTCAACTTAGATGCAATTAAACTCCATTTAAATCGTGGCGATACACTTGGAATTGTCGGCAAGACGGGCAGTGGGAAAACAACATTTGTGAAACAGCTATTGCGTGAATACCCGGTTGGCGAAGGAGAAATTGTTTTCTCGGGTGTACCACTTCAGTCGATGACAAAAGCTCAGGTAAGAGATTGGATAGGGTACGTCCCGCAAGATCACGTGCTGTTCTCGCGATCAGTGAGAGAAAATATTTTGTTCGGTAGACCCGATGCATCGGAAGCAGATATTGCTGAAACGATTCGTCTGTCTTATTTCGAGAAAGATCTTGAAATGCTACCGGACGGATTGAATACGCTCGTTGGTGAAAAAGGGGTTGCCTTGTCTGGTGGACAGAAGCAACGGATCTCGATTGCACGTGCACTCGTGAAAAATCCGGAAATTCTTATTTTGGATGATTCACTATCTGCTGTCGATGCCAAAACGGAAGCAAAAATTATTGAAAACATCCAAGCGGAACGTTCCGGTAAAACGACAATTATTACGACACATCGACTGTCAGCAATTCAACACGCTAACTGGATTATTGTGCTGGATGATGGCCGTGTGATTGAAGAAGGAACACATGAAGAACTGCTAGGAATGAACGGCTGGTACAAAGAGCAATTCGACCGCCAGCAGATTGGGGAGGTTGAATAATATGAGTACTGGTAAACGTTTAGTTCACTATGCGCTTGATTATAAAAAATTATTGATTACGGGTTTGATTTTTCTTGCGATTGCAGTAGGTGCGGATCTGATGGGTCCAATGATTGCCAAGAAAATTATTGACGACCATATTGCGGGTGCTGTAGATGGTGGCATCGATTTTGAACCGATTGCCAAGCTACTTGCTGTCTTCTTCGGGCTTGCGGTTGTCACCGCGATTTTCAGGTATTTCCAATATTTATTGCTACAAAACGCTGCGAATCGTATTATCCAGAAGATGCGTAATGATTTGTATGAACATATCCAAACATTGCCGATTCGTTATTTTGATAATTTGCCAGCAGGGAAAGTTGTGGCGAGAATTACCAATGATACAGAAGCGATTCGAAATTTGTATGTAACAGTCGTTTCACAGTTTGCCATTAGCGGGATGTATATTACGGGAATCTTTATTGCCATGTTTTTTTTAGACCCTAAAATGGGTGCGATTACGCTGTTCGTCTTGCCGATTTTATATATTTGGATGAAGATGTACAGGAAATTCGCATCGAAGGTCAATCATATCATCCGTGGTAAAGTCAGTGATATGAACGCGATGATTAATGAATCGATTAATGGCATGACGATTATTCAGGCGTTTCGTCGTGAAAAGCAGATGGAAGAGGAATTCCGTGAGTTGAACGATGAGCATTATCGTCATCAAAATAAGCTGTTGAAAGTGGAGGCGGCGACGTCACATAATCTGGTCGATATTATCAGATCGTTGGCGTTCGTATTCTTCATCTGGTATTTCGGTGGTGCATCATTAGAGATTGAAAGTGCTATTTCAGTCGGGATGCTCTATGCATTTGTCGATTATATTACACGGTTATTTAATCCTGTAACCGGGATTGTCAATCAGTTTGCACGACTCGAGCATTCACTTGTAGCAGCGGAGCGTGTTTTCAAGTTGTTGGACCGTGAAGGGGAGCCGGTAAGCGATGATAAAATCGCTCGCTACCGTGGAAATGTCCGTTTTGAAAATGTGTGGTTTGCTTATAAGGAAGAAGAGTATGTACTGAAGGATCTGTCTTTCGAAGCAAAACAAGGGGAAACCGTCGCGCTCGTCGGTCATACGGGATCAGGGAAAAGTTCGATTATGAATCTACTATTCCGTTTCTATGATGCATCGAAAGGGACGATTACGATTGATGGCATGAACATTGGTGGTATGTCTCGCCAGACGGTTCGTGATCATATGGGGATTGTTTTGCAAGATCCGTATTTGTTTAGCGGTACGGTCGAGTCGAATGTGAGCTTAGGGGATGCACGTATTACACGTGAAAAAGTGCAGCAATCGCTTGATGCGGTTGGTGGAGAACGTGTATTGAAACATTTGCCAGGTGGCATTGACGAGCCGGTTGTCGAAAAGGGGAGTACGTTGTCATCTGGGCAACGACAGCTGATTTCATTCGCACGAGCATTGGCATTTGACCCAGCGATTTTGATTTTGGACGAAGCGACGTCTAACATTGACACAGAGACAGAAGAAATTATTCAGCACGCGATGGATGTGCTGAAAAAAGGGCGTACGACATTCATCATTGCTCATAGACTATCGACGATTAAAAATGCGGATCGGATTTTAGTATTGGACCGCGGGGAGATTGTGGAAAGTGGCTCGCATGATGAGTTACTTGTGCTTGGTGGACAGTACGCACAAATGTATAAATTGCAGGCGGGAACTTCCTCTCAATCGAAAATTGGTTGAGGGGGTTCCCTCTTTTTTTTGAATCCAAAAGTCCTGTTTCGCCAATAAGTCATTGATTTGCGCCAATAAACGGCTTTGAATCGCTAATATCTAGCATTCAAGTGCCAATATCCAATCATTGGCAAGAGGATATGAAGGAACTCATTGCGAAACTATTCTGAAACACGTATATTTAGAGTTACGAAGTAATAACTTGAAGCAGCAGAAGAAGTTCCTGCTGCTTCAAGTTAAGCCTCCGGCGAATGTCACAAATTTTGAAGGGAGCTAAGTGCGCAAGCGCAATTCAAAATTTGGACACAATTACGCCAAGGCGTAATTGATTAGAGAGTTGGAGTGCCATGGGGAAATGGTTGGTAGATTGGAAGAGGAAGATTACTTCATTTAATAAAAATGTTAGGCTGTTTATGCTGGCAAATGTGCTCATTCAAATTGGGATGGGTGTTTTTATGGTGATGTACAATCTTTACATAAAAGAGCTGGGGATGCCGGAAACTGTTAATGGCAAAGTCATTTCGATGACGGCGTTGGCGTCGGCGATTATGCTTGTTCCAGCGGGATTTCTGAGTGATAAGTTTGGTCGTAAATGGATGATTGTTGCCGGTGCGTTGTTTGGGGCGATGACGTTGTTTTACCGCAGTGTGACGGTCGCGGAAACACCGATTATTTATGCGGCATTTTTGACAGGTTTGTTCATGGCATTTGTACAAGTGTCGGGTGTGCCGTTTTTGGCGGAGAACTCGACGCCAGCTGAGCGCGTGCATATGTTTAGCATCCATTTTGCTTTGATGACTGTGGCAAACGTGATTGGTAGTCTATTTGGTGGCGTGATTGCGGATGTTCTAGAGGTTGTTGCCGGAATGGATGCAGCATCGGCGATTCGTTGGGCGCTCCTTGTAGGAGCTGTTATTTTTACGGTTGGTTTACTACCGTTATTCAAACTACGAAATAAGCCGCCGGAGCCTGTGCAAGTGAAACATGATGAGGTAGAGAAAGTGGAGCGTGTGGATAGTAGCTTTAAGCGCAATATTATTCTAATCTTCCATTTCTCGTTTGCGAGCTTGCTGATAGGTATTGGATCTGGGTTAGTTGTTCCTTATTTGAATTTATATTTCTCTAATCGTTTTGATGCGTCGAATGCTTATATTGGGCTCGTTTTATCGCTTGGATCTGCGATGACGGCGGTGGCCATGCTTATTGGACCGTTGCTTGTAAAGAAAGTTGGCAAAGTAAAGGCTCTTATTATTTTTCAAATGCTGTCGATTCCGTTTCTTATCTTGACGGCTTATACGACCTCGTTAATGTTGGCTTCACTTGGTTTCCTAATGCGCCAAGCGCTCATGAATGCAGGAAATCCAATTCAAAGTGCAATTGCGATGGAAATTGTCGCAGATAAATACAAGGGACTTGCCAACTCGGTGAACCAGATGGTGTTCAATATTGGCTGGGCTACCATGGGGCCGGTGGCGGCGGGGCTTGTTATTGCAAATGGTTTCTATTGGGGTTATGCCTATGCCTTTACGATTACAGCAGGTCTTTACATTGTGTCATCCACGTATTATTTCTTTATTTTTGGTAAGAGGAAGTTAGCAGAAGAGTAATAAAACTACCCTGCATAATTATATGCAGGGCATTTTGTTATTCGCCATACCTAGGCTGCGTTTCCTTCCATGCATTTTGCTCGTTAGGCACTCGGCTTTTATCCTCAAAGATATTTTCGGTTTTCTGATTTTGTACCTGCAACTGCTCTTTTTCCTTCCGCAGCTCTTCAGGTGATTTTTCTTTCGTCATCATTACGCCTCCTTATTTGTTATGAGGCTAGTATTCCCGAAAAATCTCAACCTCATTCAGCAGGGGTTCAAGCCCCTGCTGAATGAGGTTGAAGCCTCCGGCGGATGCCACAGATATTGAAGGGAGTTAATTGAGCAAGCTCAATTCAAAATCTGGGCGCAATTACGCCGAGGCGTAATTGATAATAAATCAGTCGTAAACATGGAAAGTCATTAGTTCATGAATCATCTTTTTTACGTTCTCTTCTTCAGGCGGCGTCTCTCCGTTCCAACGAATTTCTCCCTCTGGCATATAATCGCCCGTATATCTCGTATTACGAAAGAAAAACGCAAAAGTCCAACCGGGCAATTTCGTATTGTCATACATGGGCTTGTAACTGAAATGTTGTAGCATAGTCATACTCCTTTCATAAGATGCTACCCAATCGCATAAAATCAGAGTAAAGAGAAGCGAAAGGGTGCTGACTTGTTTGTAAATAAATTAAAGCAGGCCATTGAAGATGAGTACAAAGATTATTATTTTTATAAATCAATGTACAGTCTGACAAATGATCCGCTCTGGCAAGATTTTCTCCGTCATATGTATGAAGATGAAAAAAGCCATTATGAAATGTTTCAACAGCTCTATTATATGATGACGGGGTCATTTGTTCCAAATCCCAAGAAGCCATTGCCTTGTTATAACTTGAAAGAATGTGTGCAAAGGGCGTTGGTGGATGAGTTGGAGGCGGTTGAGACGTATAAAGAAATGCTTCTAACGATTCCTTTTCAACAGGCTTATAATCCATTATTCATCGCCATGCATGACGAAATGGAGCATGCGATTCGCATGTCGACGATGTATAGCGCATTATCTTGATTCAAGATAATGACGGGGTGTAATGGATGACAAGCCTTTGCATTTTTCCGTTTGGTCTCGTTCTGCTATAATTGGGACGTAAAGAAACGGGAAAAGGTGAAGCGATTGGACTTTTTATGGACATTGTTATTTATGACCGTTATAGGCGCGTTAATTGGAGGATTCACGAATCATCTGGCAATCAAAATGCTATTTAGGCCACATGAAGCAAAATATATCGGGAAATGGCGACTGCCGTTCACGCCGGGGTTGATTCCAAAACGGCGAGATGAATTGGCAAGGCAGCTTGGGAAGACGGTTACGAATTATTTATTGACACCGGATACCTTTCGTAAAAAATTATTAACACCTGATATGGAAAAAAAGGCAGAGAGCTTTATTCAACAAAAACTGGAAGAGCATGTCCTTCATTCTAATAAAACCTTGAATGATTGGCTGGCGACTGCGGGTGCGACACAAGTTGCAGAAAAAGCAGAACAGCAAGTGTTGGAGGTGCTCGATGCCCAGCTTAACGCCGTGCGTAGAAGGCTGACGACCGGAACGGTAGAAGAGGTGCTACCGGAAAAGTGGCGGGTGGAAGCAGGAGAGCGTATTCCAACTGTGACAACGTACATTTTAAGTAGGTCAGAGCAATACTTCGCATCTGATGAAGGAAAAGCGATGTTCCGGAATCTCATCGATGATTTTCTTGCCTCTAAAGGAACGCTGGGCAGTATGGTCAATATGTTTTTTGGTGAATCGGAGTCGCTCGTTGGAAAAGTGCAAAAAGAAGCGATCAAGTTTGTGACTGCTCCTGGTACAACAGCTTTAGTGAATACAATTATTTATAATGAGTGGGAAAAATTACAGCAGCGCCCCGTTGAGGAATTGTTGGCTGGCTTCGACTGGGATGGATTATTCGGATCAATTTCAACGTACGCAAAAAATGAACTTGCGTTGGAAGCACGTCTGAATAAGTCGATTCGACATTACTGGCCAAATGGGGCGGAATGGACGGCGGTTAATATTACGCCAAAGCTCATTGATTTTGCTTTTAATCAAGCAGAAGTACAATTGGAAAAATCACTTGGAAAATTGAAATTAGATGATATGGTAAGAGAGCAAGTCGATACGTTTCCTGTTGCAGTGCTAGAGGATCTGATGCTAGGCATTTCCAAGCGTGAATTTAAAATGATCACCGTTCTTGGGGCACTACTCGGTGGGGTCATCGGAATCGTTCAAGGCCTAATCGTCTTTGCAACAAATTTATCGTAGGGGGAATTGTAAATGACAGTGAATATGTATGATGATTTGAACAAGTTGGAAGCAACATTCCGCAAAACAGCGGAATTTGCAGAGGTAGAACAAGCCGTAGGTGAAGTGAAAGCGGATGAAGAAGCACTTGCGTTATTCAAAAGTTTCCGTAAAATTCAGATGACCCTTCAAGAAAAACAAATGCAGGGTGAGGAAATTGCTGAGGAAGAGCTTGAATATGCACAGAAGACTGCGCAGCTGGCACAGCAAAATCCTAAAATCATGACGATGCTCGAAGCCGAAATGAAGCTAAGTGGTTTGATTGAAGAAGTGAACCGAGTCCTGATGAAACCGGTACAGCAACTATATGAATCTATCTAAAAACCGGCTAATGCCGGTTTTTTCTTCTTCCTACAAGATGAAAATTTGTTACAATTGACGTTATGGGATAAACCAATATGAGATGGATAAATAGAAAGTTGGTACATATACATGCAGAAAATCGTTATTAAACAACCTTTCGAGCAGGATTGGATTCGGATGTTCACTCATCTGGCTAATCTATTTTTCGAGCAGTCAAAGATTATAGATGAAGACGAAGAACAGGCCATCAGTGTGACGTTTTCACTTGAAAAAAATGCGGATAATATGCTGAACGGGCAAGCATTTCTTACTTGGAATGATCAAGAATATACCGCTACATTTACAGAGCTAGAAGAGAAGGATGACGCAAAAATTCAAACGCGTCAGTTAAAACGCGTCTACTCACATATTTTGCTTGAAGCGCTTGAACAGGCGACAGGTATGCAGCAATCATGGGGCATTTTAACGGGAATTCGCCCGATGAAGCTCTACCATAAATATCGTCAGCAAGGGAATAGCACGGAACAGGCACAGCAACTACTAATGGATCGTCATCGTATTTCAAGTGAGAAAAGTGAGCTCCTTGCCAAAATTGCGGATGTACAGCTTCGTTCAGTACCTGATTTATATGACTTGAAAAATGAAGTAAGTATATACATCGGTATTCCATTTTGCCCAACGAAGTGTGCTTATTGTACGTTTCCTGCCTATGCGATTCATCGGAAAAATGGCCGAGTAGAATCGTTCCTTGATGGATTACATGAAGAGATTCGCGAGATGGGGAAATGGTTAACAGAGCGTAATATGGCGATTACGACAATCTATTTCGGTGGCGGTACACCCACTTCAATCGAAGCAGAAGAGATGGATGCCTTGTATGAAACGATGTATGCCTCGTTTCCTAATATGGAGAATGTCCGCGAAGTGACGGTGGAAGCAGGGCGACCTGATACAATCACACCAGCCAAGATTGAGGTATTGAAGAAATGGGGCATTGATCGCATTAGCGTCAATCCGCAATCGTATACGGATGAAACTTTGAAAGCGATTGGGCGTCATCATTCGGTTCAAGAGACAGTTGATAAGTTTTGGTTGTCGCGAAACATGGGCATGAAAAATATTAATATGGATCTCATCATTGGTTTGCCGAATGAAGGAATCGAAGAATTTAAGCATTCACTTGAAGAAACGGCAAAGATGCAGCCGGAATCACTGACGGTTCATACATTGTCATTCAAGCGAGCTTCGGAAATGACACGCAATAAGGACAAGTACAAAGTGGCGGATCGTCAGACAGTTGAACAAATGATGAAGCTTGGCGAACAGTGGAATGCAGAAAATGGCTATGAGCCGTACTATTTGTATCGCCAGAAAAATATTTTGGGCAATTTGGAAAACGTCGGCTATGCAAAACCAGAAGAAGAAAGTATCTACAACATCGTCATTATGGAAGAAGTGCAGACAATTATTGGCGTTGGTTGCGGAGCATCAAGCAAATTCATTGATCCGACGACAGGCAAGATTACGCAGTTTTATAATCCGAAAGATCCGGCAGCTTATATTTTGACGTTTGAGGATGCCATTGACAAGAAGCTAGAGCATTTGAATACAATTTTCCCGGAGACGGTGAGTAAATAAAGGGTTTATGGAAAAGGCACCGAATATAGAATAATGAATGGTGATTCATTTGATTTTACTCTATATAAAGGGGTGTCTTTTTTATGTATACAACTGTTGAATTGAAAAAAGAGGGACGTCTTGCGCGTCTCACATTGAACAGGCCGACATCGATGAACGCGATGGATGATGTCATGATGAAAGAACTGGCAGACGTTTTTGAAGAATTGAAGAGTGATACAACGGTACAAGTGTTAATCATTCAAGGGGCTGGACGTGCATTTTCCGCAGGTGGCGATATTAAAGCTATGCTAGATCCAGACAGCCCAATGGATATAGGAAAGGTCATGGTTGATGTGTCACGTCTTGCGAAAGCATTGTACACATTGCCACAAATAACAATGGCGGTCGTCCATGGGGCGGCAGCCGGACTAGGGTTTAGTGTTGTTCTTGGCTGCGATATAGTTATCGCGGAGGAAAATAGTAAGCTTGCAATGAACTTTATCGGCATCGGTCTCGTACCAGATGGAGCGGGTCACTTCTTCTTGAAGGAACGGGTCGGTGTACCGCAAGCGAAAAATTTAATATGGTCTGGCAAGGTGATGAATGGTTCCGAAGCCTTGTCTAAAGGTCTGATTGACGAAGTGGTGGCGGAAGGGAAGGCTGCTGAATATGGCGAAGCATATGCGCAAAAACTGCTTGCTTCACCTATTGCTTCGATGATTGCGTCAAAGCATATTTTGCACACGCAGAACATAGCTGAACT
This sequence comes from Sporosarcina beigongshangi, assembly GCF_033485195.1. Taxonomy (NCBI): domain Bacteria; kingdom Bacillati; phylum Bacillota; class Bacilli; order Caryophanales; family Caryophanaceae; genus Sporosarcina; species Sporosarcina beigongshangi. Next base: position 40,511 of record NZ_JAWLIR010000032.1, read on the forward strand.
TGAAAATGTCTTGAAAATGGAAAGCGAAGCACAAGTGGCGATGCGTAAAACAGCTGACCATATGGAAGGGATCCAGGCGTTCGTGGAGAAGCGAAAGCCAGTATTTACGGGGAAATAAAAAAAGTAGCGGATGCCAACCTGATTGTGGGCAAGTAGTTTGAACCAATGCTTGTTGATATGGATTAGTTAAATTGAAAAACGATACACCTACTCGGCTAGCCGTTGAGTAGATGTATCGCTTTTTTATTTATATTTATCGACTGTTTCTCGCCAAGCAAAATCCCCATTTTCGACAGAGCGTATTAACAGCTCAGCTGTTGCGATATTCGTGGCAAGTGGGATGCCATAGACATCACAGAGCCTCAGTAGTGCACTGACGTCAGGTTCATGTGGCTGTGCCGTCAATGGATCACGGAAAAAGAGAATGAGGTCTAACTCGCCAGTCGCCAACATCGCGCCGATTTGTTGGTCGCCGCCTAAAGGTCCTGACATGAGTCGGTTAACGGTAAGCTTTGTTTCTTCCATAATTCTTTTTCCAGTCGTCCCCGTTGCATATAACGTATATTGTGAAAAGATATGCTCATAGGCAATTGTGAAGTTGACCATCTCATTTTTCTTTTCATCGTGAGCAATTAATGCGATTTTCATTTAGAACACCCCTCTTTACTCTACTGGTAAGAAATAATCTAATTCCTCTATAGATTATCACAATTTTAGGGTCTGTGTATGAATTAATTTAGGTGCCACCAATTCAACCTTCATTCTATCGGGATCTTCAAAATAAACGGCATAATGTTCAGGTCCACCGGCAAATGGATGCTTATCGGTGTAAAGGATGCGGATTCCCTTACTTTGTAATTCGTCTGTTAGCTCATCAACCTGTTGGCGCGAGCTAGCGTGAAATGCCAAATGATTAAGGCCAACTCGGCATCTATGATAGGGCACATCCAAAAACCTTTCCTCTGCCTGTACAAAAACAAGATATGTTTCGCCTAACTGCCAACTTCGCCCGTTTTCCCATTCCTGAAACGGACTATAGCCTAATTCCTCTAGTAACCAACCCCAAAAGTCAATCGTCTTTTTTAAATCGGAAACGTACAGTTCAATATGATGAACCAGTCCCTGTGCCATCTATTTCCCCCCCCCTCATTATCTAAATGAAAACGCAGCTAAGCTGATGTGTTTTGCTTAGCTGCACTTTTTTAAGAATGAAACAATAATAATTTCCCAGCTGGAGATGCAAGGCGATGTGTTTTTTCAACAAGATCTTTTTCTTCAAGCAATGCCTGGCCTTGTATTTTTGCTGCGTCGTCTGTTTCAGCAGTGAACGTTTCTTCTGTAATCAATTTCCCCGTAGGCTCGTATGCAGTTAGTTTATAAGTTCTCACAACATTCACCCTTTCCATTCAATTTCATTCATTATACTACAATACTACGAAAGATTCTAAAAACAAATCGTTAGTAGCAAAAATTAGAAATCCTGAAACTTTAGGTTACTAGATACGTATATGTATAAGGTTGAAAAACGAAGGGAGTTACAAAAATGACTTTACTACTTGAAAATGTCACGAAGCGCTTCGGTGATTTTACTGCCGTTAATGATTTATCTCTGTCGGTTGGGGATGGCACGATGTATGGGTTTCTTGGCGCCAATGGAGCGGGCAAGACGACGACGTTCCGCATGATTCTTGGGCTTTTGAATGCCAATGAGGGGCGGATTACATGGAATGGAAAACCGATTTCATATGCAACGAGTCCTCAAATCGGTTATTTACCTGAAGAACGTGGGCTTTATCCAAAAATGAAAGTTGAGGATCAGCTTATTTTCCTCGCACAGCTACGAGGTATGAGCAAAGGAGATGCGAAAAGAGAGCTCCACAACTGGCTTGAACGTTTTGAAGTTCCGCATTATGCGACTAAAAAAATCGAAGAGCTATCGAAGGGGAATCAGCAAAAAATCCAAGTCATTGCATCGCTTCTACATAAGCCGCAATTGCTTATTCTCGACGAACCGTTTTCCGGTCTTGACCCGGTGAATGTTGAAATGTTGAAAGCAGCCATTTTAGATTTCCGCAATGAAGGTGCGACAATTGTCTTTTCGAGTCATCGCATGGATCACGTGGAAGAATTATGTGAGCAGTTAAGTATTATCGATAAGGGAAAACAGATTGTCAGTGGCTCACTGCGGGATGTTAAACGGTCATTTAGTAAGCATAATGTCCGTATTCATTCAGATAACGATTTGTCGCTACTTGCATCCATTTCGGGTGTTACGTCTGTCACCAAAACAGTAGAAGGCGCGATTTACCAAGTAGAAGCAGAGGAAATCGCTAGCAAACTATTAACAGCGGCTTTACAAACAGGTCCAATCCGTCACTTTGAAATTGAAGAGCCTTCGCTGCAAGATATTTTCATCGAAAAGGTGGGGAAACAACATGCGTGAATTTATGATTATTTTTAAACAAGCCTTCGTAACAAAAGCGAAAACGAAATCATTCATCATTACAACTGCGATTATGCTAGCCGCAGTTTTCCTGTTTGCCAATATGGGGAAAATTATTGATGGTGTGAAAAGTGTTACAGGTGGCGATAGTGAGTCGGCTCAAGTGCTACAAGTGATAGATGAAAGTGGTATTTTAGTAGATCGTTTAACTGCACAGTTTGAGGCAAGTGGCTCGGATATGATAGTAGAAAAAGCTAGTGAATCAGAGCAGGAGCTGACCGATCAAGTGAAGGAAGGAGAAATCGATTCCTTTTTGACCTTGAAATTGGATGAAGCAAATACGATTCAAGCGAACTATACCTCTATGAGTTCGATGGAATTCTCGCTACCGATGATGCTACAAGATGCGCTTCAATCGATTCAAACGGAAATGAAAGCGGAGGAATTATCGTTGTCGGGTGAACAGGTGCAGACGCTGTTTGCGCCGATTCAATTTGAAGAACATTCCGTATCTCCATCGGCGAAAACGGAAGAGGAGTTAAGTCAGGCACGGGGTCTTGTCTATGTGCTCATGTTCCTCATTTACTTTGCGGTTATCATGTATGCAAGCATGATTGCAACAGAAGTAGCAACAGAAAAATCATCGCGTGTTATGGAAATTCTAATTTCCAGTGTGTCTCCCGCGAAGCATATGTTTGCTAAAGTGCTAGGAATTGGCTCGCTTGGTTTATTGCAAATGGTATTATTCGGTCTCGCCGGTTTTATCGCGCTGAAAACGTCAGCGGCTAACATGGCAGATGGTTTCTTTTCAGTGTTTGGCTTTTCCAATATGAATGTTGGAACAATCATTTATGCTATTGTCTTCTTCCTGTTAGGCTATTTCCTGTACGCGACGCTTGCAGCTTTGCTAGGCTCGCTCGTTAGCCGAACAGAAGATGTGCAACAAATGATTATGCCGATGACATTGTTAATTGTAGCGGCATTTATGATTGCAGCAACGGGCCTTGGTAATCCAGAAATGGCGTATATCAAATATGCTTCCTTCTTCCCGTTCTTTGCACCACTCGTCATGTTCTTACGTGTCGGCATGTTGGATTTACCTGTGTGGGAGCCAGTGTTATCGATCGCGCTGCTGCTCGTCACAATTTTCATCCTCGGCTGGTTTGGCGCACGTGTCTACCGCGGTGGCGTTCTCATGTATGGCCCATCAAAATCGTTGAAGGATATTAAAAAGGCAATTCAGTTAGGGAAAGAATAATCAGTATGAAAATTAGGACTCTGAATTTGTATTCTCAGAGTTCTTTTTTTATGCGCCAAAGGTCACAGTTTGCAAGCAAATTTGTGTACCCGGGAAATTTACAAGGGCGGCATCGCAATGAGCGTGGCGTGAAAGGATTCTATGAAGTAACGTTATCGAAAGTGAGTGCGGCTCTTCATTTCATCCCCGCGTCTTCCATTGTTTTTGAACGTCTGGAAGTATCCTGTAAAGGAATCAGTCATGCCAATGAATGGTTAGTGGCATGTCGAGAAGTACTGGAGTCCTTCGCATCACAGTACGGAGCAGCCATCGTGGAGCTGGTGATGCTTGATATAGACAGTGGGACTGCGGAGTTATTTCGGCAATCGACAGAGCAAGAGTGGCTCGAGGTATTACGCGATGCGATAGGAAACGGCGAGCCGTTTGTCTGGGTGCAGAAGCTATCATTTGCCCAGTCAGCCACTCCCATAACAGCACTAGGTACGCTTGGTCAATCGGTTATCGGTAGGATTGACGGATGGCAGGCAGACGACTGGAAGGACGTTTTGAAGGAGCTATACCAGCATACGCAGGGCGTGAAGTATTTAGATATTTTACAGACAGATGATATCGAAGAGGTTAAAGCAGCGGCGCGGGCATTAATAGTAGCGGAAATGGAATGAGGTGATGAAATGAAGATTGACAAGCTAATCATTTACGGATTTGGTAAACATGACAATGCCACAGTGGATTTTGGCGCTGGTATGACGGTGTTATATGGAGAGAATGAAGCCGGAAAAACAACAATTCAGCAATTCATCTTACATATCCTTTTTGGCTTTCCGCAAAAAAATAGTGCCTTGCTGCGCTATGAGCCTAAATCGGGAGGCAAATATGGAGGACAAGTCCATCTTGTAGACGAACGATATGGCAAATGCATCGTAGAACGTGTCCGAGGGAAATCAGCCGGTGATGTCACCGTTCACTTTGAAGATGGGACAATGGGTGGTGAGCAAGAACTCCGTAGCTTACTACGGCATTATGATCGGATATCTTTTGAATCAATCTTTTCATTTTCCTTGTTGCAGCTGCAAGGCTTCGACAAGATGGATGAGGAAGAGCTGAGCCGAACACTTCTTGCGTCGGGGACGACGGGTGTGGATTCCTTGTTGCAGCTTGAAAAAAGAATGGATAAAGAGATGGGCGAGTTGTTTAAAAAGTCTGGGAAAATTCCAGAGATGAATGTAAAAATGATGGAACTTCGTGAGCTAGAAATCGAGTTAAAGGATGCGCAAGGGAAAGTGGCGGAGTATGCACCGGCTATTCAACGATTGCAAGAAATCGACAAGCAGCTGACGGATTTATACGCCCGACGTGAAATATTTCACAAGCAAGCAGACAAGCTAGCTATAACAAGGCAGCTTCTCCCTTTACATCAGAAGAAAATGGCCCTTGAAGCAAAGCTAGCACAACTACATGTAGCTGCTTTTCCAATAGACGGTATCCGACGCTACGAGGCGTTGGTCGATAAATGGACGGAAGCGGATGCAACAAAGCGGAGATTGACTGATGAACTGGCACAATTAACCGCAACAATGCCGGAGCAGCTGGCGGCTAATCGATTGGAAGATAGTGAGGTTTTATTGGCAAAAGAGGCGGAGTGGCATGGTTGGTGTATGGCAACGGCGTCTGCTGAAGATGAATTAAAGCATTTAACAGATGTGAAAATCCGTTTGATGGGGCGTTTAGGTGTCCAAGGGGAACAGGCGGAGCAACGTCTGCTACAAGCGAATGTCTCCTTGCAGCAGGAAGAAGAGATCCATCACCTCTTAGCAGGTCTCACAGCAAGTGAACAGCAAATCGACTACTCAGAGCGTCAGCTTGCACAACTGGAAAATGACTTATTAGCGATTGAAGCAAAACTCCGAGACATCCAACAAACGATGGCTTCGCAGGAAGAACTGGAACTTGCTCAGCGATGGCCAACAATTCGTCAGCAGCTCGCAGAGGCGAAAGCTTATGTGGCGATTGGTGGCCGGCAACGGGTTAACAATGTGGCTGTACTACCTGCCTTGCTAATCGTGTTAGCTATTGCATGTATTCTCGTTGGTTTTATTCAAAAAGAATGGCTCATTATCATACTGGGGGCTGTTTGTGGGATTATTGGTGCATTTTTGTGGAGGCGCCAAGGCTCACAAGCTGGCGATGCGGTGAAAATGCAGGAGATGGAACGTTTTATCGCCTTGTATGAAGGGCGAGAACAGCAAATGGAGCAGCTGATAGAACATATTGCGGGTGCTCAGCGGGATAAAGAAGGGCTACAGCAAACTTTTGCAGATCTTGAACGCAAGCATCAGGTCTTTGTGCAGGAGCTCGATATTGGTCATGACGATAGAAGGCAATTGGAAGGCCAGCTATTGCAGATTTTACAAGATTATGGTTTTGATCGTTTGCCATCACCTAAAATTATTCCAGAATTACTACGCTTCATTCGCCAAATACAAGAAGTAACGAAGGATATCGAAGAAATTGACAATCGACAAAAAATAGCGCAAAACAATATTGACATTCGCATACAGGAAGTTGAAAAAGTACTGCAAAAAAGCGTGCCACAAGCAGCATTATATGAGATGCTTAGAAGAGAATTTATGCAGTTAAAGGATCAAACCGAAAGCTTTAAATCATGGCAAGTGAGCACCGAGCATAAGAAAGAAGTGATGAGAGAGGTAGCTGAACTCGCTGACAGGCTACAAGACCGAATACAGCAATTGCTTGCTGAAGCTGGTGTGGAAACGGTAGAAGCGTTTTATGCAGCAGATCAGATCGTCCAGGAAGTTGGAAAGTTGACGGAGCAGTTAAATGATATACAGCTACAATTGGCCGTGCATGGGACGATAGAATCGCATGATGGAGTGACTGAAGAAGAGGTAGCGGTGCAGTTGGCTGACAACAACAGTGCCCAGTCTGTAGTCGACGAACAGCTCAAGGAACTCATCAATGAGCAAGCAAGCCTCGTTCATAAAACGAATCATTTATTGACGGATGAAACTTATGGACGTAAACTCCAACTATTTGAAATGAAAAAAGCCGAACTTGCCGAGCTTGCGAAACGATGGTCAGAGCGCAAAGCAATTGCTGAAGCCATTAGGCGGACGATGGTGGAATTGAAGGAGAAGAAGCTGCCAGAGGTGCTTACCGTTGCAGAAAGATTATTTTGTGAGTTAACAGGTGGGCGATATGAATCGCTAATTGTGACGGGGGCTGGCTATTTCGAGGCAGTGGCTGTCGATGGAATGCGTTATCCGATTGTAGAGTTAAGTCAGGCGACCAAAGAACAAGCCTATATTGCACTTCGCTTGGCATTGGCTGCTTCTATTTTGAAGACCGCACCGTTTCCAATCATTATGGATGATCCATTCGTCCACTTTGACGGACAGCGACTTTCGCGTATGATTGAATTACTCAATCAGTTACAGGAGCAACACCAGTTCATTTATTTCACCTGCCATAAAGAAATGACGGAACGCTGGCAGGATGCAACAATAGTAAACGTTTCTGCTATCGGAAGCGAACAGGGGGTAAATAGTTTATGAAAAAGCTGACAGATTATAAAGTAGGTGAACCGCTAGATATCTATCTGCTCATCAAGCAGTCTACAAAAGGAGTTACGACGCAAGGTAGCCCCTTCATGACACTGATTTTGCAGGATAAAAGCAGTGATATTGAAGCGAAGCTCTGGGATACAACGGACGAGCTGGCAAAGACGTATGCAGCCGCGACGATTGTCAAAGTAGGCGGCGAATTACATGAATACCGTGGTAAAAATCAATTGCGCATTAAAAGCATCCGACCAGTTAAAGAGGATGAGGGCATATCAATAGCTGACCTCGTTCCTTCTTCAGCTAAAAGTAAGGAAGTACTGTATGAGGAGTTAATGCAGTATTTCTTTGAAATGCAAAATCCGCATATTCAACGAATTACCCGTCATTTATTGAAGAAACATCAGGCGGCTTTCATGACTTATCCAGCAGCGACAAAAAATCATCATGATTATGTGTCTGGTCTTATCGATCATGTTGTATCGATGCTTAAACTAGGTAAAGCACTGGCAGATTTGTACCCATCTCTCAATAAGGATTTACTCTATGCGGGTATTATTTTGCATGACGTGGGGAAAGTCATCGAGCTGTCTGGGCCGATTGCCACGCAATATACGATTGAGGGGAATCTGCTCGGTCATATTACAATTATGGTGAATGAAATATCGAAAGCTGCAGACGAACTTGAAATTGCAGGTGAAGAAGTGATGTTGCTGCAACATATGGTATTGTCTCACCACGGCAAGGAAGAATGGGGAAGCCCGAAACGACCGATGCTGAAAGAGGCAGAAATCCTTCACTACATTGACAATATCGATGCGAAGATGAATATGTTAGATCGTGCACTCGGAAAAACGGCTCCGGGTGAATTCACAGAGCGAATTTTCCCACTCGATAATCGCTCGTTCTTCAAACCGTCTTTTGAATAACAAGAAAAGGGCTACCCGAATGACGGATAGCCCTTTTCTATAGCATGGAAAATATTATTCTTTATCCTTGAACATGTCCAAAGTAGCCTTTAAATCTGCATCTTTTATTTTGATATCGGCTTCTTTAATCAGTTTTGCAACTTTTTCGAAGGCCGCGTTTTGGTCTGCTTTTTCTAGAGCTAGTTCTTTACGAACTTTGTCTTCGTCTACTTTTGTCGCTTTATCACCTTCAAGATCGCGCTTGCCAAGTGTTTCGATGATGTGGAAGCCATGTGATGATTGTACAGGCTCACTAATTTGGCTTGGTTCTAAATTATAAGCAGCGCTCCAAAATTCTGGAACCATTTTCCCGAAACCGAACCACTCATATTCGCCACCATTATCTTTTGAACCTGGGTCTGTCGAGAATTCTTTTGCTAGATCAGCGAATGCTGCTCCGCCCTCAAGCTTTTTAATTACTTCCAGCGCTGTTTCTTCATCCTCAACTAAAATATGTCTTACATGCAATTCAGTGTTGAGCTCTTTTCCACGCTGTGCAATTTCTTCAGCAGATACTTCGATATCTTCAGTAACTGCTTCGTTATTTAACAATTCAAAGCGAAGCTGTTTTTTGAGAGTTTCCTTTGTTAGACCTTGTTGAGCAAGGACCGTATCAAGACCCTCTCCGTATTGCTCTTCGATTTCTTTAAACTTATCCTCAACGTCTTGATCAGAAACTTTATACTTATCGTTAAGCACTTTTTCAACAGTCATTTGTAGAAGGATCTGTTCACCACCTGCTATTTTCATTTCTTCATAAAATTCGTTTTTTGTAATATCACCAATTTTTGAAGTAATGACTGCTTCATCAGCGGTATTTTTATCGCTACAAGCTGAAAGTGCAAGAACAGATGCGGCCATTGTAAGTGCTAATACAGTTTTTTTCATTTTGAATTCTCCCCTAACTTTTATGTGCAACAGTAGATACTATATCATAAAAACGCCTCGAAAACAAAAAGGTTCCCCCGGAGAATTTGCCTATAACAGCACAAAAGCAATGCATAGGATACAGAGAGAGAGAGGGGGTGCTCCAATGAGCGGATATAACCAAGGTTCTTCGGGCTTCGCGTTGATTGTTGTGTTGTTCATCTTACTAATCATTGTCGGTGCAGCCTTCCTGTATTAAACCAAGAGGCCTAAACAATGTAAAAAGTCCATTACCCTCTAAAAAAAGGGAATGGACTTTTCTTTATGCGTTCGTGTTAGACATTCAATAGGATTTCGACATAGAAAGATAAAATTAAAATGGTGACAAGAATGTTTACCGTTTTATAGATTTTCGGCTGTTTCTCTTCGGGGATTTCCCGGGATTCACATAGCGCATATGTCATCTTATTGATTTGGAACAAGTAAAATAATGAGAACAGAATTGTAATTACAAGGATCAAGTCCATTCCTCCCCTTCAGCTTAACAAAGTAATCATAGCAGAAGACAGTATGAAAAGAAATTATTTTTCATCGGAAGGAGTAGGGAGTGATGGGTTACTTTCTCCCTGTTGATCTAGTGATGACGCTTTTTGATGGCTATCAAATGAGTTTTCAAGGTTCTTAAAACCTTGTTCAAAAATCTCCATAAAATCTTCCCCGTAAATATTGCGGATTACGGATTTCACTTCAAGAAACTCAGGGAATTTGCCGTAAAGCTCCTTAATAGGAAGTGAACCTTCTAAAATATCCCGTTCAGAGTTAAAATAATTATCATTCATTTCAAGAAGTAGTTTTTCTCCTTCTGCTGTAACGGAAACATATGTATTACGTCGATCTTCTTCTTTTTTAAAGAACACTAAGTATCCGCGTTGTTCGAGTTTTTTGGAGAAGTTAAATGCAGTGGAAACATGCATGACACCAAATTTAGCAATATCAGAAATAGTAGCAGCCTGAAGATGGTAGGAAATCCATAAAATATGATGCTCATTAATATTCAAATCATAAGGTTTGATCCAATTTTGCCAATCCTTTTCGACTGCTTTCCAAAGTGCTTTTGACATTTGTGCAACGCGCTGACTGAAAATCATTGCGTCCTTTTGGGAAAACTTTTGTTCTGGCACAGAGTCACCTTCTTTCTAGTTAGTTTCATTTCTTTTATTATAGCAGGAAAGCAAAGAAGAGAAAAGTAAGAATTGCAAAAAAACTTTTATCTGCATTCAATCGATGCTCGAATTCCGGTTGAATGCAGACAAAACCTCCGGCGAATTTCACGGCACTTTAGTAATAAAAAAAGGTTATCCAAGTAAATTTGGACAACCGGTTGAATCATTTTTGTTGTGCTGCAAGTGATTGTTCAAGTTCTTCAAGTGCTTTTTGAATGGCGGCAATTTCTTTTTCCATCCGTTCCTTGTTCGGTTCAGTTGCTTGCTGCCATTGTTCAACAGAGCCTTTAATACCGTCAATCGCAGCAGGAATGGCTTCTTTTGCTTCCTGTGTTAAGTGGGAGATGGAATCCTTCAAATCGTCGACACAGCCTTTGACGTCTTGGAATTTACTTTTCATGTCAGTCGTTGCATTTTTAACAGTTTTTCGAAGCTCGTTTCCCGATTGGGGAGCTGAATATAATACGGTTACTGCAGCTGCAACAGAGCCAGCTACGAGTCCAAGGAAAAATGTAGATGCTTTCATTGTGCAGGCACTCCTTTCATGGTGAATAGTATTTGTCTCATATTATTATTAAAGCATGGAAGCATCAACTGGGCAATCAATAACTTAATCAAACACAGGGCACTTTATGTATAGTCGCTTTTGGTTCGCTTTAGATTGAACGACTTCTATACAATTACCGAGCTGTTTTTATATATAGGGATGCGACTGCGCCGTATCCCTATACATTTCTTCGGGTAATTGTATGTTGGTCGTTCATCCGTCTCTCACCAAAAGCGAAGATAAACGAAGTGTTAATGCTTTTTGGGACGAGGGAACAGAAGCCTTTCTACCTGGGTAAAAGCCGCCAAAGATACAATTTTGGCGGCTAAGGCTTTTACTATGGAGTTTTCTTTTTTGAATTTGGGAAGGAATACTTTGTACAAAGTGCAAAAGTTCCCGAAATTGTATCTTCGGGAACTTACTCCCTTTATAGAAAGTCATCTATTCTTTTCTTTCCAAACAATTGCATTTATCACTTGAACGTTGTAGGTACGCGATAGGCAACTATTCACAACAAGATGACCGAAATTAATGTGTCTGGAAATGACGAAGTCATTTCCAGACACATTAATTCCTCCTTGGTTATTATATCGTGAATAGTTAGCCGAAAGCGAACCGGAAATGGTCCAGTAGAAATGCAAATAAATAAAAAAAGCTTTCCGCATGATGACGGAAAGCTTGGATGGTTATTAATTAGATAATACTGTTTTGAATGAAGTTCGCTTCATCAAGCCTTTGACAATCGGATAGATGATGAAAAATGCGATACAGTTCATAGCGATGGCAGGAAGGACAACAGCTACGAATAATGTTGTAAAAGCTACCATTGGAGATGCAAGTCCTGGAATTGTTACACCGAGAATGAAAAGTGCAACGGATAAGAAAATGCTACCTGAAAGAATAGTTCCTATACCAGTCATGATTGTTGTAGCTATTATATTACCAGTGAACTTTTTAAATGTAATAACAAGGGCATAAATCACAAATGCAGTGATAAATTTGTCAACGATATTAGGGACGAAACCACCAGGGAAACTAGAGAATAGCCCGGATATTACGCCTGTTGTGACAGCTAGTAAAAATACATTCTTTGTTTGTGGGAAAAGTAATATACCGATAAACATCATCGTTAGCATGAAATCAGGCTTCATTCCTTCACCATATCCTGGAATGATTAAATACAATGCAGCACCTACCGCGACCAATAATGCCATTAATACAAGATTCTTCGTATTCATTTCTCATCTCTCCTCAACTCAACTAGTTTGTTAGTTTCTCCTGACGTATCCTCGTGATCGGCAGCGAAAAAACTTATATGAATCTTACACCTTTTTTAGAAAATAAGCAAGCCTAGATAGTTAGTTTACCTCGAATACCTGCAGCGAATTCAGTGATTTGTTCGGCAGTATAGGCTGCGTCATTTGTTTTAACATCCAATTGGAAGCCATCTGCTTCATCGTAACGAGGGATGAAATGCAGATGAAAGTGGAATACAGCTTGTCCTGCAAAAGCTCCGTTGTTTTGTAGTAGGTTCATACCTTTAGGGTTGAATTCGGCTTGAATAGCATTGGCAATATTGGGTGCAACCGCAAATAATTGTGATGCTTGCTGTTCCGTCATATCGTAGATGTTTTCACAATGTGTTTTCGGAATAAGGAGGACATGTCCTTTTGAGGCAGGCATAATATCCATGAAGGCATAAACATGGTCGTCCTCATATACTTTCATGCTCGGAATCGTTCCTTCGATAATTTTACAAAAAATACATGCAGTCATTTTGGCACTTCCTTTCATCAATGGGACAAGTGTAGCATAATATGATCTTGAATCCGTAAATGATGAATGAGCGACAAAGCATTTTATACAGTTTTTTGTTAAACTAGAGCAAGATGAATGGGGGATGGACATGACAATTTTAGAGATGAAAGATGTAACTGGCGGCTATACACGTAAACCTGTCCTGCATGATTTATCATTTAACATTGGAAATGGTGAGCTTGTTGGTTTAATCGGCCTAAATGGGGCTGGTAAAAGTACGACCATTAAACATATTATTGGGCTGATGAATCCGCATAGTGGCGAAATCCGTGTCAATGGGGTGACGTTCAGTGAGGACCCTGAAACCTATCGCAAGGCGTTCACTTATATTCCTGAAACGCCAATCCTTTATGAAGAGTTAACGCTGCGCGAACACCTTGAGTTAACAGCGATGGCATATGGGTTGGACAAAGAAGTATTTGAGGCACGTTCAGAAATCTTATTGCATGAATTTAGGATGGAGAAACGCTTGAACTGGTTCCCAGCGCATTTTTCAAAAGGGATGCGACAAAAAGTAATGATTATGTGTGCGTTTCTCGTCAACCCTTCGTTATACATTATCGATGAGCCATTCATAGGTTTGGACCCCATCGGTATTAAATCACTGCTTGAACAGATTGAACAGATGACGGAGCGCAAGGATAGTGGAGCCTCAGTCCTCATGTCGACGCATGTTTTATCAACGGCAGAAAAGTATTGCGATAGAATCATTTTATTGCACGACGGACGGGTGCGAGCAGAAGGGACGATGGATGATTTGCGAAAAGCATTCGGACGTCCGGGTGCATCACTGGATGATCTGTATATCGCGATGACAGAGGAAGCCGACAATGAATAATTTACGTGAAATATGGGGGGCGCGGTTCGTCCATTATATAACCGAGCTCCAAAAATATATGAAATATGTGTTTACAGGTCATTTGGCCATTGTATTCGTTTTTACAATTGGAGCAGGAGGCTATGCTTACAGTGAATGGTTGAAGGAAGTGCCAGCAGATTTTCCAGCGGCATTGTTGACGGCTATTGTACTTGGACTAGCACTCGTTTTTTCCCCGACCGTGACGCTGTTGAAGCCAGCAGATACTGTTTATTTTTTACCACTTGAAAATAAGCTTGAGATGTATGTGAAGCAAGCATTACGATGGACGTTTTTTTCACAGCTGCCTTTACCGTTCATCCTGTATATTGTCGCATTGCCGTTATTGTCTGCCACGGGGACGGGAGATAAAACAGTATATATAGGCATCGCGATAATGATGGTTCTCGTCAAATGGCTGTTTGTTGTGTCAGAATATAATTTTAGGCATAGCTTTGAAGGTAGACGAATTTGGTTGGACCGGCTTATTCGGTTTGTATTGGTAGGGTTATTTCTGTTAAATGGTCTAGTTGAAAATTACCTTCTCCTGTTAGTCGTTAGTGTGTTAATGGGAGTGTATAGTGTGCAGTGGACGAAGCGGCGCAAGGAAAAGCCGTTCCCATATGATCACTTTATCGAACTAGAGCAGAATCGGATGATGCGATTTTACCGTTTTGCGAACTATTTCACTGATGTTCCTCATTTAAAAGGCTCTGTCAGTCGAAGAGGCTGGATTGGACTGTTATTCGACAAGCCGAAATTCGGACAAACTGTGCCGCAGGCTTATCTTGTCAGACGCACATTTATCCGGACAGATGATATTTTCTGGTTATGGGTAAGGCTAACCGCTTTGTCTGCGCTAGGTGCATTATTCATCCCGTTTCCGATTGTTATTTTCGTTTTTTCCGGAGCGCTGGCATTTGCATCGGCGGTGCAGTTGATCCATGCGTTGCGCGCGGGAGATGAATTCCGCATGGATATGCTGTTTCCTGAGCAGGAAGACACACGTCCCGCAGCGATTAAGCGGCTCGTCCGCTCGGTACAATGGATTCAAGCAATTGCCGTTACAGTTACCGCATTGTTCCTTTATGGAATCACTACGACACCGCTGTTAATCGGGGCAGTCATTGTCATTATTTCAGAAGCTACGATTCGTTTGACTGGAGAAAAGAAAGAATTTGATTGAAAGAAGCCGTTCCGATGACATATTGGGACGGCTTCTTTCGCGTTGATACAACACAAGGTTCAATTCTTTGCCAACAGGTAAAATCACTCGACCTGAAGGTAAGAAACGCCACCTATATTGAAAGGCTACCGGAAGTATTATTTAAAGAAGTGAAAGAAATTATTGTAAGTCAGCTGTAGTTTGCATGTTGATTAACTAAAGGTAACCTGAAAAGTCTTAATCAAATACTAGGTGCTCCATGTATAGTTGCTTTCGGTTCGCTTTAGATTGAACGACTTCTGTACAATAACCGTACTGTTTTTATGTATAGGGATGCGGCGAAGCCGCGAAGCCGCATCCCTATACATTCTTCCGGTAATCGTATGGTAGTCGTTCATCCGTCGCTCACTAAAAACACTTGTACACGAAGTGCTAATGCTTTTGGGGATGAGGGAATTGAGAGCTTCTTAACTAGAGAGGGCAGCCAAAGATGCAATTTTGGCTGCCGAAGCTTTTACAATGGACTTTTCCATTATTATTTTAGGAAGTGTCACTTTCTTATAGAGCTTGCTAAAAGTAAGAAAGAATCACCTTGTACAACGTGCCAAAGTGCCCGAAATTGCATCTTCGGGCACTTACAACCTCTATAGAGAAGCGTCTATTCTTTTCTTTCCAAGCAACTGTATTTTTCACTTGAATGTTGAAGGTTTGCAACGGGTAACTATTCATAACAAGATGTCTACTACTCGGTTATTATGTCTTAATTATTTTGCCGAAAGCAAACCAGAAATGATCTAGTGAAAAGGGTGGCAATCCTATGTTGATAAAAAATAAAATAGAATATTCCCAAAAACCTTGCAACTTACCCCGAAAAGTAGATATAATAAATAAAAGGCATCGGGGTGAGCGAGATGGAAAATAATTATTCATATGCTGAGTTTTTGAAAGCCGTTGGGAAAAATAGTTCTTCACTCCAGGCGGAAAAACTGTTGAATGACATTTACATGGACCTATTCCTAAACCATATTCACCGACAACAAACAATGGAGCGACTCATGGGACTAATTGATCTTTCGCTTGACTGTCGTGACGAACAGGCATTTCTTAAGTACACAGAAAGCCTTAAAAAATTAGAAGAAGCTAACTAAAAAAATAAAAAACGTCGCATGGATGTACATATGCGGCGTTTTTTTTATTTTGACAAAAAACGTACGTTCGTTTTTATTCGTATAAAATGAAAGATTGTGCTAAAGTAAAAGTAATTCTTCATAGGGAGGGCACGACCACTATGGTACGGAAATTTAACTTGCAAGCCCCTTATACACCCCAAGGCGATCAGCCTTATGCAATTGCCAAATTGTTAGAAGGACTTGACAAAGGCGAAAAGCACCAGACACTACTCGGTGCGACTGGGACAGGGAAAACATTCACGGTATCGAATGTCGTGAAGGAAATCAATAAACCAACCCTCGTCATCGCCCATAACAAAACGTTAGCAGGTCAATTATATAGTGAATTCAAAGAGTTTTTTCCGGACAATGCGGTTGAGTACTTTGTAAGTTATTACGATTACTACCAGCCGGAAGCGTACGTTCCGCACACGGACACATTTATCGAGAAGGATGCGAGTATCAATGATGAAATCGACAAGCTTCGGCACTCTGCGACATCTGCGCTATTCGAGCGCAATGATGTTTTAATCGTTGCATCCGTGTCCTGTATTTACGGTCTAGGATCGCCTGAGGAATACCGCGAGCTCGTTGTTTCACTGCGCACAGGGATGGAAATCGGGCGCAACGAATTGCTACGTAAGTTTGTAGATGTCCAATATGAGCGAAATGACGTTAGTTTCACACGCGGGACATTCCGTGTCAGGGGCGATGTTGTAGAGATTTTCCCGGCATCCCGTGATGAGCATTGTATGCGTATTGAATTTTTCGGTGATGAAATCGATCGAATTCGTGAAGTGGATGCACTAACAGGAGAAATTCTTGGTGAACGTGATCATATCGCAATTTTTCCAGCATCCCACTTCGTCACTCGTGAAGAAAAAATGGTTCAAGCAATCGACAATATTGAAGCCGAACTGGAAGAGCGTTTAAAGGAATTACGTGGACAGGACAAGCTCCTAGAGGCGCAGCGTCTTGAGCAGCGAACGCGCTACGACCTTGAAATGATGCGGGAGATGGGCTTTTGTTCGGGTATTGAAAACTACTCACGTCATTTAACCCTACGTCCAGCGGGTGCTACTCCATATACGCTACTGGACTATTTCCCAGATGATTTTCTAATCGTGGTCGATGAAAGTCATGTGTCGTTACCGCAAATTAGGGGTATGTTTAATGGTGACCAAGCACGAAAAAATGTACTAGTTGAACACGGTTTTCGTTTGCCATCAGCGCTTGATAATCGGCCGCTAACATTTACTGAATTTGAGGGACATGTCAAGGAAGCGATTTACGTTTCGGCAACCCCAGGTCCTTACGAGATTGAGCACACACCTGAAATGATTGAGCAAATCATCCGTCCAACCGGACTGTTAGACCCGACGATTGATGTTCGTCCAATCGAGGGCCAGATTGATGATTTAATTGATGAAATAAATGCCAGAACGAAGAAAAATGAACGTGTTCTCATTACGACGTTGACGAAAAAAATGTCGGAGGATTTGACCGACTATTTGAAGGATATCGGTATCAAAGTGCAATACCTACATTCTGAAATCAAGACACTTGAACGAATTGAAATTATTCGTGAATTGCGTATGGGCACCTACGATGTTCTTGTGGGCATTAACCTACTGAGGGAAGGAATTGATATCCCGGAAGTGTCACTTGTGACGATTCTCGATGCAGACAAGGAAGGCTTCTTACGATCGGAACGGGCGCTTATCCAAACGATTGGTCGGGCGGCACGTAATTCCAATGGACATGTCATTATGTACGCGGATCGGATGACCGATTCTATGACAAAGGCGATCGATGAAACGGATCGACGTCGAGCTATTCAACAGGCTTACAATGAAAAGCATGGCATTACACCAACGACGATCAAAAAAGAAATTCGTGAAGTCATTCGTGCAACGCAAGTAGCCGAAGAGGTTGTTTCTTATTTTGACAAGGTGACAAAAGGTAAGAAGCTGACAAAGGACGAGAAAGTAACGCTTGTTGCTTCGCTGGAAAAAGAGATGAAAGAAGCGGCCAAAGCGCTTGATTTTGAACGTGCTGCAGAGCTAAGAGATACGATTCTGGAACTGAAGGTTGAAGGGTGAGGGACTATGAAAAATAATGAAATCGTCATACAAGGTGCCAGAGCACATAATTTGAAAAATATCGATGTTACTATTCCGCGTGACCAGCTCGTCGTGATGACAGGTTTGTCAGGGTCAGGGAAATCCTCACTGGCATTTGACACCATTTATGCTGAGGGGCAGCGAAGATATGTTGAATCATTATCAGCATACGCTCGCCAATTTTTAGGGCAGATGGATAAGCCGGATGTTGATGTTATTGAAGGTTTATCGCCAGCGATTTCGATCGACCAAAAAACGACTAGCCGTAACCCGCGTTCTACAGTGGGAACTGTTACGGAAATTTATGATTATCTTCGACTGTTGTATGCACGTGTAGGAAAACCGATTTGTCCTATTCACGGCACGGAAATTTCATCACAGACGATACAACAAATGGTCGATCGACTGTTGCAATTGCCAGAGCGCTCTCGGATTCAAGTGCTGGCACCTATCGTTTCCGGACGCAAAGGGACACATGTGAAGTTAATTGAGGATATTAAAAAACAAGGCTATGTGCGTATCCGCGTCAATGGAGAAATTATCGACTTGGATGACAATATTGAGTTGAATAAAAACAAAAAGCATAACATCGAAGTGGTCATTGACCGGATTGTGATGAAAGAAGATATCGCAGCCCGTTTAAGTGACTCCCTCGAATCGGCATTACGTCTGGCAGAGGGTACGGTTCTTATCGATGTGATAGATGGGGAAGAGCTGTTATTTAGTGAGCATCACGCTTGCCCTTTATGTGGATTTTCAATTGGTGAGCTAGAGCCACGAATGTTTTCATTTAACAGTCCATTCGGCGCTTGTCAGGATTGTGATGGTTTAGGTACGAAGCAAGAAGTCGATCCAGACCTCATCATCCCTGATTGGTCACTAACACTGCGTGAGCACGCGATTGCACCATGGGAGCCGACAAGTTCACAATACTATCCAGAGCTACTAAAAACGGTTGCTGACCATTTCGGAATTTCGATGGATGTACCCGTTAGTGAATTGCCTGATGATGAGTTGGATAAGCTATTAAAGGGCTCACAGGATGAAAAAATCCGTTTCCGTTATACAAATGAATTTGGTGGCACGCGAGATAGCAATATTTATTTTGAAGGAGTTTTAGCGAATATTGAGCGTCGTTTTAAAGAAACGTCCTCCGATTACATCCGTGAGCAAATGGAGAAATATATGGCGCAGCGCCCTTGTCCGACATGCGCGGGCTATCGTTTGAAGGAAGAAACACTTGCTGTGAAAGTGGCTGGTGTCCACATCGGTAAGGTCACGGAATTATCAATTGTCGAAGCGAATCAGTTTTTCAAAGATCTTCAACTGTCTGAAAAAGATGCCCAAATTGCCAAACTAATCCTCCGTGAAATTGATGAACGACTTGGCTTTCTCATTAATGTTGGACTCGATTATTTAACATTGTCGAGAGCATCAGGTACGTTGTCAGGCGGAGAGGCACAACGTATTCGACTTGCTACACAGATTGGCTCACGGTTAACAGGTGTCCTTTATATTTTGGATGAGCCATCTATCGGCTTACATCAAAGAGACAATGACCGACTCATCGGTACATTGAAAAGTATGCGAGATATCGGTAATACGTTAATTGTTGTGGAGCACGATGAAGATACGATGATGGCAGCCGATTACTTGATTGATATCGGTCCTGGAGCGGGGGTTGCAGGCGGAGAAATCGTTTCTGCAGGTACACCAGACAAGGTGATGAATGACCCCAAATCGTTAACGGGACAATATTTGAGTGGTAAGAAATACATCCCACTACCTGTTGAACGCCGTAAAGCAGACGGTCGAAAAATCTCCATTAAAGGTGCTTCTGAAAATAACTTAAAAAATGTTAATGTAGATATTCCACTCGGGCAATTCATTGCCGTAACGGGTGTGTCGGGCTCTGGGAAAAGCACGCTCATCAATGAGGTTCTTTACAAAGTACTCGCCCAGAAGCTGAATCGTTCTAAACAAAAGGCAGGTCAACATAAATCTGTTGAGGGCCTTGAAGCACTAGAAAAAGTTATTGAAATCGACCAATCCCCAATTGGACGCACGCCGAGGTCGAATCCAGCAACGTATACGAGTATGTTTGACGATGTCCGTGATGTCTATGCCTCTACAAATGAAGCAAAAGTACGGGGCTATAAAAAAGGACGCTTTAGTTTTAACGTTAAAGGTGGGCGCTGTGAAGCTTGCCGCGGTGATGGCATTATTAAAATTGAAATGCATTTCTTACCGGATGTTTATGTACCTTGTGAAGTATGTCATGGCAAGCGATACAATCGTGAAACATTGGAAGTACACTACAAAGGCAAAAATATTTCTGAAGTGTTAGGGATGACTGTTGAAGATGCACTTGTGTTTTTTGAAAATATACCTAAAATCAGTCGCAAGCTACAAACAATTGTTGATGTTGGGCTTGGCTATATCCAGTTAGGACAGCCTGCAACTACCTTATCGGGCGGTGAAGCACAGCGTGTGAAATTGGCTTCGGAGCTACACAAACGCTCGAACGGTAAATCATTTTATATTCTTGATGAACCGACAACGGGCTTGCATGTACACGATATTTCCAAGCTATTAGTCGTCCTGCAAAGACTTGTCGATTCAGGCAATACCGTTCTTGTTATCGAGCACAATCTTGACGTCATTAAGACCGTCGATCATATTATCGACCTCGGACCTGAAGGCGGAGATAAGGGTGGACAAATTATTGCGACAGGAACACCTGAAAAAGTTGCGGAAAGTGATAAGTCTTATACCGGCTATTATTTAAAACCAATTCTTGAACGAGATCGTCAACGAATGGTCACTGCAATTGCAGCGGCTGAATCAAGATGACCGATGACTCCATTACGCGTCGGCGTAACGGGGTCCGCAGATTCTGTTGTGCTTGCACAATTAACTCCCTGTTGGCTTAACTTGAATGAAACCTTTTCGGATACCAGTCGTATATATAGATAACAAAACGGAGCAATCCGTATTACGAAACTACTAGGAGGCGCAACGATGCAAAATGAACGACAACGAATTTTAGCAATGCTAGAAAACGGAACGATCACAACAGACGAGGCACTAACACTTCTAGAAACACTGGGACAATCCAAGGATGCAGCAAAGTCAGGTGAGGCGGAGGAAGTGACTTTAGCGAAAAAAGAATCTGTCAAACAAGAACAACAAACAAATCAACAGCAATCGACAAAGCAGGAATTTGAGTTTGAACAAAAGGAAGAAGAAGGACCTTCTATGGACGAATTTCTAGATGATTTACGCAAGGATTTTTCCAATGTAGGTGAGCGCTTCATGCAGTTTATGCAAACGGCTGTTCAAAAAGTGAAATCCTTCGACTTTGATTCACCTTTTGGCACCGCAATCACATTCAATCATGCACAGACGAAATCAGCCAGCGATGTGGATGAAGTGATTATTGATATTGATAACGGTAAAGTGACGATTCACCATGATGAAGTGGATGAAATTCGCGCAGAATTTACAGTGAAAACGTATACGGGAGACTCGGAAGAAAAGGCGAAGGCCGATTTCCTAGAAAAATTATTGTTCGTCAATGACGAAGGTAAAGTTAGAATTTCAAGTGACTTGAAAATGATTCAAGTAAACGTAGAATTATTTGTACCTAAAAAAGAATATGCTAAAATTTCTGCACGTCTATTAAACGGCTCGTTCAAAATGAAAGATGCAGTGGCAGAAACAGTACGAATTAAAACAGCAAACGGAAAGATTGAAGTTGCTGGGTTGACGTTTAAAGATGGTGAATTTGAAACGGCCAATGGCTCTATCACATTAAATAATGTGAAGGGGAACAGCATTGAAGCAGAAACATTGAATGGCCGTGTCTACATCGATGGCGCGGTGAAGGATGTGGAAGCACATTCTTTGAACGGTCATGTGGTTGTCACAACGACGGATCCGGAAGCGGAGAAAATTGATGCCAAAACGATGAGTGGTTCAGTCGAAATTTATATCCCGAGTGGAGTTGCCTTATCGGGTGAAATTTCCTCCAATATGGGACGTCTCGATTTACAATTAGATGACATTAACCGTACTGCTGAGCAAGAACAATTACTACAGCGTAGCATTCGTTTTAAGAAAGATGTCGAAGGCCATACGAACCCACTTCACATTTTTGGTGAAGCAAAGACCGGTTCTGTTCTCGTTTGTTATAATGCAAAACAAGAAAAGTAAGCGTAGAAAAAAGACTGCCTTAACCCCATTTACGGGCGTTAAGGCAGTCTTTTTGTTTTTCATCAATCACGCCTCGGCGTGATTGCGTCCAGATTTTGAATTGAGCTTGAGGCCAACAGGATGTTGGTTACTCAGACGTCGCCGCAGGACGCGGCGGTTTTAGTCTGGGTTCTACTATTCAGCAAGGAGTGGGACCCCACTGAATTTGAAGGCATATCTAGCATTCATCCCAACACATATAGAAGTGTGGACTTCTGCTGAATTAAGTTAAACTTTCCCCCGATAAGCCCATGCTGTCACTGCAAAGGAAATCGCTTTGGCACATTGCTGTCGATAGGCTCTGTTCAGTAATAATGTGGCTTCCTGCCGATTCGTCATGAAGCCGCATTCAACGAGTATGGCAGGCATACGGGTTTCGCGTAAAACAGCAAAGTTTTCCTTTTTCACGCCACGATCTGTTCGGTTGCAAGCTGATATGAGCGATGATTGAGCTAGTGACGCAAGTGCTACAGAACCCTTACTAGCAGCCGAATAGATGAAAGTCTCAATGCCATTTGCGTTATTCCAATTAGCTCCATAGGCATTAGCATGGATGGAAATGAAGGCATCGACATTCATTTTGTTGGCATGATTTGTTCGTTCTAAAAGTGGAACGTCTCTCTTTTCATCATGTGCAAAGAAGACTGTCAGCCCTTCTTCAACAAGATACTGTTTAATGAGATTTGCAACAGCGTTGTTGAAGCTGAATTCGCGTAAGACCCCATCAGGCGACCGTTTTCCTGCCGTTTCTGGACCATGTCCAGCATCAATCATTATTTTCATCATATTCTCTCCTCCTCGTCCTTTATATAGAAAAAAAGAGGAGGAAAATGGACCGTTCTGGTGCAAAATTTTTTCATTTACAAAACGGCATGTTAAAATGGGGAATAGATGTTTGAAAAATAGAAAAAGGGGGCACTATTATGTCTTTCGTGACAGTAAGAGATGTGCAGGAAGCATTATTTCTGGAATTAAGCGCTGGGGAATCTGGCCTTGATCAAACGATACATACGAGTGATATTTCAAGACCTGGCCTTGAGATGGCGGGTTATTTTAATTTTTATTTGTCGGAGCGTATCCAGCTACTTGGTAAAACGGAATTATCATTTTTTGAGAAATTAACGGATGCTGAACGACTAGATCGGATGCAAAGACTTTGTGCACCTAAGCCACCAGCTATTATTGTGGCACATGAAATGGAAATACCTGTAGAACTATTAGATGCAGCTGCTGAGAACGGTGTTCCTTTGTTATTTACAGATGTGCCGACGACTCGTTTTTCGGGCATGCTCACGAATTTCTTGGGAGGTAGACTTGCACCGATGACGGCACTTCATGGGGTGCTGGTCGATGTTTATGGAATTGGCGTCCTAATCACGGGCAAAAGTGGTGTTGGAAAAAGTGAGACAGCCCTTGAGCTTGTTAAAAGAGGACATCGACTTGTCGCAGATGATCTTGTGGAGATTAGACAAGTTGCGAAGAATGTTCTCATTGGGAGTCCACCAAAGCTGCTAGAACATATGCTTGAAATCCGTGGTGTTGGAATCGTGGATATGATGACGTTGTTTGGTGCGAGTGCTATTAAAAGCGACAAGCGAATTTTGATAGTCATTGATTTAGAAATATGGGACCCAACTAAAATTTATGATCGACTCGGAATTGATGAAGAGAAGTTGAAAATTATGGATTCAGAATTGACGAAGCTAACAGTTCCGGTACGACCAGGCCGAAATCTGTCCGTGATTATCGAAGTAGCCGCAATGGATTATCGGATGAAAAGGCTTGGCATTAATGCTGCAGAGGAATTCGCCAAAAAAGTGAATAGTGCCATTGTAGATAATCCGGCACAGCCTAACGAGGAAGGGACAGAATAATTTATGTTTGAATTACTAGCGATTAACCCAGTTGCCTTTTCTTTAGGCTCAATTGAAGTCAGATGGTATGGTATTTTAATAGCACTTGGTATCGTACTGGCATTTATTGTCGTTCAAAAAGAAATGGTCAAACGAGGGATGCATCCAGATTTTTTAACGGATCTACTTATCTGGGCAGTTCCCATTTCAATTATATCGGCACGTATCTATTACGTTATTTTTACATGGGATTATTATAAAGACCATCCAGGACAAATTATACAAATTTGGCAGGGCGGAATCGCCATTCATGGTGCGCTCATTGGTGCGTTTTTGACAGCATACATTTATACGAAACGTCGTGGGATTTCATTTTGGAAGACGGTAGATATTGCGGCGGCAGGACTGTTGATTGGTCAAATTATTGGTCGCTGGGGAAATTTCATGAATCAGGAAGCACATGGCGGTCCTGTTTCAGCTAAATTCCTTGAAACGACAATTATTCCAGATTGGATTATGAATCAAATGACCATCGAGGGCGTCACTTATCATCCGACATTTCTCTACGAATCGATGTGGAATATAGTTGGACTAATCATTATTTTGCTATTGCGTAAAGTGAGCTTGAAGCGCGGCGAAATGTTTTTGTTCTACCTTATTTGGTATTCAGCAGGGCGTTTCTTTATCGAAGGGATGCGCACGGATAGCTTATATGTGATTGGCGAGCTGAGAGCTGCACAACTCGTATCCGTTGTGACGATTATACTGGGAGTCGTTATTTTTATCGTCAGACGCTATGTTCAAAAAGTTAAAGTGACGTATCAAGATAAATAAAAGGGGTTAGGGAAATGGGGACGCTTCAAAATGGCCTGAAAGCGGGGCTTCGGACAACGTGGACGTTAGGGAAAATTATTTTTCCGATCACGATACTAGTCGTCATCTTGCAACATACACCAGTTTTGCCCTGGGTTATTCAGTTAATCGCACCGATTATGGGGCTATTCGGTTTAAGTGGGGAGGCTGCGATTCCGTTAGTACTCGGTAATGCCCTTAACTTGTATGCAGGAATCGCTGGTATTTTATCTCTAGAATTGACGGTAAAGGAAGTATTTATTATCGCAATTATGCTATCGTTTTCGCATAATCTATTCATCGAAACGGGTGTTGCGCTGAAGGTTGGCGTGAAGCTGTGGATCGTACTCGTCGTGCGATTTGGGCTTGCCGCGCTGTCCGGAATAATGATTAATCTATTGTGGCAAGGCGGAGGAGAAACGGCGCAGTATGGGATGGCCCCGAAAGTGACAGCTGTGCCCGATGGCTGGTTAGAAATCGGCTTGCTAGGTGTCCAAAAAGCATCTTTTGGTGTGCTGCAACTGGCGCTTATCGTCATTCCATTAATGATTATCGTGCAATTTTTGAAAGATCGGAATTACTTGCAAAAATTTTCGGAGAAGTTGGCACCCTTTACAAAGGTCATTGGTGTACAACCAAATGCATCCATGACGCTTGTGGCGGGCTTGGTCATTGGGCTTGCTTACGGTGCTGGTGTCATGATCCAGGCTGTCCAAGAGGATGGTGTCAGTAAGAAAGATGCGACGTTGGCATTCATTTTCCTTGTAGCCTGTCACGCTGTTATTGAAGATACGCTAATATTTATGCCGTTAGGTATTCCTATTCTTCCATTGCTGCTTATCCGTGTTGTGACGGCATTTGTCTTGACCATCATTGTTGCATATGTTTGGAAACGGACTGAACTACAGAAAGAGAAAGAGGTGTCAGTTGCTGATGGCTAAACCCATTACGACATTATTATTTGATTTTGATGGAACATTAATGGATACGAATGAATTGATCATGCAGACGTTTGAGCATGTCCTTGGGAATCATTATCCGGGAAAATATAGTCGTGAGGATATTTTACCCTTTTTGGGGCCGACCCTGCATGAAACGTTCAGTTCGGTCGATTCGAATAGGACAGAGGAGCTCATTGCGGAATATAGAGCATGGAATAAAAAGATGCACGACGCGCTAACAAGTGAGTTTGATGGTGTCTCTGAAACGTTGAAGTTGCTGAGGGAAGCCGGTTTCAAAATGGCAGTTGTCTCGACGAAGAGGAATGATATGCTTTTCAAGGGACTTAACCTGCTTACAGTAGATCATGTTTTTGACGCTGTCATCGGCATGGATGATGTAACGAAAACGAAACCAGATCCGGAGCCGATTTTACTGGCTCTTGAACGACTGGGAGCTACTGCAGACGAAGCCCTCATGATCGGTGATAATTATCATGATATCGAGGGAGGTAAAAATGCAGGTGTCCGTACAGCGGGCGTGGCGTGGTCTGCGAAGGGGGAAGCGTTTTTACAAACATTCCAACCAGATTATATGCTACAGCATATTACGGATTTATTGCGCATTGTAAAAGGTGAAGAGGTTTGAGGCGTACTGAACGGCACCCGGCAAAAGGCGGAGCAAATTCACTTTGGCATATTTACAAAACAGTATCGTTTTTCAAGGTGGCAAAAAACTTTGCAGTGATTCAATTGTCTAGGTATACACCCTTTATTCCGGTGAAAAATTTTCTGTTTCGGACATTTTTAAAAATGGAAGTGGGACAAAAAACTTCATTTGCGCTCATGGTCATGCCAGATGTTATGTTTCCAGAGCGAATTAAAGTAGGAGATAACTCAATTATTGGTTTTAACACTACCATTCTTGCCCATGAATATTTGATCGATGAATATCGTATTGGCGATGTTGTAATTGGAAAAAATGTGTTGATTGGAGCGAATACGACGATTCTTCCGGGTGTGGAAATTGGTGACGGGGCAATTATTTCTGCAGCATCTCTCGTTAACCGAGATATTCCACCAGGTGTCTTTGCGGGTGGAAATCCGGTAGCTATCATCTTTACGCAAGAACAGATGAGAGAGCGTCAGCAAAATAATTGAAAACGAATTGCGTTGGTGTAAGTTATGTTATAATAGGCAACAATACGGGAAGGAACGTATAGCGCGTTCCTTCTTATTTTTTCGGGGGAATATGATTGGACAAACAACGTAAGATGCAGGATAAAAAAATTATTTCGTTCATTCCAGACGGTGAGTTTTATTATAATAAAGCACTTCAAGCGATGCAGCGTGACCGTTTTGATGATGCGCATAAATATTTGAAAAGGGCCACGGAATTGAGTCCGAATGATTCCGATATCCTCATGCAATATGGTGTGCTCGTCATGGAGGAGGGTCGTTTTGAAGAAGCTCATGAGATACTGATGACTGCACATACAATTGCCCCTCTTGAAGTGGAAATTATTTTCTATTTGGCGGAAGTGCATGCACATCTGGGGATGTTGCGTGATGCTAGAATGTATGCAGAAAAGTATATCGAGCTCAGCCCAGATGGTCCATTTGCAGATGAGTCGATGGAAATTATCGACTTTGCAGAACAGGAAGAACCCTTTTTTCAAGAAGATGAAATGCCTGATGGTGAAGTCTATTTTCTTCAGGAGAAAGCACGAAGTCTTATGGAATCAGGTAAGTTTAACGAAGCCGTAGAACTGCTGGAGTCGATTATTGTGGATTACCCAGAGTTTTGGGCAGCCTACAATAACCTGGCGTTAGCATATTTTTATGTAGGTAAGACCGAGCAGGCAAGTGTGCTGCTGCATGAAATTTTAAGTAAAAACAAAGGGAATATACACGCACTCTGCAATCTTGCGGTCTTTTATTATTACGAAAAAAAAGAAGAGGAATTAGAGTCGCTTGTTGATTTGTTAGTGAAGATTAAGCCTTATCAATTCGAGCATCGTTACAAGCTCGGGGCGACATTTGCACTGGTAGGTAGACATAAAGAGGCTTATGACTGGCTACGGAGCTTGCAGAAGCGTGGTTTTCAAGGAGATGCAGGCTATTATTTCTGGTTATCGCATTGTGCCTACTTTTCCGGCCATGAGGAAGTGGCAAGAGAAGCATATACAACATTAGTGGAAATGGATCCAACGAAGGTTGGCTATGAGCCATGGAAGGATGTTCAATCAGATATTCAAGCCGATTCGCTTGAACAGGATCGGGAGTTTTTGTTGGACAAAATTCAAAACAGTTATAGAAGTGAGCGGATGTTTGGATTTTATTTGCTTGGTAAGTCAGGTCATAAACAAGAAATTATTTCACATCCTTCTTATATTGATATGGATAAATTAAGTAATTTGGAGCAGTTGTTCTTGGCGAGTGGAATCGATTATGAATTCATGCCGACAACGATTTTTGATAAATCGTTTTTAAGAGCACTTGAAACGACGGATTTGCTTTATTCGAAATACCGACCGTTGGATAAACAAGCGACACATCTTTTTCAAATGTGGTTTACACTTTGTGAAACGGGGCTAAGCCGTTCTTATTTGTTCCGTAATCCATCTGCACTTGCAGCTGCAGCTGATTATATGTTCCAATCATCGCGTTATTCAGGCGTTACGAAAACGGCAATTGCACGCGAGTTTGGTATATCCGTTCCAACATTAACGAAGTATGTGGAGGAATTGATCGAATTTCTGCCACATTTTGATGCGTAATTGACTACTTGTGTCTAGCAAAGGGTTTCTGATGCTCCGAGGCTCACAGGATGCGGCGGACTTAGACTGCATTCCTTGTGTAAAGGCGCCATTCGCTTTTCATGCCAAGCAGAAAAGTTGAATGGTGTTAGCCAATCTTATACGATTTGGTAAGAGTTAATTTGAATGAGTGTGAGATACAAACTTTCTGTTCATTCAAATTACACCGAGGTGTAATTGATTCAAGGAGGAAATTTATATGACAACCGAAAAAATCTATGATGTCATTATTATTGGTGCGGGACCTGCCGGCATGACAGCCGCTGTCTATACATCTCGTGGGAATTTATCGACGTTGATGCTGGAACGCGGAATACCAGGTGGTCAAATGGCTAACACGGAGGAAATCGAAAACTATCCTGGATTTGAAACGATTTTAGGTCCGGATTTATCTACAAAAATGTTTGAGCACGCGAAGAAGTTCGGTGCTGAATATGCATATGGCGATGTGACAGACGTAATTGATGGCGAAAGCTTTAAAACGATTGTTGCGGGTGGCAAAGAATATAAAGCGCGTGCCATTATTATTACAACAGGTGCGGAATATCGAAAAATGGGTATTCCAGGTGAGAATGATTTGACTGGCCGTGGTGTAAGTTATTGCGCGGTTTGTGACGGTGCATTCTTCCGCAAAAAAGAGCTTGTCGTTATCGGTGGCGGTGACTCTGCTGTTGAAGAGGGATCGTATTTAACACGCTTTGCAGACAAAGTAACGATTGTTCACCGTCGCGATGAGTTGCGTGCACAAAAGATTCTTCAAGATCGTGCGTTTGCGAACGACAAGATTGACTTTGTGTGGAATTCAACGGTTAAACAAGTGAACGACAAAGACGGTAAGGTTGGCTCTGTTACGCTTGTTTCAACGATTGATGGTTCAGAAAAGGAATTTGAGACAGATGGCGTGTTCGTCTATATTGGAATGGATCCATTAACAGCTCCTTTTGAAAAATTAGGAATTCTTGATGAAAACGGCTATGTCAAGACGAACGACATTATGGAAACGTCTGTACCAGGAATTTATGCGGCTGGCGATGTGCGTGAGAAATTATTGCGCCAAGTAGTGACAGCAACAGGTGACGGCAGTATTGCTGCACAAGCCGTTCAAAAATATGTCGAAGAATTGATGGAAAAGCTAGGCGCTAAAGCATAATTGATCGATTTGGCATATTTTAACGTAACCTTAATATGCTTGTAACAGGAATGCAACATCTTAGAGGTATACTAGTAGTATCAATTGACCCCCCTTTTGATATAGCTACTTACAAAAAAGGCCATCTACTAGAATATCCTAGTGGGTGGCCTCCTTTTTCGTTTTGTTTATCTTCAATTCATTGTATACTAAATGCATGCGCTTAAAAAGGTGAGGATGGACAAATGCAAAAAATCGCAAACTTAGTCGTTGTGAAAGACGGTCAAGTATTATTATTAAAAAAACCACGTCGCGATTGGTATGTAGCGCCCGGAGGAAAAATGGACCCTGGCGAGTCGGTGTATGAAGCGGCAGTGCGGGAGTTTTTAGAAGAAACGGGTACCGAAGCTGTTGAACCACATTTAAAGGGCGTTTACACAATGGTTATTATGGATGATGCTGGACAGCGCGTTTTAGATGAGTGGATGCTCTATACATTTATGGCACGTGATCTAATTGGAATTCCATTTGAAACGACAACAGAAGGGGTGCTTGAATGGCATCCTGTTGAAAGCTTACAAACCCTTCCAATGGCAGAAGGAGATCGAACAAATTTATTGTTTGCCGTCACGCAAAAGGGCATCCAGTATGGTACTTTTTTTTACACGGAAGACTTTAAATTGTTGAAGGAAGAAATTCAGCGATCAAAGGAAGGTGATGGACTATGACGGAAATAGAAACACCAAATAGCGATGTGGAAATTGTCATTATTACAGGCATGTCAGGTGCAGGTAAGACAGTAGCGATGCAAAGCTTTGAAGATCTTGGGTTTTATTGTATAGATAATTTGCCTCCTGAATTATTAGTCATGTTCCTTGACCTTATGATGAAGTCGGAAAATCGTATGAGACGCATCGCGGCCGTTATGGATACGCGGGGCGGGGACCTTTTCGATTCGCTCATTGGTGCGCTCGATGATTTGCTTCGGATGGAAGGTGTGTCTTCTCGTATTTTATTCCTCGATGCAGATGATGAGACGCTCGTTCGGCGCTATAAAGAAACGAGACGCTCGCATCCTTTAGCGGAGGGGGGATTACCACTAGAGGGAATTCGCAAAGAACGCCTTTTGCTAACAGAATTGAAAGGTAGGGCTCGCTCTATTTATCAAACGTCGGGCTTGAAGCCAAGGGCATTGCGCGAAAAAATTATGGCCGAATTTTCTACAAAAGAAGGCGCTGGCTTTACTGTAAACTTCATTTCATTCGGCTTTAAGCATGGTATGCCGATAGATGCTGACGTCGTGTTCGATATACGCTTTCTACCGAATCCTTTTTATATTCAGGAGTTAAAGGTGCAGACGGGACTTGATAAGGATGTGTACGACTATGTGCTGAAGTGGAGCGATACACAAATCCTCATTGAAAAGTTATCCGATTTGTTTAAGTTTTTAATTCCGCAGTATAAAAATGAAGGCAAATCACAAGTTGTCGTCGCATTCGGTTGTACGGGAGGGCAGCATCGCTCAGTCACGCTAGCCGAATTTTTCGGAGCGAGATTTAAGGATGAATACCGGACGCTCATAACGCATCGAGATATTGAAAAGAGAAAGGAATGACATCATGTCTCGATCCGGTAAATTGAAAAAAGTAGTTGCCTTCGGTGGCGGAACCGGATTGTCTACGTTATTGCGCGGTTTAAAAAGTCATCATATTGACTTGACGGCAGTTGTGTCTGTAGCGGATGATGGAGGAAGCTCGGGTAGACTTCTTGACGAATATGATATTCCCCCACCGGGTGATATCCGTCAGGTCATGGCAGCGCTTTCAGATGTTGAACCCCTTATTGAAAGGATGTTTCAATACCGTTTTTCGTCTTCGGAGGATTTGAAAGGGCATTCACTAGGTAATTTAATGCTTGCTGCGATGACGGATATTACAGGTGATTTCGCACGTGCTATCGAGCAAATGAGTCGCGTGCTGAATATTAAAGGAAAAGTGTTACCGGCTGCCAATCAACGGATTACATTGCATGCTGAATTGGAAGATGGCACAATTGTAACAGGAGAGTCTAAAATTCCGGTATATGGTCGGAAAATCCGCAAAGTGTATATGTCACCCCAAGAAGCTGAGCCACTTCCCGAAACGGTCGATACAATTATGGGAGCGGACTTACTTGTTTTTGGTCCAGGTAGTTTGTACACAAGCATTTTACCGACAATACTCGTTCCAGCGATTCGTGAGGCTGTTCTAGCATGTAAGGCAAAAAAAATATATATTGGTAATTTAACAACACAAGCAGGAGAAACGTATCGTTATACGGCATCAGAGCATGTCCAGGCATTATATGATCACGCAGGTGAAGCATTCCTCGATGCGGTATTATTGAATGGTGCCGATATTGCAGCGCTGTTAGGCAAGAAGGAGCAAACGGAGCCACCGTGGTCTGTTATTAATGATTTGGAGAACATTCAACGACTTGTCCCTGATGTCATTGTGAAAAATATGGCATTGGTGAATGGCAAAAATGTGATGCATGATTCTGAAAAAGTTGCAAATTTGCTCATGGATTATATAGATAGTGCTATAAAAACGGATTAGACGTGATCGTCGCCGGGAAAGGGGACTTGAAAAATCATGTCTTTTGCTTCAGAGACAAAGAAAGAAATGACGCAGATTGAGGCAGATGATTGTTGTATAAAGGCGGAGGTTGCGGCTTTCATTAGAATGAATGGCGCACTGTCCTTTTCAAATAAACAACTAAGCCTAGATGTGCAAACTGAAAATGCTGCGATTGCAAGGCGTTTGTATTCAAATTTAAAACGCTTGTATCCCTATAAAGTAGAATTACTTGTTCGGAAAAAAATGCGTTTGAAAAAAAACAACGTATATATTTGTAGAATACGGGATGGTGCTAAGCCGCTTCTGGAAGATCTACTCATTTTAACGGGAACATTTCAATTTAAAAATGAAATATCACCCGAAATCGTAAAAAAGAAATGCTGTCAGCGTGCTTATTTAAGAGGTGCTTTTCTTGCGGGTGGTTCGGTGAATAATCCCGAGACATCCTCTTATCATCTTGAAATCTTTTCGATTTACAAGGAACATAGCGAAGCGCTCGTAGAATTGATGAATAAATATCAGCTCAACGGTAAAACGATTGAGCGCAAAAAAGGTTATATTGCCTATTTGAAGGAAGCAGAGAAAATATCGGACTTTCTAAGCATCGTCGGCGCGCATGTCTCGTTGATGAAATTCGAGGATGTACGGATTATCCGTGATATGCGCAACAGCGTAAACAGGCTTGTGAACTGTGAAACCGCAAATTTGAATAAAACAATTGGGGCTGCCCAGCGCCAGGTTGAAAACATAAAATTTATCGAGAGCACAATAGGATTAGGGCAATTGCCAGATAGATTACAAGAAATCGCGAGACTACGTGTGGACAATCAGGATATTACATTAAAAGAACTTGGCGAATTGGTTTCAGGCGGGGCGGTAAGTAAGTCAGGCGTGAACCATCGTTTAAGAAAAATAGAGGAAATTGCAGAAAATCTCCGTAACGGGGGCATTGGAAGCTGACAAATAGATAGGAGTTGGGGAATACATGGCAGAACAAACAGTGGAAGTAAAGTTGAAATCAGGATTACAAGCAAGGCAAGCAGCACTTTTTGTCCAGGAGGCAAACCGTTTTACAGCGGATGTATTTTTGAGGAAAGAGAATCGTCAAGTTAATGCGAAAAGTATTATGGGGATTATGAGCCTCGCAATCGCGCGCGGCACATCTGTCACACTCATTGCTGAAGGCATTGACGAGGAACAGGCACTAAGTACACTTTCGGTCCTTGTTGAAAATGAAAAATAAATAACCATCCCAGCCGTTTTCTTATCGTCATACGATAGTTGGAGACGGTTTTTTATTTTGGGAAGTGCAGCCATTTGAAGGAGTGTGCAACCAAAGTGAGCAACTGTGCATCCATTTAGTCAAAGTGTGCAACCAAGGTGAGCAAATGTGCAACGAAATCGTCGAAGTATGCAACCAATTGGGTGGAGTGTCCAACCAAAGTGGGAGAGTGTACAACCATTTTGTCAAAGTGTCCAACAAAGGGCGGAGTGTGCAACCAAAGTGAGCAAATGTGCAACCATTTCGTCAAAGTGTGCAACAAAGGGTGGAGTGTGCAACGAAATCGTCGAAGTGTGCAACCAATTGGGGGGAGTGTCCAACGAAAGTGAAAGAGTGTGCAACCATTTCGGCAAAGTGTCCAACAAAGACGGAAATCTAACTTATTCACTCCCAGCTACAAATGAATAATACTTTTGTAAACAATAAAATACCCGTCATTGCGTACGTACACAATGACGGGTGAGAATGCCCTCGGCGGGAGTCGAACCCACATTTCAAGCTTCGGAGGCTTGCGTGCTATCCATTGCACCACGAGGACTCAATATGCATAAACTGCCTTGTAGCAGACAAATTCCATTATACTAATGCAGTCAGCCGAATGCAATAGTTATTTTAGAAGCGTTATATTTGACCTTCGTTGACCATACTATGTATGATAAAATTACAGTTGAAGCACATCTATGTTTCAACAGACTGAAAACACTATCCACCTTGAAGGAGGAAATGGAATGAATCTAATACCTACAGTAATTGAACAGACGAGTCGTGGGGAGCGGGCTTATGATATTTATTCCCGCCTATTGAAAGACAGAATTATTATGCTTGGTAGTGGAATTGACGACAACGTTTCAAATTCTATCGTTGCGCAGCTTCTTTTCCTTGAAGCTGAAGATCCAGAAAAGGATATTTCAATTTACATTAATAGCCCAGGTGGAAGTATCACAGCTGGTATGGCAATTTATGATACAATGCAGTTCATCAAGCCGGATGTTCAAACAATTTGTATCGGTATGGCAGCTTCAATGGGGGCATTCCTTCTTGCAGCGGGTACGAAAGGGAAACGCTATGCCCTTCCAAATGCAGAAGTGATGATTCACCAACCACTTGGCGGCGCACAAGGTCAAGCGACAGAAATCGAAATTGCTGCAAAGCGTATTCTTTTCCTACGTGAAAAACTAAATGGCATTCTTGCAGAGCGTACAGGACAGTCGATTGAAGTACTTGCAAAAGATACTGATCGCGATAACTTTATGACTGCAGAACGTGCAAAGGAATACGGTTTAATTGACCATATTATCGCACGCAGTGATATGAAGGAAGTAAAATAATTATAATGAAGCCGATCTGCTTATGGGTCGGCTTTTTTAATTTCAAAACTTAACCATCGCTACCTAGCACCGCAGCGACTTCAATGGAATCACTAAGTTCACTTTATATGAAGCAGTATCTTGTGCACACCACACATTCTTCATCTATACTAAAAGTATATTAAATTTCTAGAGGTGTTTCCAATGCATGTCACATTTTACACAAAACCAAACTGCCATCTTTGTGAGGAAGCAAAAGCAATGATGAAACTAGCGCAGGAGGATTTTCCACTTACGTGGGACGAAATTAATATTGAAATGGACGATGTGAGTCATGAAAAATATATGCTAATGATTCCAGTTATTGAGAAAGACGACTCAGTATTATTGTATGGTGCAATTGGTTATATAGACGTCGTTGGTTTATTTTGAATTCAGCAGAAAGAAACTACCTTTGTAGGTGGCGGAATGAATGCGGTTTTGTTCCCCTATTTAGGGGATGCCCAAATGCCCGCCGAATTCAGAGAAAGCCTCCGGGCGTAATTGATTTTGAAAACAAAACGTTATTGTTGATTAGTGACAGAAGATAGTATACAATTAGGTTGTAAATATTTTTTTGTTCTACGTGGGACATTTTTCAGTTCTATGGGACGACATATGTCCTTGTGACTGAAAGGAGGAACAATTGAACACTATGATGGAAGCGCAAAGGCAACTCGTACCTGAAATGATGGAGCTTATGCAGCAAAGATACCGAATATTGAAGTTCATCAAAATGTCGGGTCCAATCGGAAGGCGTCCACTTGGTCAGATTGCTGGTCTTTCAGAACGAGAAACACGAACGATGATGGATATTCTACGGGCTCAGAATCTTATTCATGTGGCAAAAGAAGGTGCCTCGATTACAGTTGAAGGTAACACAGTGTTACAAACGCTTGAGTCTGTTATGGAAGACTGGTCGGGTCGCGCATCGCTTGCTAAAAAGCTAACGGAGTTTTTAGGCATTCGCTCTGTCAAGGTTGTTTCTGGTAATTGTGATATGGACAGTGACTCTACTGCAAAAAGTTTGTTAGGCATGGAGGCGGCGAAACAATTCAGCTCCAAAATTGGAGAAGGCAAAATTGTAGCCGTTACTGGTGGGAGTACAATTGCAGCGATTCCCTCGCATATCGAAAAATTTAGTGACACAACGGATCAGTTTTTTATCGCCGCGCGAGGCGGTGTCGGAGACGATATCGGCTTACAGGCAAATGTAATCGCAGCTTCCTTCGCTGAAGCGTGTGGGGGAACGTATAGTACGTTTTATTACCCAGAGTCGTTAAGTGAAGAAGCGCAAAAAGCATTTCGCAATGAGCCGTTTGTTGTGAAGATGCTTGCCCTTTATGAAACTGCGGATTGTGTTCTTCATGGAATCGGAGATGCTCAAACGATGGCTGTCTTGCGTAATTCGCCAGACGAGGAACAGCAATTGCTTCAAAAAAATGGAGCTATTGGTGAAGCATTTGGTTATTATTTCGACAAAGATGGTAATGTCGTTCATCGACTTCGTACAGTTGGTATTCAGACGAGCCATTTAGAGCGAGTTCCACTTATCATTTCGGTGGCTGGTGGAGGTAGCAAAGCAGAAGCCATTTTGGCTTATATGGCAAGCGCACCGAAACAAACGATTTTAGTTACAGATGAAGGTGCGGCAAATGAAATGCTGAAACTGCTCATCAATAAATAATTTTTTAGGATTAAGGCTTTAATTTTTAGGGAATAGGTAAAAGTGGATAAATGTTTTAAAAAATATAAAAAACTACTCGGAGGTAATTTATTATGGCTATGAAACTTGCAATTAACGGATTTGGACGTATTGGGCGTAAAGTATTCCGCGAGGCTTTGCAACAAGAGGAAATCGAAATCGTTGCAATCAACGATTTAACGGATGCAGCAATGCTTGCACACCTTCTGAAATATGACTCTGTACACGGTGTTAACGATGCAGAAATCAGTGCTGAAGGCAATAGCCTAGTTGTGAACGGTAAAAATATTAAAGTATACGCTGAAAGAAACCCTGCAGATCTACCATGGGGAGAGCTTGGCATAGATGTTGTTATCGATTCAACAGGCGTATTCACAGACCGCGAAGGACTTAACAAGCACATTGAAGCGGGCGCGAAACGTGTTATCTTGTCAGCTCCGGCAAAAGGCGATATTCCAATGCTTGTTATGGGTGTTAACCATGAAACATACGATGCTGCAAATGATACAATCGTATCGAATGCATCATGTACGACAAACTGTCTTGCACCAATTGTAAAAGTATTGAACGATAAGTTTGGTATCGAGCGCGGTATGATGACAACTGTTCACTCTTATACAAATGACCAAAAAATCCTAGACTTGCCACACAGCGACTACCGTCGTGCACGTGCAGCTGCTGAAAACATGATTCCAACAACTACTGGTGCTGCATCTGCAGTAACAAAAGTTATTCCAGCATTGGCAGGTAAATTGGATGGTATGGCAGTACGTGTACCAACACCAAACGTTTCACTAGTTGACTTTGTTGCTGATCTTAAACAAGACGTAACAGTAGAAGAGGTAAATGCTACTCTTAAAGAAGCATCTGAAAACGAACTAGCTGGCGTTCTTGTTTACAATGAATTACCACTTGTTTCAAGAGACTATAACGGCAACACAGCATCTTCAACAATCGATGGCTTGTCAACAATGGTTCTTGCGGATAACATGGTAAAAGTTATTTCTTGGTATGACAACGAATCAGGTTATTCTGCTCGTTGTATCGACCTAGCGCTTTATATGCACAGCAAAGGCCTATAATTATCAGCGGGCACTTTCGCTGATAATTATAGCCAATAAAATAGATACCGCTTATAATAAAGTTGGGTAAGAGGAGCGGGGGATTACCCCGTTCCTCCTTTTTTTGAGAACAATACTTTTGAAGGAGGCATGTTTCATGAAGTCGAAAAAGACGATGAAAGACTTACAGCTTGAAGGACAACGCGTATTTTGCCGCGTAGATTTTAATGTGCCGATGGAAAATGGACAAGTAACGGATGTTACACGAATCCGTGCAGCAATCCCAACAATTGAATACATGGTAGAACAAGGAGCAAAAGTTATTCTTGCCAGTCACCTGGGTCGTCCAAACGGCGAAGTGAACGAAGAAATGCGCCTGACTGTAGCCGGCGAAAAACTAGCCGAGCTAATTGGTAAACCAGTTCTTAAATTAGATACGTCTATTGGACAAGAAGTTGAACAAGCAATCGCTTCTATGAAAAATGGCGATATTGTCCTTCTTGAAAATGTTCGATTCCATGCTGGGGAAGAAAAGAATGATGCTGACCTTGCGAAAAACTTTGCAGACCTTGCAGATGTATTTGTTAACGACGCATTTGGTGCTGCACACCGTGCACATGCATCCACTGCGGGTATCGCGGACTATATTCCGGCAGTATCAGGCTTGTTAATTGAAAAAGAATTAGATGTGCTTGGCAAAGCATTGTCTACGCCAGAGCGTCCATTTACAGCGATTATTGGTGGAGCAAAAGTGAAAGACAAAATCGGTGTCATCAATCATTTGCTCGACAAAGTGGACAACTTGATTATTGGCGGCGGCTTGGCTTACACATTTTTGAAAGCGCAAGGCTATGAAATTGGTAAGTCTTTGCTTGAAGAAGATAAAATTGACTTAGCAAAATCATTTATTCAAAAGGCAAAAGATAACGGCGTTAAGCTATATCTGCCGATAGATGTGACGATTGCAGACGATTTTTCGAAAGATGCCAATACGAAAGTCGTGAAAAATGATGCGATTCCTGCAGATTGGGAAGGTCTCGATATTGGGACTGAAACAGCTGAATTGTATGCAAAAGTAATAGAAGAATCGAAATTGATCATTTGGAATGGCCCAATGGGTGTATTTGAGTTAGAGCCATTTGCAGGTGGCACGAAGCGCGTTGCACAAGCAATGGCAGTAACGTCCGGCTATACAGTCATTGGCGGCGGCGACTCAGCAGCAGCTGTTGAAAAGTTTGGCGTTGCTGATAAAATGGATCACATTTCGACTGGTGGAGGCGCTTCTCTTGAATTTATGGAGGGCAAAGACTTGCCAGGTGTTTCTGCACTAAACGATAACTGAGTAGGGGGAATCGATATGCGTAAACGAATAATTGCGGGTAACTGGAAGATGTACAAATCTGTTGAAGAAGCGAAAAGCTTTGTTGAGGAAGTAAAGGGTAAAATTCCGGTTTCAGATAACGTAGAAGCCGTTATTTGTCCGCCATCTTTATACCTTTCAGAGTTGGCACAGCTAACAAAAGGCTCAGCTTTAGGTATTGGTG
Source organism: Sporosarcina beigongshangi (assembly GCF_033485195.1). Taxonomy (NCBI): domain Bacteria; kingdom Bacillati; phylum Bacillota; class Bacilli; order Caryophanales; family Caryophanaceae; genus Sporosarcina; species Sporosarcina beigongshangi. The sequence continues at coordinate 79,927 of NZ_JAWLIR010000032.1, forward strand.
CACAAACGATGCACGATGTAAAAGAAGGCGCATTTACGGGTGAAGTGAGCCCGGCGATGTTAGTTGGCATTGATGTTGGCTACGTCGTTCTAGGTCACTCTGAGCGTCGTCAATATTTCAACGAAACAGACGAGTCCGTCAATCGCAAGGTCCATGCGGCATTCGAATACAACCTGACACCACTTGTTTGTGTAGGTGAAACGCTTGAAGAGCGCGAAGCAGGCCAAACAGTTGAGCTAGTTGCTGCCCAAGTGAAGAAAGCATTTGAAGGCATCAGTGCGGCACAAGCGGAAAAAGCGGTTATCGCATATGAGCCAATCTGGGCAATAGGTACAGGTAAAACAGCAACTGCACAAGATGCCAATGAAGTATGTGGCGCAATCCGTGCAACAGTTAGCGAACTATACAGTGAAACAGTGGCAGTAAGCATCCGCATTCAGTACGGTGGTAGCGTAAAGCCAGATAATATTGAAGAACTTCTGTCAATGGAGCATATTGACGGTGCACTTGTTGGTGGCGCAAGCCTTGAACCAGCATCATTCTTGAAATTGGTTGAGGCTGGAGCACATGAGTAAAAGTCCGGTCGCACTAATTATTTTAGATGGATTTGGGCTACGCGATGAACAACTAGGTAATGCAGTTGCGCTGTCGAAAAAGCCAAATTACGATCACCTATGGAATAACTTTCCGCATACTACGTTAACAGCTAGCGGAGAGGCGGTAGGACTTCCGGAAGGCCAAATGGGGAACTCGGAAGTAGGGCATCTCAATATTGGAGCTGGTCGTATTGTCTACCAAAGTTTGACACGTATTAACAAATCCATTAGAGAAGCAGATTTCTTTGATAAAGAAGCACTTTTAGGTGCGATTGCCCATGCCAAGCAACGCGGTACGGCACTTCATCTCATGGGATTGCTATCTGACGGTGGCGTACATAGCCATTATGAGCATTTGTTTGCGCTGTTACGTCTTGCAAAGTTGAATGGCATTGACAAAGTGTTCGTTCATGCATTTCTGGACGGACGCGATGTAGGTCCACAAACAGCACTTGATTATATCGAAAAGACAGAAGTAACGATGAAGGAACTTGGTGTTGGGAAGTTTGCCAGCATTTCAGGGCGTTATTATGCGATGGATCGGGATAAGCGCTGGGAACGTGTGGAAAAAGCCTATCATGCAATCGTTGATGGCACAGCCCTAACAGCTGCAACGCCAACTGCGGGAATACTCGCATCGTATGAGCGTGGTATCCATGATGAATTCGTCGTACCATTCGTTATCGAAGAGCTAGGTAAACCTGTTGCAACAGTCGAGGATGGGGATGCGGTCGTATTCTTTAACTTCCGTCCTGACAGAGCCATTCAGCTATCACGTACGTTTACAGATGCTACATTTGATGGTTTTGATACAGGTGGCAACAAGTTCTCGGATTTGAAGTTTGTCACGTTCACACATTATAGTGACGAAGTTGCTGCGGAAGTCGTTTTTAGCAGTCAAAACTTAGAAAACACGCTCGGTGAAGTGATTGCCCATAATGGATTAACACAATTGCGTATTGCAGAAACTGAGAAATACCCACATGTCACTTTCTTTATGAGTGGCGGTAGGGAAGAAAAGTTTGCGGGTGAAGAACGGATTTTAATTGCTTCACCGAAAGTAGCTACTTACGATCTAAAGCCGGAAATGAGTGCCTTTGAAGTAACAGACGCACTGATTGAAGGCATTGAGGCTGATCGTTATGACGCGATACTCTTGAACTTTGCCAACCCAGATATGGTCGGGCATAGTGGAATGCTAGAGCCGACGATTAAAGCGATTGAAACGGTGGATACTTGTTTAGGTAAAATCGTTACTGCTTTACATGCGAAGGGTGGTATGGCAATTGTTACAGCCGATCACGGTAATGCCGATGAGGTCATGACACTAGAAGGTTCGCCAATGACAGCACATACAACAAATCCTGTGCCAGTCATTGTGACAAAGCCAGATATCGTGCTACGAGAAGGCGGTATACTCGCAGACCTTGCGCCAACAATGTTAAAATTATTAAAGCTTGAACAACCGGTAGAAATGACCGGCACACCATTATTTTAAAAAGGGGAGACTAACATGCCAGTTATTACAATTGTCCAGGCAAGAGAAGTACTTGATTCACGAGGAAATCCAACGGTAGAGGTTGAAGTATTCACAGAGAGCGGCGCATTTGGCCGTGCAATCGTTCCATCAGGAGCATCTACAGGTGAATATGAAGCTGTAGAACTACGTGATGGCGACAAAAATCGTTACCTCGGTAAAGGAGTTCTAAAAGCAGTTGAACACGTCAATGATGTCATTGCTGACGAACTTGAAGAAATGTACTCTGTTTTGGATCAAGTAACAATCGACAAAGCGTTGATCGAACTTGATGGTACACCGAACAAAGGGAAATTGGGCGCTAACGCAATTCTTGGCGTATCAATGGCAGTAGCACGTGCGGCTGCAGATTATCTCGATATTCCACTTTACCAATACCTTGGTGGTGTCAATGCAAAACAATTGCCAGTTCCAATGATGAACATTTTGAACGGCGGCGAGCACGCAGATAACAACGTCGATATTCAAGAATTCATGGTTATGCCAGTCGGTGCGGAATCATTCCGTCACGGTCTACGTATGGGTACTGAAATTTTCCATAGCTTGAAAGCTGTATTGCAGTCAAAAGGCTTGAATACTGCTGTTGGCGATGAAGGCGGATTTGCTCCGAACCTATCTTCTAACGAAGAAGCATTGTCAACAATTATCGAGGCAATTGAAAAAGCAGGCTACAAGCCAGGTGAAGAAGTTCTTCTTGCAATGGACGTAGCTGCTTCTGAAATTTTCAATAAAGAAGATGGCACATACAACCTTTCAGGCGAAGGTATCGTCAAGACATCTGCTGAAATGGTTGATTGGTACGCTGAAATGTGCGAAAAATACCCAATTGTTTCAATCGAAGACGGTTTGGATGAAAATGACTGGGCAGGTCACAAGCTATTGACAGAACGCCTTGGCAAAACAGTTCAACTCGTTGGAGATGACCTGTTCGTTACAAACACTGAGAAATTGGCACGTGGTATCGAAGAAGGCATCAGTAACTCAATCCTTATTAAAGTGAACCAAATCGGTACATTAACGGAAACGTTTGATGCAATCGAAATGGCAAAACGCGCTGGCTACACAGCTGTTATCTCTCACCGTTCAGGTGAATCAGAGGATACAACAATTGCTGATATCGCAGTAGCAACAAACGCTGGTCAAATCAAAACAGGTGCTCCGTCACGTACGGATCGCGTTGCGAAATATAACCAATTGCTTCGTATCGAAGATCAGCTTGACGACACAGCTGAATATTTAGGTGTAAAGACGTTTTATAACTTGAAAAAATAATTGCGATGAAAATCCCACTTCGGTGGGATTTTTTGATGGGATTGATACTTTGTGAGTTGGGTGTGCAACGAAAAGTGTGGAGTGTCCAACCATTTCGGGAGTGTGCAACGAAAAGTGTGAAGTGTGCAATCATTTCGGGAGTGTGCAACCAAATGTGTGAAGTGTCCAACCATTTTCATGGAGTGTGCAACGAAATGTGTAAAGTGTCCAACCATTTGCATAAAGTGTGCAACGAAAAGTGTAAAATGTCCAACCAACTGCATACACGCACCAATTTTTTCTATAAAAATCACTGCTGATCATCAATAAAAACGATTCATCTAACAAAAGGTTGTAACGGCAGCTTATTTTTGGTAAAATAAAGATTGTTGTGAGTTTTAATCAGGAGGTGGAACAAAATGCATGAAGTATTGATGGTACTACTTGTAATCGTATCGCTAGCTATGATCGCTGTCGTATTATTACAATCTGGAAAAAGTGCAGGTCTTTCAGGAGCCATCTCTGGTGGAGCTGAACAACTTTTCGGAAAACAAAAAGCACGTGGACTTGATCTTGTTCTTCAACGGGTGACATTGGTATTGGCTATCTTATTGTTTATCTTAGCCATTTTAATTATGAAATTCTAAAACTTATGTGAATAAACTACGAACGCCTGACCTTCCGACTGGTCGGGCGTTTTTTATCTAAGTTCAGCAGAAACTCCCTGCTGAACTTAGATAAAGCCTCCGGCGGATGTCACGGATTTTTAGGGGATCTTTTCGAGCGGGCTCGAAAAAAATCCGGACGCAATTATGCCAAGGCATAATTAATAGAAAGGAATACATATTATGCGAATATCTCAACCAAAACCATTTTTTATAGAAACAGGCAAGCGTGCAGTTTTACTATTGCATGGATTCACGGGCACTTCAGCAGACGTACGGATGCTTGGGCGCTTTCTTGAGAAGAAAGGCTATACATCGCTCGCACCCCATTATAAAGGGCA
>NZ_JAWLIR010000033.1:0-7390 GCF_033485195.1 Sporosarcina beigongshangi
AATAGAAAGGAATACATATTATGCGAATATCTCAACCAAAACCATTTTTTATAGAAACAGGCAAGCGTGCAGTTTTACTATTGCATGGATTCACGGGCACTTCAGCAGACGTACGGATGCTTGGGCGCTTTCTTGAGAAGAAAGGCTATACATCGCTCGCACCCCATTATAAAGGGCATGGCGTACCACCGGAGGAATTGATACAAACTGGACCTGCTGAGTGGTGGCAAGATGTCCTGGCGGGTTATAATCAATTGAAGGAAGCTGGCTACGATGAGATTGCGGTGGCAGGATTATCGCTAGGTGGCGTATTTTCATTGAAATTAGGGTATAACATGCCTGTGAAGGGGATTGTCACAATGTGTGCGCCAATGTCGATGAAAACGACGGATATCATGTACGAGGGTGTCCTAGCGTACGCGCGGGAATATAAGAAGTATGAAGGAAAAGATGAGCAACAAATCGAAAAAGATATGGAAGCATTACAGCAACAATCGATGCCATCTCTCGCGGATCTTCGTGCACTTATTTACGATGTTCGCGAGCATATCGATCATATCTACGCGCCACTACTTGTTACGCAAGGATCACTCGATGACGTCATCGATCCAGACTCGGCAAATGTTATTTTCGACAATACCGAATCTGACGATAAACAGTTAAAATGGTACGAGCAATCTGGGCACGTCATCACGCTAGGACCAGAAAAAGTACAGCTACATGAAGATATTTTTGAATTTCTTGAATCACTGGATTGGCATGTGTGAAAAATAAAACAAATGATAATGCTAGGTAAATGAAGGAGTGAGATATATGGATAATTTCGATCAAGAGATGCAACAAAAATTGCTGTCCCTGATGAAAGACGAGTCATACAAGCCGCTGACTGTACAGGAAATCCAAGAACTAATGGGGTTTGAGCAAGCGGCAGAATTCAAGGAACTTGTCAAAATGCTTGTTCACCTTGAACAAAAAGGGCAAATTATTCGTTCAAGAACGAATCGTTACGGGGTACCTGAGCGCATGAATCTTGTGCGTGGAAAATTTATCGGTCATGCTAAAGGGTTTGGCTTCGTTGCACCGGAAACAGAAGGAATGGATGATATTTTTATTCCTCCACATGAAGTGAATGGTGCCATGAACGGGGATATCGTCCTCGTCCGTGTCACAAACGGCACGTCAGGAGACCGCCGCGAGGGCACGATTAGTCGAATCGCAGAGCGCAAAACAACAAAAGTTGTCGGCACATATCAGGATAATAAAGGCTTTGGCTTCGTTATTCCCGATAATAAAAAACTGCCAATGGATATTTTTATTGCTAAAGGTGATGCACTGGACGCGGTAGATGGGCATAAGGTTGTCGTTGAAATAACAGACTGGCCAAGTGAATTAAAGTCCATGACAGGTATGGTGACACAAATACTAGGACATAAAAATGATCCTGGTGTGGATATTATTTCTATCATTCATAAGCATGGCATTGAAGTGGAATTTCCTGAAGAAGTGCTACAACAGACGAATAATATTCCAGACGAAGTGCAGGAAAAGGATTTATTCAAACGGCATGATCTGAGGGAAGAGCTGACCATTACAATTGATGGCGCGGATGCTAAGGACTTGGATGATGCGATTTCAGTTGTCAAAAATGACGACGGATCGTATGTATTGTCCGTCCATATTTCAGATGTCAGCTATTATGTAACGGAAAATTCTCCGATGGATGACAATGCTTTCGATCGCGGCACTAGTGTTTATTTGACGGACCGGGTCATTCCAATGCTGCCACATAAACTATCAAACGGGATTTGTTCGTTGAATCCAGGCGTCGATCGTTTAACATTGTCCTGTGTGATGACAATTGACCGCAACGGTAAAGTGACGGGTCATGAAATTTTTGAGAGTGTTATTCGCTCGAAGGAACGCATGACGTATACGGAAGTTTATAAAATTATCGACGAAAAAGATGAAGAGCTGAGTGCGAAATACGCACAGGTTGTGCCGATGATCAATCATATGGCAGACTTGGCAGCTATTTTGAAGCAAAAGAGAGTAGACCGTGGCGCCATAGATTTCGATTTTAAGGAATCGAAAATTCTTGTGGATGACAAAGGCTGGCCGACTGACGTGGTCATTATGGAACGTACCGTTTCAGAACGCCTCATTGAGGAATTCATGCTTGCGGCGAATGAAACGATTGCGGAGCACTTCCACTGGCTACAGCTGCCATTCCTTTACCGCATTCACGAGGATCCAAAAGCTGAAAAGCTGCAACGATTCTTCGAGTTCTTAACGAATTTCGGTGTGGTTGTCAAAGGAACGGGCAATAAAGTGCATCCACGTGCCTTGCAGGAAATTGTAGAATCAATTGCAGGCTTACCGGAGGAAACAGTTATCTCGACGATGCTGTTACGCTCGATGCAACAGGCGAAGTATTTAGATGAAAGTCTGGGTCACTTTGGCTTGTCGACAGAGTTCTATACGCATTTCACAGCGCCAATTCGTCGTTATCCTGACTTAATTGTTCATCGCTTGATTCGCAAGTATTTAATCGAAAAAGATGTTTCTCCACAAACGGTTGCGGAGTGGGGCGGTAGATTGCCTGAGATTGCGGATCATACGTCTGAACGTGAGCGTCGTGCTGTTGAAGCAGAACGCGATACGGAATCTCTGAAAAAAGCGCAATTCATGTTGGATAAAATCGGCGAGGAATTTGAAGGTGTTATTTCGTCGGTTACGAACTTCGGGCTGTTTGTTGAACTGGAGAACACAATCGAAGGACTTGTCCATGTCAGTTATATGACGGATGATTATTATCGTTTCGATGATAGACAAATGATGATGATTGGCGAGCATACGGGCAAGCAATTCCGTTTAGGTGATGAAGTAACGGTTAAAGTAGCGGCCGTGAAACCGGAGGAATCTGCCATCGACTTTGAAATTGTTGGGATGAAGCAATCCTTCCATCGAGCGCGCAGGGAAACCCCGAAAGTGATTCATGCGGAGAAAAAGGGTCGCGGTGGCGGTAAGTCTGACGATAAGTCGAAAGACAAAAAGAAAACGGGCACGTATAATAAAAAGAAGAAGTTTTATGAAAGTGTTGCTAAAAAAGGTAAGGGTAACAAGCCTAAAAAGAAAAAATGATACTATACGAATCAATTTCATAATAGAACAAATAGCCTTAAAATCCGAACGAGGTTGATTTACGCTTCAGGCGGACGCGTTCCGCGGGCACGGCTTCAGCCGCTTCCCTCGCTGTGCTCAGTCCAGGGTCTTCAGCTCGTGCTGTTCCCGCAGGAGTCGCCGCCTTACGCTCCAATCAACGACAATAGAATTGCATATTTGTAAATGATCTAACAAAAAATCGTGCAATTGTTCGTTTTTTAAACTAAAATAGATAATCATGAAATTACCTCGTATTGGATGGTATTTGATTAAGGGGTGAAAGAGATGGCGAAAGGCCAAGGGAAAGTTGTTGCGGTTAATAAAAAAGCGAATCACGACTTTGCGATTGAAGAAACGATTGAAGCGGGTATTGTGCTACAAGGAACGGAGATCAAGTCGATCCGTAACGGTAAAGTGCAGTTACGAGACGCCTTTGTGCGTATCCGTGACAACGAAGCGTGGATCTCCAATATGCATATTAGTCCATACGATCACGGTAACCAGTTCAACCATGACCCAACTCGTTCGAGAAAGCTGTTGCTGCATAAAAAACAAATTAGTAAATTGTTTGTCGAAACGAAACAGCAAGGCGTTGCGATCGTGCCATTGAAGATGTATTTAAAAGACGGCTTCGCAAAAGTGCTGATTGGCGTTGGTAAGGGTAAGAAAGATTATGATAAGCGTGAGGATCTTAAGAAGAAGGACGCTAAGCGTGAAATGGCTCGGGTCTTGAAGGATAGACAACGGGATTGATTTTTAGGTGAAAATGCGGTATGATAAGTACAGTAAGTCAGTTCAGAAACCTTTTTTAGCTTCGCTATTAAGGTCATCCTGACATCCTCATAACGGGGGCGTTACGGATTCGACAGGGGTAGTCTAAGCTTGAGTTGCGCGTCGGAGGGTTCGGCTCCGTCAGAAACGACACCTTATAATAACAGGCAAAACAAACAACAACCTAGCATTCGCAGCGTAAGCTGTTGAATCTGCCTTGTAGTTCTATCGCCCATGTAGCATTGCAGGGCTCACTCTAAGTGGGATACGACAGCTGTTGCCTTCTGAGGCAGTTGGAAGAGATTCGCAGAATAGCACACAGGACGCCCTGATTGCCGGCTACTGATGTGCGAAACCTAATAGTCAATCTACACGCGTAGACGCTTAAGTGTTAGGGCCTTTGGACGCGGGTTCGACTCCCGCCGCTTCCATATTTAAATGGTAGACAAAATTAGTCGTATTAATGGTTTTGAAGGATAGGGATATTGAACAGGAGTTGAACTCTTGGGCAATATCTCTTTTTTCATACCTATATATTTTAAGGTTAGAATAATGGATTTAATTTCTTTTCCTAATAGCTATAGCTCCAAAAAAATTGACAAGGTAATGTATGTAATTATTATAACAATGAAGCTAATTATTTTGTTACGGATGAAAAGTAGGAAAGTAGTGTGAATTTAACATTATTTGATTATTTCCTATAAAAGGATGAATATTGAAGCGTTTAAATTTAAAAAGAAGCTCTTTTCTATATATAAATATGATTGATAAAAGGTAGGTTATAACATGATTAATGAGCGAATAATACAAATTGAGGATGAGGTAGATCAGTATCTATATAATAAGTTAGATGAGAATACACCCAGGTATAAATATATTTACCATATGAACTTAGCTTTTATAGATTATGTTATCAAAAATCAACTTTGGTTTTCACAGGTTGAGAAATATATAGTATATTCTTTAAGTTATAATACATTTCTTGCTTATAAAAAATTAAAGGAAGAGGATATTACTGATTTTAATTTTGATCAAAACTTATATTTGGTTTGCTTTGAAAATTTGATACTTGGTATGGAGTATTCAATGTTGTGTGAAGTTTTTCCTGCTGTCAGGTCAAACAAAACAAGAATGTATATAAATGAAGAAAAAAAGACAATTACTGTTCAACAAGATAATTTGCCCCGTGGCCAATATGAATTCTTTTTGAAATATATAATAAAAAAGTCGCTTAGCTATACATTACAGATGACATCAGGGATGTTAGAAAAAAAGACAATTGAGGAAGCTGCTTCGGAATTGACTAAGGGATATTTTAGTTTTTGGAATGAAAATATGATGTATGATGATTTTGAGCCATATTCGCGTCTAGATTGGGGAGGAATTTCGTCATTTTTTATTTCCGCTGCTATGAACCGTTTTATTAGATTATATAGAGAAGATTTTAATCTCAATAAGATAGAGACGTCTAAAGTAATGGTAGTATTATCTCCAAATGGTAGAGAGAAATTAGTAGAATACACTATCTCCCAGGATAAAGAAATGGTTGAAAAAGTTCTCAATGACTTAATTTATAAACCAATTGGAAATGGATTATTTCCAAAATCTCATCTTTCAGACTCACCGGTAATATGCACAAAAGATGGTTATCTATTATTAAATCCACTTGTATTATTGTCAAATGATTCTAGTGAAACTATGTTATTAAATAATTTAAGGAAATGCGACAATAAACGGTATTTAAGAATAAAAGACAAGCTTAAAGAAAGAGTTATACCTCTTATTGAACAGCTAATTAAGCTAAAATATCCGGAGTCAATTGTAATAACAAACTTTAATCTACCTATACCTAATAAAAAGAACCAAAAAAGAGAATTAGATATTTTAATCGTAGATAATGATAAAGGTTTTGTATTATATATTGAGGTGAAACATTTTTTTAATCCGAATTCTTATTCAGAAATTAAAAGTCTGGATAACCAATTTAGAGATGCTCTAAAAAAAGCGCCAGATCAGTTATTTGCTATTCAAGAAAACTGGGAATTAATTAAACAAAGATACTCTGTACAAACTGAAATTACATCACTCAAAGCAATAATCTTTTCACATAATTACTTAGGAAAAGATGTAGAAATCAATACAGAGGTTCCAATTGTAAATACAACAAATTTCTATGAAAGTCTTGCAAATGCTTCAACAATTGAGGAGTTATATCGATTAAATAAAGAAATAGACTATATTTATACTAGCATACCTATTATTCAAAAGCCGCTTGATTTCAGTTTTGCTGGTTATACATTTAGCCTTGAATTGGAAACCATTGACCCAGTATTTGAAATAGAATTTTTAAAAGCGCATAGAAAAATTATCTTAAATGGTATTGATTTGAACCAACAAATAGTATTTAGAACCATAGAGGAATATGCACAGGCACTTTTAGAGAAACTATAAAATACAAAATAACAAGGAATTTGGAGAGGTAATTGAACCGGTATGATTAGAACTAAGTATATTCATTTATATATATCCAGAAGATGCTAGAATTGATTTCATTTCATACAAACCTTTCTATAATAATATATTAATATCCTAATTTTCGTACAGTGAATTCGGCAAATAAGCCTTGATATAACTAGGCATACCTTAGTTATTGTGATGACTTATTCGTAAGCCCGTACTCAAACAACGCATATAAACAAGCAGCACCTCCTGGTACGATAAACGTATCAATTGAAAGGAGGTGCTTTTCAATGCCACAACAACACAACCATTAGTCATCGTCCCCGTTACACTACATCCTATCGCAAATACTCATCAACTACACGTATTCGCAAAACCCTCCGGTTTTTGTACGATTACACTTGCGCATGCAGAAATCACCTTCCAAAATGGCGTGGAGGAGCGCATCATCTAAACAATTATAAGAGAGCTGATTGAACGATGAGGCAGGATTATACAAAAGTCAAAAATATCTATATCATTTGTGGAAAGACTGACATGCGAAAAGGGATTGATGGCTTAGCAACACTAATTCAAGATTATTTTGAGCTTGATCCATATAGCGATTCCATCTTCCTGTTCGCGGGTGGAAAAAAGGACAGGTATAAGTGTCTGTATTTCGATGGAGATGGCTTCACCGTGCTGTATAAGAGACAAGGAATACTGCGGATGACTTTTACTTTCAGCGGAACATGCCGCCGTTTATTCTTTTACCCCTAACATCGTCGTACGGTATCGTGACGCTACAGCAGTACACGAACTCATTTAATTGTGAGAGGAAAGCATGCTCTTTTATCTATCAGTTGGTATAATACAAAGTAAAGGTGGGGGTTGATATGCAAGAAATTGTTACACTGATTATTTTTACTGTTCCTGGATTGTTAACTTATTTTTGGGTAAATTCATTTGGGATAACTCCGACTTCTAAGAGAAATTGTTAATGACATAAGAAATCGTC
>NZ_JAWLIR010000034.1:0-18838 GCF_033485195.1 Sporosarcina beigongshangi
GTAGGTTTTTCAGTGGCCTCGTATTGCACCGGACTCATTTTTAATTTTGCCTTGATCCGTTTCGTATTATAATAATGGATATATTTTTCTAGTTCTATCTTAAATTGTTCTACACTTTCAAATTCCTTTAAGTAGAGGAATTCCGATTTCATAATCCCAAAGAAATTCTCCATCACCGAGTTGTCGTAACAGTTTCCTTTACGAGACATACTCTGCACAATTCCTCTTGATTGAAGTCTTTTACGATATTTTTCCATTTGATAGTGCCAGCCCTGATCGGAATGCATCAGTAACTGGTGTTCCCCTAGTAAGCGTTCGATGGCTTTCTCCAACATATCCGAGACAAGTGAATACGTTGGTCTAGAGCCAATTGTATACGTAATGATCTCACCATTAAACAAATCTAAAACAGGTGATAAATAAAGTTTCTCGCCAAATAACTTAAATTCCGTAATGTCCGTGACCCATTTTTCATTTGGGGCATCTGCAGTAAAGTTGCGATCTAAAATATTTGGTGCGATTTTACCAACTGTGCCTTTGTACGATTTATATTTTTTCATACGCACTAAGCACTTTAAACCAAGTTCTTTCATAATACGTTGAATTTTTTTGTGATTCACTATTTGTCCACGATTCTCTAGTTCATCACGAATACGACGATAGCCATAACGCCCCTCATGCTCCTCATAAATTGCTTTGATTTCTGTTTTTAAGCTGGCATCTGGATCTGGACGATTAATTTGTTCTAATAGATCATAGTACGTGCTACGTGGAATGCCAGCGAGTTTTACAAGTGCTTTCACCGGAAATTCATGCCTTAGTTCATAGACTACTTGCGCTTTGTCTTGTTTGGTGATTTTTCCTTGTTTTGAACTAAGACATTCAACTTTTTTAAATAAGCATTTTCCATTTCTAGCTGTTTAATACGTGTTTCAAGTGCCTCCTTAGAGCCCTCAGCTACTACTTGTTTGGATTGTTGTGTGGATTTATTTTTCATGGATGGACGCCCCTTTTTCTTTGATTGAAGGGCGTCTATACCTTGTGTTTCCAACTGCCTTTTCCATTGAAATAGCGTGGAAGGCGCTGCAATATTGAAGATTGCAGCTGTTTCTCTGATAGACGTCCCTAGCTCGTTCATATAAGTAAGTACGTCTAGTTTATATTGTAATGTGTAGGATGTATAGCGTTTTTCAAATGCCTTTTCTCCATGATATTGATACTGTTGAATCCATGTTCGAAATACAGGGTAAGCAACCCCAAGGGAATCCGCGATTGTCCTTTGACTTTCTCTTCCATTTATATAACGTTTCACAGCTTTTACCTTCTCTTCAATTGTAAATTTAGCCATAAAAAAGCACCTCCAATTGTTAGATGGTGTCTAACAATTGGGGTGCAGTTCAAAGGCGGTTTTGGATTTTTTATTTGTTTAGCTTTACGTATTTCGGATGACGATTGCAAGTAACTTTCTCAATATTCGTAGCGTCTGATCCGCAAAACTTTCTACTGAGTTAGAAGATGCAGTTTTATTTCCAAACATCATAGAAAATAAGGCTTTCTGATCCCCTGTTGGTTCCTCGGTCGAGAGAAATAAATGAATGACCGAAATCCCCTTTTTCTCTGTTTCCATGACAGCCTCTGCTGTATCAAGAATACCATTACGATCATAGCCAAAGGCAGATGGTTCTCCGTCTGAAAAGACCAGTAAGAACTTATGCTTCTCCTGCCTAGAAGCCAACTGCTCGGCCATCCAGCGAATCGCAAAGCCGTCTCGGTTATCTTCGTTCGCGTCGAAAGATAGAATGGACATACCATTATCTTTATTACGATCTGCAAATGTATGCATGAGCCCGAAAACGTTAGGCTGCATTTCTTTAGAGGCATGATATGCATCCTCGTAGTACGATGAAATTTCATGACTCACGCCGAGTTGACGAAGCACATCATGGAATAACAATACAGCCTGCTTCGTTTCATCCAATTTATCAAGCATGGAAGCAGAGCCGTCGACGAGTAGTCCAAACACAGCGTCTAAGTTAATGGAAGGTGCATTTTTTCGATAAAATGGTTTAGGTCGTTCATCCACTACCATTGTTGTCAATTTTGTCGATAGACGTCCTTTCATAAGCCGCTCCCGCTTGGAGTCCTCTTTCAAATCGATCCGCTTCTTCATTTCCTCCACAAACGAACGAACATACGGTTTTTGCTGTTCTCGCAACATGAACAATTTCTGACGGTTTTCATGCTCATTATCCACTTTCACGCGCAACTCTTCATAGACGACGTTCAGATGCTCCTTGCCGAACATTTTACCGGCCTTTACCTTATTCTCCCGCTTGTCAGCTTTGTCGCTCTCTTCGTCCGTCCAGCGTTCGTTGTCGTTGCCTTCCGAATTTCCGGAACCTGTTTCTTCAATGTCAGCCTCTTCATTGCCAGGCGTTGCATCGTTGGCATCACTCTTACCGGATCGGCCATGCTCGAGTTCAAATTCAAGATGGACACCTGATTCACTTTCATTTTCCCGATGCCATGAGCGAAATACCTCTTCAATCGTTTCTTTTGGCTCCTCCTCCCCTTTCTCAGCATCAGTCATCCCTTTATGGTAATGAAATACTACATTTTCTTCGGTAATGGCATCCCCCGCTGAGTAATATTGATGGATGAGGTCTTTGTCGATGGATCTTTCAATAATGTCGATAATTCGATCTGCGATGTACGTATTATCCTTTGTATTCTTGGCATCGTAGGCATGCTGTAAAACAGTTTGGATTAGCCCCAAATCGATTTCTCCCCAGTTGATAGATGTATCGATAAACATGCCCTCATGAAGCGAGACGAATAGCTGATTCATCATCGCGTCAGCTACAAAGCTTTTCTGCATATTCGAGGACAGCATATTGCGGTGAAAGCTAACGTACGCTTTTCTTCTGATATCGAATGAAGATGCCGTTCCAGGTCTTTCCCTCGTAATTGCATCCATCAGACGGAATTCCTCGAGCATCATTAACAGCTCCAAAGCAAATTTCCGCAGGGGGTGTAAGCTATATGTACGAGTGAACGCAATCCAAGTGGGCACACTAAAACGTTTCCAATACCCCGCTGTCAATAAATATATATCGGAAAGCCTTCCTGCGTGGATGATTTCCTCTGTCCGATGTCGCCAAAAAACACTCATAGCAATAACGCCTTCTTGCGGACGAAATTCAAGCAATTTCCGCTCGGTTAACTCAAGAAAAGGGGCATCTGCAAGTGCCCGTCCCAGTCGTTCGTACAGTAATAGCGTCTTGGCATCGACCGTTTCATCATTGAATTGAATGAATCGATTCATCTTCACCATAGCAATCGCCTCATTTCACCCAAGTATCCACTAATTCCATGACCAGCCTACGTTCGATTTTATCGTCCAGTTTCTCGGCAATAGCGTACTGCACCGCACGTTTCACAGGGATATGTTCTGCCAGTCCCATTGCATCGAGCAAGCTTCGAACAGATGCGGCTTCGTCGGATAACAACCCATTCATCACTTGCTTTTTCAAATCATTGCCGATCTGAAGGAATGTCTCGACGAGCTGCTGTGTGGCAGTTGGATAAGTGTCTGTCATGACTGTTTGTAATTGTTCTCCCGTCAAATAAGGTACGGTAAACGACACAAAGCGGTTTTTCAACGCTTCATTCATCGGGGATGTTCCGACATATCCTTCGTTGATGGCTGAAATAACGGTAAAGTTTTCATGTGCGTAAATGACTTCACCTGTAAATGGATTCGTTAACATACGACGGTGATCGAGCACACTATGAAGAATCGGCAATGTTTCTGGTCTTGCCATATTGATCTCATCAATATATAAAATATGCCCTTTTTTCATCGCTTGGACAACTGGTCCTTCAACAAATTCAATAACCGTTTCTCCATCTTTACTAATAATTGTTTTGAAGCCGAGTAACGATTCAGCATCAAGATCAACGGAACAGTTGACACTTTGCATTGGCTGCTGAAAATAATGTGAAATGCTTTGGGCTAGTTTTGTCTTTCCTGAACCCGATGGTCCTTTTAATAACACAGGTTTTTTTAACACAATCGCAACGAGTACGTCTTCCCATAAATGAGCGTCCGGTGAGACATAGCCTCCTTGTTGGATTAACAGCTGTGCTACTGACTCATGGATTTCTTCTGAGCGATGTGCATGTTCTTTTTCGATTAGAGCATTCATGTAACAATTTCCTCCTTATAAAAAGCCCGATACAATTTGATGTATCGGGCTCGGCTGTTTATTCGAAATATGTTTTGTAATAGCCGCCGACTTTACCTGTATTATCCAAAACAAAAATAAATTCTTCTGTTTCATTTTTCACTTCGTATTCTTTACCAGGTGTTAACACATTATTCACAACGTATTTTGCGGCATCTGCATGTTTACAGACGACTGTTCGAGTTGCAGGTGCTGTTGTCCAATCTTTGAATGACATTTCTCATCACGCCTTTCAGTTAATAAAAAAATCAGCCCGCGACGAAAGCGGGCCGATTGGATTAAGGCCTACTATATGCCTTGCAGTTATTAAGAACCGAGAAGAAGATCTTCCGGATTTTCGATTAATTCTTTGACCATTTTCAAGAATCCAACAGAGTCTTTCCCATCGATGACACGGTGGTCATAAGAAAGTGCCACATACATCATTGGACGGATTTCGATATTATCTCCAATTGCTACTGGACGTCTTTGGATTGTATGCATACCTAAGATACCGACTTGTGTACCATTCATGATTGGTGTTGACATGAGTGAACCGAAGACACCACCGTTTGTAATCGTGAATGAACCGCCTGTCATGTCTGCCATTGTCAATTTATTATCGCGAGCTTTTTTCGCAAGCTCGACAATTGTTCCTTCGATTTCAGCGAAGTTTTTACGGTCTGCGTCTACCACGTTTGGTACAACAAGTCCGCCATCTGTTGAAATCGCTACGCCGATGTCAAAGAAGTTTTTCAAAATGATTTCGTCCCCATCGATTTCTGCGTTGACGTATGGATATTTCTTAAGTGCAGCAACAACCGCTTTTGTAAAGAATGACATAAATCCTAAACGAACATCGTTTTGTTCGAAGAATTGGTCTTTCTTACGTGAACGAAGTGCCATCACATTTGTCATATCGATTTCGTTAAATGTTGTTAGCATTGCTGTCGATTGTTTAACTTCCAATAGACGTTTAGCAATTGTTTGACGACGACGAGTCATTTTTTCGCGCGTTACACGGCCATCATCTTGAGCAACTGCTTGTGCTGCCGGTG
Organism: Sporosarcina beigongshangi; assembly: GCF_033485195.1. Classification (NCBI taxonomy): domain Bacteria; kingdom Bacillati; phylum Bacillota; class Bacilli; order Caryophanales; family Caryophanaceae; genus Sporosarcina; species Sporosarcina beigongshangi. The sequence goes on from NZ_JAWLIR010000034.1 coordinate 5,285, forward strand.
CTGCTGTCGCAACTGGCGCTTTCGGAGCTGTACCATGTGCTTCAACGTCTTGTACACGGACACGACCCATTGGATCTACTGGTGAAACAGCAGCAAGATCGATACCTTTCTCGCGTGCTAATTTGCGAGCTGCTGGGCTTGCGATTGTGCGATCAGATGTGCTTGCGTCCTCTTCAACTGCTACAGCTGCAGCTGCAACCGGTGCTGCTGGTGTTGCCGCCGCTTCAACAGGTGCAGCAGGAGTTGCAGATGGTGCGCCTGATCCTGCACCAACGATTGCGATAACTTGACCGACTTGAACTGTGTCGCCTTCTGCCGCAAGATGTTCTTGAACAACTCCAGCTTCTTCTGAAATAACTTCAACGTTTACTTTGTCTGTTTCAAGTTCAACGATGAATTCACCTTTTTCAACCGTGTCGCCTGGTTTTTTCAGCCATTGCGCAATCGTTCCTTCTGTAATCGATTCTGCCAGTTCTGGTACTATGATTTCTGCCACAATAAATTCCTCCTCTAATTTACCTATATACAGTGTAAAGCCATTCATTATCTTACAATGTCGGAATTACTTTTTCAATGCTTCGTCAAGAATACGGTTCTGCTCAATCTTATGAGATTCCCCGTCACCTTCAGAGGGGCTAGCACGGTGGATTCGACCAACATAAGAGACTTGTTTCTCTCCCGCGATTTCGCGGATATAATTAGTTGCGAATAACCATGATCCCATGTTTTTCGGCTCTTCCTGTACCCAAACCAATTCTTTCGCATTAGGGTAACGTGAGACGATATCGCTAATCTTGTCAGTTGGGAACGGATACAGTTGTTCTACACGAACGATGTGTAAATGATCGAAGCCCTTTCCATCTTTGACACGTTCAGCAAGATCAATCGCTATTTTTCCACTCGCGAACAAGATTTTTTTCACTTTATCTGCCTTCTTACCTGTTCCTGGTTGCTCCAGCACTGTCTCGAAATGACCTTCTGCCAAATCGCTTATGTCCGCACCGACAAGTGGGTGACGAAGAAGCGACTTAGGTGATGCAATTACAAGCGGACGCATCGATTTTTCACCAAGCATCTTGGCTTGTCTGCGAAGAATATGGAAATAGTTCGCTGCACTTGACAGGTTTGCGACCGTCCAGTTGTTTTCTCCACAAAGTTGTAGGTAGCGTTCAAGTCGCGCACTTGAGTGCTCAGGGCCTTGGCCTTCATATGCATGTGGTAATAGCATAACGAGTCCAGATTGCTGACCCCATTTTGAGTAACTTGAAGATACAAATTGGTCAAACATGACTTGTGCCATATTTGAAAAGTCTCCATATTGAGCTTCCCAAATAGATAATACTTTTGGGTCTTCAAGATTATATCCAAATTCATAACCGACAATACCGGCTTCCGTCAATGGACTGTTATACGCGACGAATGATGCTTTTGAACCGCTAATATGATGGAGCGGAACAAGTTCCTCGCCTGTCTTCTCATCGTGAAGGACTAGATGGCGGTGTGCGAAAGTTCCACGTTGAACATCTTGACCAGTCAAACGAATTGGATTACCGTCTTGTAGAATCGCACCAAATGCAAGAGTTTCTGCATGTGCCCAATCGATTTTACCTTTGCCGTTAAATGGCTCTTCGCGGCGCTTTAAAATCCGCGACAATTTGCCAAACACATTAAAGTTTTCAGGATATGTCAGTAATTCTTCGTTGATACGACGAAGATTTGTCTCACTAGTCCCCGTTTCAAGATCTCTCGGATAGCCGGCAAGTACTTCTTCAGGCGTAGCATTTGAAATAGGCTCTGCTTGAGCAGACTGTTCTTTCACTGTGTCGTATGCATCTTGCATAGTTGCAATTATTTCTGCATCCAGCTTCGTTACCTCTTCTTCAGTTAAAATATTCGCTGCAGTGAGTTCTGAACCGTATAATTCTCGTACTGTCTTATGCTCATGAATAGCATGATACATAACTGGGTTCGTTACAAGGGGCTCATCCATTTCATTATGACCATAACGGCGATAGCCGAGAAGATCGATTAAGATATCCTTGCCGAATTTTTGTCGGTATTCAAATGCGAAAGACGCTGCTGCAATTACTGACTCAGGGCTATCCGCATTGACATGAATTACCGGTACTTCGTAACCTTTTGCTGGATCTGAAGAATAGTGTGTCGATCTTGAATCGTAATATTCAGTTGTGAAACCGATCATATTATTCGCGATGACGTGGATAGAACCACCTGTTTTGAATCCACGAACACGGCTATAGTTAAACGACTCAGGCACAATTCCTTGTCCTGGGAAGGCCGCATCTCCGTGAATAAGTACTGCATAAGCAGCATCTGTATCTTGTTCGGGTACACCCGGATTATCCGTATTTTCCTGCGCAGCTCTTGTTTGTCCAGTAATAACTGGATTCACTACTTCCAAGTGAGAAGGATTATAAGCAAGAAAACGTTGCATACCTGTTTTTCCTGTATACAATGCGCCCATATGATACTTCACATCACCAAACCAACCGCGTGTTACTTCAAGTGAACCATCTTTAGGAAGAAACGGAGCGTCTGGAACGCCAGCAAATTGGGCAAACATCATTTCATATGGTTTATTTAAAATATGTGTCAGTACGTTCAAGCGACCCCTATGCGCCATCCCAATCAACATTTTTTTCGTTTTCTCTTCCTCAGAACGACGAACAAGTTCATCAAGGAAGACGACAAGTGTATCCAAGCCTTCAATGGAGAATCGTTTCGCACCAACGAACGTACGGTGGATGAATTTCTCAAACCCTTCGATTTTTGTCAATCTTTCAAGAAGAGCTTTTTTATCATCTACAGATAGTTGAGTAGAAACATTTCCACTCTCAATCTTAGATTGAATCCAAGTTCTTTCTTCTTCATCGATGACATGATCAAATTCATAAGCAATTTTCCCAGTATATAATGTTTTCAAGTAGTTCACGGCATCAAGCCCATTCATTATGTTTGACGGAACATTAGTAAAGAAAAGTGATGCTGGCATTGCCTGCAAATCGCTTTCCGTCAACCCATAATAAGAAGATTCAATACGCATTGAATCTTTCGGACGATCTTGTAACGGATAAATATCTGCTGCGAGATGCCCATATGTACGAATTGCGTCCTGCAACTTATAGGCAGATAATACTTTACTGAAATCAGCCGGTGCTACTGCTCCGATTGCTTCTGTTTGTTTCCCATCATCAATTATAGGCGCACCAAAACGGCGGAACATGTCCGCGAGTTCAGCATCCACAGACTCAGGTGATACTTTGAATACTTCGTACATTTCCATTACATACCCAAGGTTTGGACCCGAAAATACAGCATACGGGGAACGATGGTAGTCAACATTGTTCGACATGTAAAATGACCTCCACATTTGCCTACTGGCATATTGTGATTTTATTTTTTATCCTTATTAATATTACCACGCAAACTCTTTAACTGAAAGGGTTTCGCGTCAATTATGAAACTTTTGTGCCCGGGACTACATTACACCTGTTTTAAATTACTTGCAACCTATTAAATTCGCATAGAATGACATTGATTTGTCTATTTCAGCTAATTTCGGTGCAACAAAATCATTTCCACCATCTCTTCGGGGGTTTTTGGTAACAAAGACTCCTTCATTTTTTCAATTAATTGCTTTTCACTACCTAATAAACTAGCGAATTCTGTCGATAAAACCCGATTGGCCACTTCCTCTTCTTGAAGTACATGCGCATAGCCTAGCTTTTGAAAGTAAGCAGCATTCAGAATTTGATCTCCTCTGCTTTTTGCGGCTGATAGTGGAATAAGTAGCATAGGCTTCCGCAAAGCCAACAATTCGAAAATAGCATTGGATCCTGCTCTTGATACAGCAAAATCAGAAGCGGCTAGAAGATGAGGCAATCCATCTGTCACATATTCGAATTGGGTATAGCCTACCATGTCTTCTAGGTTGTCATCGACATTTCCTTTTCCACATAGATGAATAACATCAAATTGTTGCAGAATGGCTACTAAATCTTTGCGAATCGCTTCATTAACAACTGACGAGCCTTGACTTCCTCCCATAATTAGGAGAACTGGTTTGTGTCCTGATAAACGGGCAATTCCTAATCCGTCTTCCCGTACCCCCTCGAATAGTTCAGGTCTAATAATTGCCCCAGTACAAGTCGATTTTTCCGCTGGCACATAATCTAATGTTTGTTCAAAAACTGTAAAAATATGATTGGAAAATGGTAGCGCCAGTTTATTGGCAAGACCAGGCGTCAAATCCGATTCATGGACGACAACAGGAATTTTTGCTAGTTTAGCCGCAAGAACAACTGGTACTGAAACGAACCCACCTTTCGAGAAAATAATTTCCGGTTTCACTTTACGAATAATTGCCAATGCTTGCATAACGCCTACACCAACTCGAAACGGATCCGAAAAGTTTTTCATAGAAAAATAACGTCTGATCTTCCCACTTTGAATGGCATGATAGATAACCTCAGGATACCCATTGCTAATCAATTCTTTTTCAATTCCGGTGTGCGACCCTATGTAATGAATTTCATAACCTTTCTCTTCGAATACAGGAATTAGCGCTTGATTCACGGATACGTGCCCAGCCGTGCCTCCCCCTGTTAATAAAATTACCGGTCTTTTCACAACCATTCACCTCTTCTATGTTTAAAAAACGAATTATGATACTTCTTTGCTATTATAGCAAACGAACCATGGTACAATGTTATTTATCTGTTGAAAAAAGGATGATTTATTTGGAAAATACACTTTCTCTTCGAAAAAAACCATTAAGACTTGCTAAAATTGTCATGCCGATACTTATTACACAGCTAGCGTTATACATGATTACCTTCTTCGATATTCTTATGACAGGACGTTACGATACATACCATCTCGCTGGAGTAACAATCGGTTCATCATTTTGGCTACCCGTTTATACAGGTCTTGCAGGGATTCTAATGGGCCTTACACCAATTATCGCTCATCTCATAGGGGCTCGCCGGAAAGATGAGGTGAAATTTACCGTTCAACAGGGACTTTACGTGTCGGTTGTCCTTGCCGCTATTGTATTTCTTATTATTCGATATGGTGTTTCCCCGATACTTGCGTCGATGCCACTTGAAGATGAAGTTCGGGTTGTGGCTGCCGATTATTTAGAAGCAATGAGCTTAGGGCTATTCCCCCTTTTCGCATATACCGTATTACGTTGTTTCTTTGATGCACTTGGCGCTACTCGTGTTTCAATGGCTATTATTCTTTTATCGGCTCCACTCACAATCTTTACAAACTATCTACTTATTTTCGGGAACTGGGGATTTCCAGAACTTGGCGGAGTAGGTGCGGGGTATGCGGCTGCAATTACCTATTGGCTCATTTTTTTCGTTGCCTATGGTGTCGCTTGGAAAAACAAATTATTCAATGATTATCAGCTGTTTAACATATGGGGCAAAATTTCATTCAAAAGATGGAAAGAGATTTTGTTCATCGGTGTACCAATCGGCATTTCAATTTTTGTGGAAACGAGCATCTTTTCTGCTGTTACACTCATGATGAGTAACTATTCGACAGCTGTTATTTCAGCGCATCAAATAGCACTGAATTTTACTTCGTTGTTGTACATGATTCCGCTTAGTATTTCGATGGGAGCAACCATACTCGTTGGTCAAGCTGTCGGGGCAGGACAAATGCGTGACGCAAAGCAATACAGTTTTCTTGGCGTTGGTCTAGCCATTGCGTTTAGCTTTATCTCCATTGCTATTCTGTTAGTATTTAGAGAACCGATTGCGTCCCTCTATACAACGGATACAAAAATTATCGCATTAGCAACACAGTTCTTTATCTTTGCCGCTTTATTCCAATTTTCGGACGCGATACAAGCTCCAGTTCAAGGTGCGTTACGCGGCTATAAGGACGTTAATATGACGTTCGTTATGGCGATCGTATCGTATTGGGTACTCGGTTTACCAATTGGTTATTTAATGGCGACGTACACTGATTTAGGGCCATATGGTTACTGGATTGGTCTTATTGCTGGTCTAACAGTTGGTGCAATTACATTGACAATTCGACTTATCTATATTCAGAAAAAGAAATTTGCGTAGACAGTAAAACCCGCGAGTCATAAACTCGCGGGTTTTACAAAATTTAATTCAATATGCCAGTTTGCGTAATTTCCGCTTCGACTTTAACATTTATATCGAGTTCTGAGAACGTATCTTGCCACTTCGCTTTTTTCCATAAGTCTGGATGGAAGGCACGCACAGTCCTACCAAAGCCGATAACGTCACTTTTTGCCTCTTGCAATTTATTAACCACTTCGTTAAAATTTTTCGTCAATTCTTTTGAAAGGAAATCCTCCAATTCTTTCCTTGCTTCCTCTTGATCCAAATGATTATAGGCAAACTCATTGACATTGAATTTCATTTTATACCTCGCATTGATTTTACTTTCATGTATGTCCCATTTCTTGTCGTACGTAATAAGAGTCACAGTTACCGGATAAGCTTTACTTTCTTTTTTCCACTCATATGTGAACATTGCATACTTTCCAGGTTTCTTCTTGAGAATTTGAACGATCAATGACTCCTTCGCATCCAATGTGTGTCCCGAGAAAATTTTTTCACTAAATAAAGCGACTCCCGCCACTTCAGGTGCCCCTGTCTTGTCGGACATTTTCAAATAAGGTAATTGAAGATCAATTGCTTCATCTAGTAGTAATCTGGCAGCTAATTGAATATCACCTTCTGGAATAATAGATGAAAATACGGCAGTTTTCAAATTTTCATCATAATAATCGGGGAGCATTTTCCCCATAATTTCTGTCTTCTCCATATATGGAGCCATATCCCCTTCCACCACCACAAATCGACTACTCAACCGGGTACGTGGCATTCTATAAGCCACATCGAAGGTCTCCATTAGATTCGTCTTCACAGCTTCTGTCGTAAGGAGCACAACGAGTACTTGTGAAGGATCAAGCGATTCACTCACCTTTCGATTTGCATCGAGCCGTGTTTCCTCAATCGAAACACCGCTTCCTTCTACAGTAGTAAAACTGATGCTATCAGGAGCAGCGACAACAGCATGTGTAAAGTATCCTGTCCATTTTCCGGGCTCTCCATCATAGCCGATAACCGGAACGATGGTAACATCCTTGTATAATCGTTCATCCCAACATCCTGCCAGTAAAAAAGAACAGGCAATGCAAATAAGTACGATTTTTTTCATTTTGATTTCCTCCGATTCGTAATGATGACAATGAACGGAATCAGAATGCTAAAAACAAGATATACATAAATGATGATATCATTCAGTTTGATTAAGGCTTGTTTGGACAAAAAGAGCAATGGCAGCAGCATAAGTAATACGTGCCAAATGATTGTATCCCTTTTGTGATGTTCGTTAGCATGAAGCCGGTGGACATACAAAGCCGCAAAGGAAAATACGGTTACCGTAACGATGGTCCAAACCGTCCAAATATACAGGAAAAACAAGTCAAGACGCTCAGCAAAAGTTACTTCCTGCGCTTTCAATAGAAATAACAGCGGTTCAGGAATCATTTCCAATCCGGAGAGTGTGAAATATAAAAGCATTAATATGACAGAGAAAAAAAAGAAAATTAGCCATACCAGTTGGTAGATGAATAACGGGAAACCTTTTATTTTCTGTTTTACGTCAACATGCTTCCTGAAAAACAAATATAATTCAATACCTATGAAAGCAATCTGTGCTTTCAGTAGCCCTTTAACCCATTGCGTACCGGTCGATTCTCCCATCGGAAAGATATTCGTCCACACCAAGTCCTTCCAAGCAAACTGCAAGAAAACTAAAAATAGCAGGATGAGCGGAATCAGAATAACGGACAAATTGATAACCGTTTCTGCCCTGCTCAAATTTGCATAGAGGGATACACTAACTAGCGCTGCGATAACTATGAATTGTGGCGTTTCTGGGAATCCCCATACCGCTAATGTATAATCGACATAGGTAATATAAACGACGGTTACCAAAAGCCAATACCCTTTATACAGCCATCCGATAAATGGACCAATCGTAAAATACCTATAATTTTGTTCATAGAAAAGCAACATAATGTAATGAAAAACACCTGCAACGAGAAAAATCAGCCAGGCATCTCGACCAGATGCATTTATGAACGGTGCTGGAAAGGAGAAGAATGCCGACCCTGTCTGGACAATAAAAAGAATTAGGAAAAACTGTTTTCTTGATAAATTGAAATTCAAGTTCTTTCCCCCTTCTTCCGCTTGCCCCCACCATGTGTAAATGTTTGTTGTTGCTTATGATTTTTATAATAGGGGATTCTGAAGAAAACATCTTTGAATCGAGATGGGTCAAAGGGTACAATCGGTGACAAATAAGGTTGGTTCAGTGAAGACCGATTCATCATATGAATAAATAGAATAAGCGTTCCCATGGCTATGCCAAAAAAACCAAAAAAAGTGGCTGCAAGCATGAACGGAAATCGAATAATCCGTATTGTCGTGTTCATTTCGACGCTTGGCACAACAAAGCTTGAAATGGCAGTCATTGCTACAACGACAACCATTAAATTCGACACGAGACCCGCATTGACAATCGCATCCCCGATTACTAGCCCCCCGACTATCCCGATTGTAGGACCAATCGGTGCCGGTAATCGTATTGTTGCTTCCCGGATGACTTCTATGAAAATCTCCACAATCAACGCCTCAACAATTGGACGGTACGGAATAAATTCCACAGCTATTTTTACTTTCCTACCTATTTCAAATGGCAAAATTTCTGAATGGAAACCGACCACAGCAATATAAAATGCAGGGAGAAAAATGGCCATCATAAAACTAAAAAGTCTAAGTATACGGAAGAAAGATCCAACTAAGACACGCCCATTAAAATCGTCTGGTGATTGAAAAAACGAAAAAAATGTAACCGGTGCAATGAGTGCAGAGGGAGATTGGTCTGTGAAAATAACAATTTTCCCTTCCAGTAAATTTGCCAAGGCCCGGTCTGGTCTTTCCGTATTTAGGAACTGTGGGAAAGGAGACCAAACCGAATCCTCCAAATAATCTTCGATTTGCCCCATGCTGTAAACTTTAGGTATATCGATATTTTCAAGACGTGCTTTAACCCCCTCAACAACATCTTTTTCGGCGATTGAATCAATATAGATATATGTAACTTTCGTATTTGTATCATTCCCGAGCCGCACATCCTTCACAACTAAATCTGGAATGAATAGATGTTTTCGGATAAGAGATATATTTTTGGAGGTGTCTTCCACAAAGCCTTCGTGAGAACCGCGAATGACTAGTTCATTACTCGGCTCGGATGTTGAACGCACTTCAAAAGAGGGCATTGTAATGGTTAGTAGCAGATTCGTTTTTGTGAAATAGACCGCCACAAATCCGTTTGTGACGCTTTCGATCAATTTCGGTACTGAAAATGCAGCTACACTTGAGGCTGCAGTTCCCTCCCAATTTGGAAGTTCGTCAATCGAACGGTGACGAAGAATTTCGATTTGTCTGTTCACATCTCCGCTTTCCGTCATTGTATTGAAAAAACAGACAATCGCGACTTCATCTTTCCAAGAGACTTCCCGTACAATTAAATCCACGGAATCATGGAATAGACTTTGTATATATAAAATCAAACTATCATTCGATTTCACTTCATCCATTACATTCACCTCTTGGGAAAGTATGCGCAACGTAAAAACGTTTTAAACGTTTTCAAGAAGGATGAATAGCGATAGAACCTATTAAAAAAGTCATCCTTTGTACCAGAACAACTCCAGTACAAAGGATGACTCCTAAATTCTATTTATTTTTGAATGAATTGTTGTGTCCAATAGTTTCCATTTTTATCAAAACCAATACCGATGTGCGTGTATCCAGGCGTCAAAATATTTTGTCTATGTCCTGGTGACTCCATCCAACCTTTGACAACTTCTTCGGCTGTACGTTGACCCATCGCGATATTTTCAGCAGCTGCTTTGTACGTGACACCATTTGCCTTCATTTGATCGAATGGTGAACCATATGTTGGGCTTGTATGTGAAAAGTATTTTTTCGAAGCCATATCTGCTGATTTCTGACGTGCAGAAGTCATTAAGTTTTTGTCTGTTTGTAGTGGTTTAAGACCTGCTTTTTGTCTTTCTGCATTTGTTAGGTCAAGAACCGCTTTTTCAATGGCTGAAATAGATGCATCTTGTGGTGTTTCAACCGGTGTACTAGGTGCTACCTCAGTAGGTTTTTCTGGTGCCGGTGTTGGTGTTGGTGCCGGTGTTGGCTTCGTTGGAGCTGGTTTTTCAACCGGCTTGACTGGTGCTGGTGATTCTACCGGCTTGCTTGGAGCTGGAACAACCTCCACTTTATTTTTGCCATAAGACTTTTTCCAATGGTAGCGGTAGCTATCGACCATCTTCTTATTTGTTTTCGTATCGTAGAGTTGCCCCTTCCATACGTAACATTGGACTGGCGAACTTGTCACCTGTACCTTATTTGCTGAATATGAAGCTTCTACATTGTTGTTGTTCGGCAGTAAGAGCGCCGAACCGAGCATGAGTACTGCAATCGTTTTTTTCATCTCATTACTCCTCCCTTCGCAAACTATCATACCGTCTGTGAGATTCAGAATAACGGATGTTCTTACCAATTTGTCCAGTTCTATGATGAAGACCTTTGTCAAAGACCTCAATCATTTAAAGATTGGATACTTTTGGTCAACTCTCTTTATATTTCATCCAATTTGGGGTTGACGCCCATGTATTTAGCTGTTCAATCCCTTCTCCGATAATGACAAGACGGGGTTCCATCTTGACGTATTCAGGCAGCCAGTTAACCATACCGTATGCATATTGAAATAAATAAGGATTTTTAACACCTTTGACAGGCACATAGCCTTTCATTCTATAAACTGTGTCCGGTAAAGATCTTATCCAACTTTCGAAGTCTTCCTGATCTACGCTTTCCGAAAAAGTAATCATTTTTGAAGATAGCGGCAGACCCCTTCCAGAAATAATAGGTTGTTCGGTCATTTTCTTTGGAGCTTGTAGTGTGTTTTCAATAAATGAAAATGCGATTTTTGCGCCTGTCGTCTGAACAATCGGAGCAGAACCATTGAAATTAGATAGTTCAAGTGTAACAGTTGCCATTTCTTCGTCTGTGAGGAGATCTGCTTTATTTGCTACTAACAAATGAGCATGGCGAATCTGCTCCATGAACAGCGCTCGAATTTGTGGAGATAGCTTATCGCGCTCTAACCAGCGCTTGGAGTCTGCAACGGTGACGATGCCTTTAATCGTCAATCGATCGGCAAATAACGGTGAATAGATGGCGTCCAGCGCTTCTACAGGATGAGCTGCGCCTGTCGTTTCGATTAAAATAACATCAATATCGTCATTTTCCTCTAGTAATCCTTGTAGCTGCGCCTCTGTCTTTTCTGAGCCCGTACAGCAAATGCAACCTTCTAACAGCTCTTTAAGGGGAATCTCCCCCTCCCCTGCGACTGCATCTGAATCAAAAGGCAAAGCTCCGAATTCATTCATTAGCACTGCAGGCTTCTTGCCTTGTTCTTTCAGTTGTCCAATTGTATGGAGTAACAGTGACGTTTTCCCACTACCGAGAAAGCCACTGAATAAATACACTTCAATCATTGAAATCCTCCTATTCATTAGAAAAAGCGTCCATCCGTTTAAGGCTGGACGCTTTTCATTTATTGTCCTAATTTTTCAAGCAGTAGTTCTTTTGCTTTAAGTAGTTGTGGATCATCTACTTTAATTTTTGTTCTTAGCTTGTTCATCAAACCTATTGTTGTTTCCCCAGCTAAAATACCATTCACTTCTAATTTAAGATCTTCTTGGATTTTTTTAACGGCCTCTGTCGTTTGTTCGTCAAACTGTCCATCAACTTCGCCAGGTCCATAACCAACAGCTTCTAGCATTTCTTCCGCTGCTTTAGTTTGAGCGGTGTTCATACCTTCCTTCATTTCTGTTGCCGGATCGAGAAATGGCAACATTGCATAAGAGGGATACGGTACGCTAATCGTAGGTTCAATTCCTTTTTTATGAATCCAATTGCCGTCAGCTGTTAACCATTTCGCTGTCGTTAGTTTCAAATTAGAGCCATCTGCAAGGTTTTTCGGTGATTGAACCGTTCCTTTACCGAATGTTGTCACACCAATTAACGGTACATCTGCCGATTCCTTCAATGCTCCTGCTAATATTTCAGAAGCTGAAGCACTTCCTTCATCAATAACAAGCGTGACAGGAACTGTAACTTTTCGATCACCCATTGCTGTATAGATAATCGGTTTGGATCCTTTTTTCTCAAATTGGAATAGGTTTTTTCCATTTTCTACGAATAAATCAGAAATTTCTATAGCGGCATCTAATATACCACCCGGATTTTGACGTACATCGACAATTAACCCCTTCATCCCTTGCGCTTCCATATCATCAAGAGCAGCAAGTAATTCCGTGTAAGTGCCTTCTGAGAAGCTCGTAATATGAATATGTGCAATGCCATCTTCCAACATTTCGGTATAGACTGTCTCTATCGGAATGACATCACGAACAATTTTTACATCGACGGGCTCCACTGCTTCCCCACGTCTAATCGTCAAAGTTACAGTCGTCCCTTTTTCCCCACGAATGAGTAAAACTGCTTCCGAAGAAGAAAGACCTTGAATACTTTCACCATCAACAGCAATGATGAGATCATTCGGTAAAATACCTGCCCGTTCCGCAGGTGAGTTTTTGATAGGGGAAACGACGTTGATATAGTCGTTTTTCTCTTGAATTTCAGCACCGATGCCTTCGAAGCTCGATGAGATGCTTTCATGCAATTGACGTGCCTCTTTTTCATTCAAATAGTCAGAATAAGGATCGCCAAGTGCATCAATCATTCCATTGATTGCACCGTCAATAATAGCTGATTCATCGATATCAGCATAATAGTTCGCTGTCATTTCATCATACGCGTCATACAATTTTTTAAATTCTTTGCGGTCTACAACTTTTGGATTTTGTGGATTAACTACTTCGACTACTTTGTCATCACCTGTCGTTAGCACAAAAAATGTGATAGCTGCCGTCGCTAGTACAAGTCCGAATACAAGCATGACGAAGGAAAACGGTTTTAAATTAATCGTTCGTTTGGCAGGTGGCTGATGCGTCGAATGTTGGTCGTTGCTATGTTCTAGTTCAAGATCAGTTTTCTCTTTGTCATCCATCCTATTTCCCACTTTCCACACTTCTTAATCAATTACGCCTCGACGTAATTGCGTCCAAATTTTTTCGAGCGAGCTCGGAAAGCTCCCTTAAAAAATCCGTGACATTCGCCTTAGGTACTATGAGGGGGGATTAAACTGCATTCCTCCCCATAAGAGTTAGTTCAGAAAAGGACCGCTCTATTGCGGAGGCCACTGAAAAACCTACGGTTTTAAGTCCCATAAGTGAACCTAAATTGAAAAAGACGTTATTTCATTCGAAGATGAACGAAATAACGTCTTTTCCTTTTGTATTCCTTACTCTGATTCCTTCATTAGCGT
>NZ_JAWLIR010000035.1:0-37073 GCF_033485195.1 Sporosarcina beigongshangi
CAATCAGTCTTGAATGGCTGCTTCTAACGCTACGATAATCATATCGTTAAATGTCGTTTGACGTTCTTCTGATGATGTCGCTTCCCCTGTAAGGATATGGTCGCTAACTGTTAAAATCGCAAGAGCCTGACGACCAAATTTTGCTGCAAGTGTGTACAATGCTGCAGCTTCCATTTCTACAGCTAAAACACCGTATTGTGCCCATTTTTCATGCTGTGCATATTCATTATAGAAAATATCTTCTGTAAATACGTTTCCTACTTTTAGTTTTAGACCTTTTTCAAGACCGGCTTGATGTGCCTTCAATAATAAATCAAAATCTGCAGTTGGTGCATAGCTGACACCGTTAAAAATAATATCATTCATTTTAGAATCTGTAGATGCGCTTTGTGCAAGAATTACATCACGCACGTGTACGTCCTTCTGGATAGCACCGCAAGTTCCAACGCGAATCAGTTTTTGAACGTCATATTCTTGCATTAACTCCGTTACGTAGATGGAAATAGACGGTACACCCATTCCAGTCCCTTGTACGGAAATACGTTTTCCTTTGTATGTGCCTGTATAACCGAACATATTCCGCACGTCATTGTATTGAGTGATGTCCTCTAGAAATGTTTCGGCAATGTATTTTGCACGAAGTGGATCGCCTGGCAGTAAAATAGTATCTGCAATTTCACCTTTTTTTGCATTAATATGTATACTCATTTTATAAAACCTCACTTTTAAATTTTCTTTTATTATCATACAGTCAAATAAGCCATTATGCAAAGAAGATGACGCTTTATCTTCGTTCAAATGTATTTTCCCTCAATTGTTATTACTGAGGGAAACGCTCTTCATATAATGTATATAATTCATCAAAAATGGCGGATGGCATTTGCGGATCCGCCTTTTCTTCGATGTAGCGAGATAATGGATCAAAGGCTTTTTCTTCCTTTGGAAAGCTTAAATCATTGAACACACTTTCCGCAAACAGAGCATTCAAATCTCCTTTTCCGCCACCACGGAATGAAAGAACAAAACGGTAAAAAGAACGATCCATTTATTCACTCCTCCTTATTTTCAGTCTAAAAATTGCTGCGTGTAAGCTTCGTAACCTTCTTCTTTAAAACGATTGACTGGAATGAAGCGCAGCGCAGCCGAGTTAATACAATAGCGTAGTCCGTTTTCGCCAGGTCCGTCCGGGAAAACGTGACCGAGGTGGGAATCTGCAGTCTTACTACGTACTTCTATCCGCCGCATACCATGACTAACATCCTCATGCTCCACTACTTCTACCTCTTCAATTGGTTTCGTAAAGCTCGGCCACCCACATCCCGCATCATATTTATCTTTCGAGCTGAATAACGGCTTGCCTGAAACGATATCAACATAGATACCTTCTTCGTAATGACTATCAAATTCATTGCGAAAAGGTGGTTCAGTTCCACTTTCCTGCGTGACGTAATACTGCATGTCCGTTAATGTCTTTTTTAACTGTTCTTTCATGCGTCTTCCCCCCAATTATCAGTTTTGAAGCGTTCTCGGCCTGAGCCAGTTGCATAACGGTTGTAGTGCGTAGGGTTTTTTAAGTAATAATCTTGATGTCCTTCTTCTGCCGCGTAAAATGGCTTTGCAGGAAGGATATTTGTCGCAATCGGCCTACTAAATTTGCCCAGACTCTCTAATTTAGATTTCGATTGCTCTGCCAACTCCATTTGTTCTACAGTGTGATAATAGATTGCAGTTTGATACGATTCTCCACGATCGAAAAACTGTCCGCCACTATCAGTCGGATCTATTTGCTTCCAAAATATATCTAAAAGCTCATTATATGAAATGATTGCGTCGTCAAATGTAATTTGAACCGCTTCGCGATGTCCCGTTGTGTTTGTACAAACGAGCTCGTAGGACGGATTAGCAATTTCTCCACCCGTGTAGCCTGAAACTACAGAAACAACGCCTTCATAACGGTGAAACGGTTTGACCATACACCAAAAACAACCTCCTGCAAATGTTGCAACTGCTTGCGCCATTCATACCCCTCCTCATTCATTCGGAATAATGATTTCTAAAATAATCTGATCTTCAGCCAAGTTAAATGTTTTTGCTCTCACTTGTAAATTACCCGAAACAGGAATTTCCGATAGGTTGAAGAATATTTCCTCTTCTTTTGGACGAACGGTCATCCAAGGAGGAAGTTTCATAGAGTCCTTTAATACTTTTAATACGGTCGAAGGTGGCACAGTGTCCAGTATCCCAATTTCTATTTTCGACAGCTTTAAAATTAAATTGCCATCTTCCCGTACAACCGGGTCAAAATGCATAATGACTGGCACTGTATATGAAAATATCGTCATTTCTGAGAATAATAGCACCTCGTCACTGACTTTCATCGTTACCGGAATCGGCCTTCCCTTCATCGCTTTTCGTATATACGTATTTGCAATTCCTTCTAAATTCTCTTTCGTTGCATTTACAGTTAAGACATTATCCGTCACGTTCAAGACATTCATGTCTGGAAGAGGAACTGATTCATTAGAGCTGCTAACAAATACAATTACAGCTGATATTCCCGCTGCGATAAGACCTGCTAGTAAAAAAAAACCTATTTTCCATTTATTCATCTTACCTCAGCTCCTACATATCCATTTCCCCATCTGATAGCTCAAATAAACCACATTTTTTCAACTGTTCAACATAACGTGCTGCCATTGTCTCATAGCCTTTTGCATTCGGATGAAAGAAATCGGTGTGGTACACCATGTTTTCGTTAGAATCAAATAAATCGATAACAGGCACGAAACAAGATTTACTGTCAAGCGTTGTACGAACTTCAATCGCTTCGTTCCAATCATCTATAATCGTTACAAATTCATTTGCTTCATCCGTCACAAGTGTCGTTGGATTGTAAAGGCCCGCCACGACAATGATGACATCACTATTTAATGCCCGAATGATGGAAAACACTTCATCTAATCTATTTTCAAACTTGCCGAGTTCGATATAAAAAGGCTCTGTCTTCAGATTGAAAAGATTGGATTTGAATACTTTCATCATATCGTTGCCGCCAATCGTCAAATAAATCATGTCGGCTCTTTTAACAGCCGATTGTATATCCCGCTCTTCGAGCTGATTTATAAGCTGATCACTCCTTCGACCGCGCTTGGCCAAGTTGACGACATCGACTTCTTTTACGCCACGCCACTCATTCATCTCACTCGTTACTCGGCCGAAGTATCCACCTTTTTTTCGTTCATCCCCAACACCCTCTGTCAATGAATCCCCCAACCCAATGACATGAACTCGTTTTGGGATGAAATAGCCCGGTATGTCCCATGCTGTAAATACAATGTTTTGCCGTTTTGACAACGAGTCTGGTGTGGATAAGTCACCTTGTTGACAGCCTGACAAAAACAATGAGAAGGCTATCATCATTATGAATACTCTTCTCATAAATATTGTTCCCCTTTTCTCTCATAAAGATTCAATGATTTCACTCAGTATAATACATGAACCCAATTGCACCTTCACCCGTATGTGTGCTAATGACAGGTGTTGCAAATGTCAATTTAACATCCTTAACGCCTGTTTCTTCAATAAGTTTTTTAAGTGGTCCCGCCATTGCTAAGCCATTGACATGCGCAATACCGACACCACGGACAATTTTTCCAGCCGTTTCTTCCCCAAATACTTTAAACAAATGGGCTACGACTTGTTTATGGCTACGTGCTTTTGCGACAGGCGTATAAACTCCATCCTGTAGCGTAGCAATCGGTTTAATATTGAGCAACGACCCAATCATCGCTTTGCCCTTACCGATTCGACCACCTTTGACAAGGTTATCTAGCACGTCAACAACGACGAAAAGAGTTGTCTTTTTTCGTACATTATTCAGGCGTTCAATGATTTCAGCAACTGCTTTTCCTTGCTCTGCCATTTTTGCAGCTTCCAGCACTTGAAATGATAAAGCGTGTGTAATGTACATCGAATCAATAACTGTCACTTTTGAATGGGTCATATCTGCAGCTACTTGTGCAGATTTCACTGTTCCACTCATACCACCCGTCATATGTATGGAAATGATTTCACTACCATCCTCACCTAATCGGTCATATAGCTCTTTAAAAACGCCTGTTGCTGGTTGTGAGCTTTTAGGCAACTCTACTGAATCCTTCATCATTTCTGCAAATTTATCAGGCTGTATATCAACACCATCGATATATGTTTGACCATTAATGAGTATCGTTAGTGGGACAATATGGATTCCATATTGTTCAATATCCTTTTTTTCTAATTCCGCCGTTGAATCTGTCACAATATAAACTTTTTTCATAACACGCACTCCCCTCTAATAGTAGCAATTCATAATTTATTTTAGTATAGTAAAAAAAAGGAGGTTATTTTTTTGACCACTGCCTATGATTTTAAAAATTTTCGAGAGGAATTGTGGAATGCAATTACTCACGGTCTCGGCTTTGTGCTCAGTATACCAGCTCTTGTTTTCCTAATTATTGTTGGTATTCAGCAAGGCACAGCAATGCATATTGTCAGCTACACTGTTTTTGGTGTA
Organism: Sporosarcina beigongshangi; assembly: GCF_033485195.1. NCBI lineage: Bacteria > Bacillati > Bacillota > Bacilli > Caryophanales > Caryophanaceae > Sporosarcina > Sporosarcina beigongshangi. Next base: position 4,556 of record NZ_JAWLIR010000035.1, read on the forward strand.
TCTATGCTACTCTTATTTCTTATGAGTACACTGCTCCATAGTATGCCTGTCAAATTCAAACGCATCTTCTCCATACTTGACCACTCTGCCATTTATATCCTTATCGCTGGGACCTATACGCCGTTTCTCCTCGTTACCATTAAAGGTGCACTTGGCTGGACATTATTTGGGGTCATATGGGGTCTAGCGATTGCAGGTATTTTGTTTAAAGTATTTTTCATTCATCGATTTGAGTTTGTTTCGCTCATCTTTTACGTTGTAATGGGCTGGCTCATTTTGATTGCTATAAAGCCTTTATTCGTTCAGCTAACGATTGCAGGCTTTTCACTACTAGTAGCGGGCGGCCTATTATACACAGTCGGCTCTATCTTTTACGCTTGGCGGAAAATTCCGTACAACCACGCTATTTGGCATCTATTTGTAATAGCGGGTAGTGCTTCCATGTATTTCTGCGTCCTCTTGTATACTTGAGGACGCTTTTTTATTGATTAATATTCAATTGGTGGAAGTAGAGTATTTCTAGAGCTGACGCATCGCTTTCAGAACAAATGTGTTTTTAAGACTCAATCTACATCAACTCAATTGCCTGTCGAACTTGCATTTCGGCATGATCGACAAGCTGTTTTCTTGTCATAGCCCTGATTGCTTCCACTTCAATTGGTGGCAAAATCTTCACTTGTATATGTGCAGGACGAATTTTATTATTATTCTTTTCCATAATCGCTGAAGTCCCGTGTAATGCAATTGGGACAACTGGGACACCCGCATCTTGTGCAATTTTTGCAAAACCCGACTTAAATTCTTGAATACCCGCACCTTTACTACGCGTTCCTTCTGGGAAAATGATAATCGTATGGCCATCGCGCAGCTTCTGTATTGAGTCCTTGAGTACATTCATCGCGCCTCTTCTATCAGATCGGTCGATAAAAACACAATTCATCTCGTCCATCCAATCATTAATAATGGGTAGCTTCTTCACTTCCACCTTGGAAATAAAGCCAAAAGGTTTTGGGATAGAATTTATCAAAACAGGGATATCGAAATTCCCTTCATGATTACTAATTAAAAGTACAGGACCCACTGGCAAGTGCTCAGTACCTGTAATTGAAATGGTACTTCCGGTTCTTTTCAAAATACCTGCTGCCCAAATTCGAGGGACCTCATCGACATATAAAGCCCTCACTTCAGGATCTAATTCACGACTCAATTTCTTCACTTTCAGCAGTCTTCGAACCGTGAATGGCAAATAGCCAAAAAGATACGAAAACGTTCGAATTGTTTTAAACATATTAATTCAAAGAATTCCTTTCGTACACGAGGAATGAATACGGTATTCCATCTGCCGTGATGTGATTCTCTGAAGATGAAATAAGTTTCCATTCGGCTCCGTACTGCGGGAAAAACGTATCACCTTCAAACTTTTTTTGAATCGCTGTAATGTACAGCCGATCTGCAATGTCCATTGTCGTTTGGAAAATTTCGGCACCACCGATAATCATCACTTCATCCGAAAATGCTTGTCCTTTCGCAATGGCCTCCTTTATATCATGGACGACCACAGCATCTTTCGCCGTATACGATTCGTTACGCGTCACAATAATACTAAGTCTGCCAGGTAACGGTCTCCCAATCGAATCGAATGTCTTGCGTCCCATGACCATCGCTTTGCCCATCGACATCTTTTTGAAATAAGCAAGATCTTCGGGAATATGCCAAGGGAGTTCATTGTTAAGACCGATGACCCGATCAGGATCATGTGCTACAAGTAATGAAATCATAGTCTCCTGCTCCTTTTCAAATCGCTTTTGGCGCTTTAATTTTAGGGTGAAATTCATAATTTTCCAGTTCTATATCGGTCGTTTCTAATGACAAAATAGATTTATCTCCGATATTTAGCTTCAATGTCGGTAATTTTTTCGGCTCACGGGACAGCTGCTCATTGACTTGATCGATATGATTGGTATAAATATGTGCGTCACCAAGCGTATGGACAAACTCTCCAACACCTAGACCACATTCATGAGCAATCAAATGAACGAGAAGCGCATAAGAGGCAATATTGAAAGGCACCCCTAGGAAAATATCTGCACTGCGCTGGTAGAGTTGGCAAGATAGTTTACCATCTGCAACATAAAATTGGAAAAGCGCATGACAAGGTGGTAACGCCATATCCTCTACTTCAGAGGGATTCCACGCCGTGACAATATGACGTCTTGAATCGGGATTACGTTTAATGCCTTCTATCAAATTTGTAATCTGGTCAATTGTACCGTCACCAGTCGTCCAAGAACGCCATTGTTTACCATAGACCGGACCAAGATCAGCGTATTTATTCGCGAAATCATCATCTTCAATGACGCGTTTTTTAAATGCATCCATTTCAATTTTATAAATTGCTTCGAATTGTTCATCCTGTGTAGCACGATGTCCGAAATCAGTCATATCAGGACCGGCATATTCAGCACTATTCACCCACTGCTCAAACGCCCATTCATCCCAAATTGGATTGCGGTCTTCAATCAGCGCTTTCACATTCGTATCGCCCTTCAAAAACCAAATTAATTCTGAAGAAATTAAGCGAAATGCCGTCTTTTTAGTTGTCATCAAAGGGAAACCTTCATTCAAATCGAAGCGCATTTGATAGCCAAATACACTTACTGTTCCGGTCCCTGTACGGTCTTCTTTCTTTGTCCCAGTTTCAAGTACATGTTTACATAGCTCAATATATTGTTTCATACAATTTCCCTCCTAATACATGTGTTCAGTATAGCAAAAAAAATCATATGAGGATAATAATTAGGAAGGGAATAAAAAAATCCTAAGTGGTTAGTTACGATAACCACTTAGGAGGAGTATTTTTTGACCAGTAGATGTCACCAATCGAATGATGGGCTACGAATCCATCATCGGCAATATGATAATGGAAATTATAGAAGTAACCATCTTGTGGTCGTTTTTCAGTTCGAACATGAAAACGAATGACATCCTGTCCATTTTCTAAATTATAAACATTGAAAATTTTCTCAGCGTAATCGCCCGCTGGTTTTTCGGTAATCGCCAATCGACGCTTATGTAAATCTCCAGAACTTTCAAACGTCATATTAATGGCTTCTTCAATTTTCGGAAAAATAATTTCATCAAATTCATCAGCAATGACCGGGCCAATTTTCGATCCGAATTTCACATACGATAATTCTTTCGCGGTAGCAATAAGTGACTCTTCTGCCGATACAACCGGTTCTGCCGATCTTTCATAGACAAATGCATCTGCCAGACCGATTGAATAATCGGTATTTTTCGGTGGCTGTTCTGCTTGTTTTGCTTGGTCTTTATCCTGTAAGCTTGTCCAGAATTGGTGATTCGGTGAAATTGCACCGAGCGTTAAAAATGCAACCGCGACAATTAGTGTTTTTTGTAACCATTTTTTCATCAACAATCACCCGCAATTGTGTATATTTTTAAAACATATAGTCTATCTTATAGACGAAATGATATTGAAAAGGTTTCTTCTTTGTTACTTTCATTGTACAATAAAACTGTAGATAAATGTACGTTTTTTTAAAGGAGGGTATCATTGATGGATATAACTTTGCTAATTGGTATCGGAATGCTCGCATTAATTTTATACTTGAGCTCTTTAAGCTTCACGCACTAATCTATTGGAAACGCCGTCACCCTCTGTTTGAGATGTGACGGCGTTTTCATTTTTCAATAAAACCAAAATGGAATTTAGTATTCGGTCTAATTTTTTGTTGTAGTTTAAATTGCTCAAATACCGGCGAGTCAAACCGATCTTTAACGATAACTCGCCGCTTACAAACTCGTTGCGCTTGTTCAACCCACTCTTGCGTCAACAGGCTATGGACACCAACTTGCCGCAGCGCAGTGAAATTAGAGGATTCCGTAATCGGCGCATGAAACATTGGATCAATATAGACAATATCCCAAGAAGCATCTGCTTGCTCGCGCAAAAACTTCACCGCCTCTACATGGATAACGTCAATTCGCCCCATCGCTCGTACAAGTTGCGGTGACTCCGATGGAAACGTTCGCAAACCACGCCCTGTAATAAAGGCAACAGCTGGATCTGCCTCAATACCTGTAATCTTACCGCTATCCCCTGTGATGAAGGAAGCAACTATGCTATCTGAAGCTAACCCTAATGTACAATCGAGAAAAGAATCGCCCTGCTTCAATTGAGACACTTCCACTAACGGATCTGACTCGCCTTTCAATAAACGTTTCAAGCGAAAGGCTGCTGAATTAGGATGAAAGAAAAAGGGCTCGTCCATGCCTACCCGATACAAATCGAAGCGCTCCTTGCCCGCAACGATGACATCTGATCTATATTCTTGCTGTAACCGTGCTACCGAGCGTTTCTTTCGTTCAACAACAGGATAACCGAGAACTGCTGCCGCTTCCTTTGCAAGTTGTTCAGAACGCCAATCAGGTCGTCCCCCTGTTGTAATAACCGTTGGCATTATTGACAAACTTGTTCAAGTACTTCTGAAAGATGGTCTTTAATTTGTTCCATCTCAAAGTTCTCAATCTGTTCCCGAGGGATAAAATATGCAAGTGCCCCATCTTTCCATAATGCAATAGATGGTGAGCTTGGTGGCACCTCTGGAAAATATGCCCTCATTCTCTCTGTTGCCTCTTTATCTTGTCCTGCAAAAACAGTTAATAAGTGATCGGGCTTGTGCTCTGCTTCTACAATCGCTTCTCTTACTGCGGGCCTCGCAAGACCTGCTGCACAGCCACAAACCGAATTAATGACGACAAGCGCCGTCCCCTCAAGTGCTGCCATCGTTCCTTCGACGTCCTCAACCGTTGTCAGTTCAGTAAAGCCATTGCTCGCAAGCTCTTCACGCATCGGTTTCACGATGCCTTTCATGTACTCGTCGTAGGCGTTCATGTATAAATCCCCTTTCAGTTCATTAAAAAATAATTTTTTGTACATATTCATTCTACATTGTCTATGTAAGATTTTCACCGATTGTAGCTTTCTGACATGAAAACGGCAGGCACTCATCTGAGCCACCCGCCTTTTGTCATCAAATTCTCACTTTAATTCTCCAAGTAACCCACGGTCAAGTGCTACAAACAAAACTCCAATAGCATCAGAGTTTGTCAACGTTCCTTCGGATAGCTTTTCACGCCAAATTGGAGATAGCGCACCTTCCTGCTTGTTTTCTAGTCTAATTAACACATCAAGAGTCGAGTTAATAATAGTCTGCATAGATGGTTGATAGAGGTGATTTCCATATTGGTTATACGGTTCTGTTGCTGGTTGGTCTTGTACAGACTTTGGTTGTAATTTAAAATAGACTGCGAGTCCTTCAGCAATGGCTTCCCCTTGCGCCTTTAAGTAGTTATCGTCGCGTAATTTAGAAATATCGATTGTCGAATCCAAAAAGCCCCCTTCAGTTAAGAACGCAGGCATGTCAGATTCGCGTAGCACATGGAAATTGGCCCGCTTCATGCCGCGATTACTAATACCCATTGCCATAACAACCCGCGGATGGATTGCCCCCGCAATTTCATGTGATTTTGGATTGGCTGTTGGGTTGTCCATCGTATATGTTTCAATACCACTATGCTGACCCCATTGGCCGTTCAATGCATTATGGTGAATGGATGCATAGACATCTGCCTGCCATTCATTCGCTTGCTTTGTCCGTGTTGCCAGAGGAACATCCGTCATTCCCGTAGAATCATCGACACGTAAAATGTCCACATTTTCATAGGTTTGTAATTTTGCAATCGCATATTGGGCTACTTTATTGTTAAATGTCCACTCCCGTTCGTCATCAGGTGAACGCTTCCCAGGTGTATGAAGGCCATGTCCTGCATCGATTACGATTTTAACCATCCTATTTACCCCCTCTCTTTATTAGCCTAAAAAAGTACTAGTGTAAATACTTTTCTCTCTAGTCTATTCACGCGAGATTTTTAAAGGGCGGCACTTGTCCAATCCTGAAAGGAATCAATTACGTTTCTAGGTAATGGTTCTAGTAAGCTTTGTTTTATCGAAAGGTAATCCTATCCGTTTTCGATAGAAATTGAAGTGATGCTCAACATGCGTTAATAAGGTCTTATTTTTATCAAACAACCTTAAACTTTCCTCATAATGCTCACGTCTAACTTCTGTTTTCAAAGACCATATAATTGAATGAAGATGAGGGTCTACAAGCTCGTAATTTCTTTTCATAATCGCTTCGATCTCAAAAAGCATTTCCTTTGTGATACCATCATATCCATCTCCCGGTACAATTGCAGAGAGAAGTATTTTCAAAATAGGCGTATATACATTTTTTAAAATTTCTGTTGTATATTTAACTGATTCATTGCGAATCTCTTGTCTCAATCGAAAATGGTAATTAAAGAAGCTTGTAATGACAATGGTAATGGAAGAACTAACTAAAGCAATGATGACCTCCCGCAATTCCACTCTCCTCCTAATGCTTTAGCATATTCAGCTAGCTGCAAAAGGATGAAAACAACCACCTACTTCATTGAGCAAGTGGCTTTCTATCAGCTGTCATTCAAGATCTTTCTCGATAATCCAACATAAGCAATGACTGCGATCAAGCTTGAAGTGAAGATGATAACCCCCATCGGGATCGCCGTCTCTTCACCTGCTATTCCTACAAGTGGTGCTGTGATCGATCCGAGAATGAAGGGCAGTAACCCGAGCAATGCAGAAGCACTTCCTGCAATATGTCCTTGTGATTCCATCGCCAATGAAAAGGAGGATGTTGCAATGACGCCTATTGAAGCGACGAAAAAGAAAATTGGCACCACAATCGTGAGAAGCGGTCCATTTAACAAAACTGCGATTAGTAGCAATGTGCCTGAAATAATAGACATACATAAACCGATTTCCAAAAACTTCTTTTCAGATAAAACACCCGTTAGGCGCCCCACTGTTTGAGCTCCCAATATAAGTCCTAGCCCATTCATACCGAAAAGTAAACTAAATGTCTGCGGTGAAACCCCATAAATATTTTGATAGACAAACGGGGTACCTGCAACGTAAGCAAATATCCCAGCCATGATGAAACCTTGCGCAAGCGCAAAGCCCATGAATTGTCGATTTTTAAGTAGAGACAGAAAGTTTTTCAACGTATTGGTTAGACTACTAGGTACGCGCATTTGACCTGGTAGCGTTTCTTCCATTCTCCACAAGACAACGACAAAAAGTAAAAAACCGATTGCACTCAGTACAGCAAATATACCCGTCCATTCTGCGAAAACAAGAATTCCACCACCAAAAACCGGAGCAAGAATAGGTGCTAAGTTATTAATTAGCATAAGCAAAGCGAAAAACTTCGTCAGTTCCCTTCCACTATAAACATCCCGAACAACCGCCCTCGAAATGACGATTCCTGCTGACGCCGCAAACCCCTGCATAAAACGTGCAGCGATAAAAAATTCAATGGTCGGCGCAATTACACATAAAAAAGAAGCAACGAAATAAACGGCAAGTCCAATCAGTAACGGCTTCTTCCGTCCATGAACATCACTCATTGGCCCAAGTATGAGCTGTCCCAGGCCAATTCCTAACAGACAGGCGGTTAAGCTAACCTGCACGAAGGATGCTGTTGTGTCAAAAGCACCTACAATTGTAGGGAATGAAGGCAAATACATATCAATTGATAATGGCCCCATTGCAGCTAGTGTTCCAAGTAATACCGCAAAACGAAATCTTTTTGACCCTGCTACTGGTTTCATGTTCATAAACAACCTTTCTACTACTGAAAATCAATTCGTGAAGTGACCACGATTGTGGAGCATAAGTCCTCTACTCTATCACCAAAATGCTTAATATGAAAGAAGGCTGAATCACAACATTGTACATGTTGTGATTCAGCCTTTCGATGTAATTCATTTTTACATTCAATTACCATAATCCAAGATTATATTTACTTGTAAACAAATCACCCGACAATTTATAATCTTGGGTCAACTGGATCCGATTCCAGTGCTAGCGTTGCAAGAACGCATTCATGTACTCTTTCGATGGATTCTCCATCGACGAATCGTCGGATGCCTTCGATACCTAAAGCAAATTCTTTTAACGCAAGCTTCTGTTTTTTGCTTGTGTTGCGTTTTTTCAACCGCCCAAGATTAGCAGGCGCTAAATAATCCATCCCGTAAATAATAGTTAAGTATTTGCGGCCTCTCACTTTAATGGCAGGCTGCACAAGCTTTCCATTCTGGGTCCCAATAAAAAATTCCGGTTTAATGACAATTCCTTCATGTCCTTCTGCCGTCATCTCTTCCCACCAAGTAATGACTTCTAATTCGCTAGCTTCATCCGAAATGACTTTGAATTCCGTGGAAACAAAGAAAGAAGAATCTACTGCGAACTCCTTGTTCATATCCATATGCCACATATGCGATTTGTCGAAAAAGGTTTTATTGCTATGTGCCAATACATGGAACGGTGCAATTTGAATTGCCTTCACACCATCTGTATCCCAGCAGTACTTTTGAAAAACCTCTTTAAAGACCTTCGAATTGTCGATCTTATCTGTCATTTCCACCAACCATCTAGCTAGATTCTTATCGCCGGTTGCAACAACTTCCAATTTCTCTTTCAACTTCGAGCGATCGAGAATTGCATTTTCCGCGACATGGGCATATTGCTCGCTGATCAATTCTTTCGCTTTTAAATTCCACGGCATAATTTCGGCATCGAGTAGTACATAATCCGTTTCGTACTTTTCAAAATACCCTTTGCTTACTAGCTCTTCATTCAACTTTAAAACGATTTCAGCTTCTGTTATTTTATCAAAAAACCGTCTGCCCGTTCTTGAGTAAATGACACCTAGCGTTCGGGAGCCGATTGCTTTTTTTGCTGAATCCACATCTTTGAATAGCAATAATACAGCCCGGCTACCCATATGCTTTTTCTCAGCAATCATTGTATAAATACCATGGCTTCTATAATAATCAACGGCTTCTTTTGGATGCTCTAAATAACCTGGATGTGATGAGGTGACAGGGGTCGGGCTCATCGTCGGTGGAATATAAAGTAATTGCTCAATAGGCACCGCGAAGTGTGAGACCGTATCAATAGCAGGCTTCACAATATCCTGATGGACTTTCACTTCACCAAGTTGCTTCGTTTGAACAGTGTAACCATTAATAAATTTGCCAATATTCGGCGGGGCTAACCTTTTTTCTTTCCACTCTTTCAACGGATTATCTATAGCCTCGGAATAATCAGCTAACGCTTCCACAGAAACAAATTCTTTTTCCGGATAGCGATAAGCCGTTAATTTACCACCGAACACAACGCCTTGATCGATATTGACTGTGTTATTGATGACGAGTGGCTGTGGTTTCGGATCATGCCCCCAAATAATGAGTGCACTTCCCTTATGATGGATTGTCCAATCTTTACGTACTGGTTTACCTTGTTCGGTGCTGCCATCTGTATCTCCATAACGACAAAAATCTTGAACCTCTGGGGACTGTTTACCAATGAATTCATCCCGAATGCCTGCATGTGTACAAACAGCAGTCTGCACGCCATTTTTCAATAAAACATAATGAGAGGGGGCGCGTAGTAGGAATTCTTCTAATGATTGTTTCATAGCCTTCGTTTGCTCTGCTCCGTACTTCTCTTCATACGCCTGCAATTCCGCCTCGACCTTTTCATCGCCATGATGCAGTGTTACCTTCCGCCCACCAAGCCAGCGCGCAATCTTCCAACCATGATTACTGTCAATCATATAAGCCAAACCCTTTTCAACATGCTGCTGGAAAAATAACATCGTCTGCAACGATTTCGGTCCCCTGCTCATGACATCGCCGAGCGACAAGAAAACCCGTCCTTGCGGATGAACGAACAAACCCTCATCATTTTTTTCATAGCCAAGCTTAGCGAGTAACGTAATCAGCTCATCGTAGCAGCCGTGGATATCGCCAACGATGTCAATTCCATGACCACTATCAATTAGCAACGGATTGTCCCGTCTCAGCAATTCAATCTCTTCTAGTCCATCTGTGACATAAACGGATGCAAAACCATCTTTCTTAATAAAACGTTTTTCCCGCTTAAATGTCTGATGTTGCTGTTTAACACGTCGTTTCCCTCGTGGATTGCTCCGTTGCTCATCGCGTTCAAGCAGTGTCACTTGTGGCACATCCATAACAATCGCAATCGCTGGAACGTTGTGTTTCCTGGCAAGCGCAATATATTTTTTACGGTCATCTTGATAAAGATGAGTTGCATCGATGAATGTCACTTTATTCAGTCTGCATCTGGCTGCTACAACGTGATCCATCATGTTAAATGCTTCCGCAGAAATTTCCTGGTATTCATCCACTAGACTATCTGCTTCATCTTTCGGTCGTTCTGACCAGCTGATAAACTCCTTATCTCCGACGATTGCTCGATATGCATCTGAGCTAATCACTTCGGATGCTAAGATTTTCTGCTCTTCAATCCATTTATTCAATAACGTCGTTTTCCCACTATTAGAAACACCGACAAGTAACACAAGTCCGGCGTATGGAATGGTGATTTTCATACAACCTCCTCCTTCCTGACGAACGTGCACATTTGTGTCGGGTAACCAAAAGCTTCATGCATTTCTCCAATGCCTTCAAATGTTAGCCTATACTTTCCGAACTGATTTCTGTCTGCACACCATTGCTCGAATTCATCTCGCGTCCATTCAAACCTATGATCACTATGCCGCTTTGCATCCTGCATCTCGTAAACCGCATTATATTCTTGGTTCGGTGTCGTGATAATCAAAACATTCGGTCTGTAGTCATCCAACAGGAGATCCATCACTTTTGGTAGCCGTTCCTCATCGATATGTTCAATTACTTCACATAAAATGATAATATCCTTGTCTTTTAACCGTTCATCATAATAAAATAGTGATCCCCACATCGGCGTTGGCTCAACAAACCCATATTTTTCTATCACGTTTTCAAATCGCTTCATTGCTTTCAACGATTCTATTTCCGATGGCTCCACCGCAAGAATCTCCTGCACTCCTTTGACAAAGCCCAATCGAACCGCTAATTTCCCCTCACCAGAACCAAAGTCGACAATCGATTTCTTCATCGGTAAACCATTGACCACTTCAACAATTTTTTCATAGCGTAACTCATTTAAACGCACTTTTTCGATAGTAACTTCTTCCACTAAGAGATGATTGTCGGCAGGCTCTTCCATAAGGCTATACACTTCCTTAAAGCGCAGCGCCTTGCGAATAATAAATTCTCTTTCTGGATGGTCATCAAGCCAGCCTTCTCCATACCTTTTAATCTTTTCAACTTCACTTTCATCGATGAAGTAATGTTTATAATTATCCAAAACTGGAATGAGCAAAAACAGTTGTTGAAGCCCTTTCTGGAGCGTTACATTTCCCACAAGCGTAAGGAAACGTGCTGTACTTTTCGTCTTAATCTGAAAAGCATAGTCTGTTTCACCGTACTCGATGCCAACCTCATAGCCTAAAGGTTCGAAAAGCCCCCGGATTTGTTCATCAGACAAATCCGAAACGACAGGTCCAAGGCCAAACTCGAAATGAAATGGGTGATTGACCCATTTGATGTAGTCATCTTTTGGTTGACCATTCAGCGCCGTTCCTAACGCTGAACGAATAAGCGAGATGAAAATACTACTCACCGCAAATTCCCGATCGTTAATGTAATGAGTAATATCGTATGCGTTCGATGATTGATTCATAAGCGCGAGGGGGTCCGGTGCTACAAAGACCGTCATCTCAAGGGCTGTTTCCGTGAATAGACTATAAAACATTCGTATCGAATGTCCTTTATGATTTCTTTCATAAATATTATTCGGGTTTTTAGCAAGCAAATAGGAAATGACTTGCACATTGTCCCCCGTTGCTCTAATTGTTAATTGCATGGCGCACCCACCCTCCTAATTTTCGGATATTTTAATATAACTTTCGGTGCTACCATACTTGGTTGCTCCGAAAGTTATATTTTCACACCATTTTATTCTTTTGATGATGCCATCCGCGCCTCCGTCATTTGCTTCCAAACAGACCCTTTGGCATCTTCACCTTCTGCAATGCGCGCAATGGCCATGCGGATTTGAAGCTTCACTTCAAATTCAGGGTCATTTTCAGCATCTTTTAGCGCAGGTAGCGCCGTTTCAGTTCCCGTTTCATAAAGGAACATCGCCGCACGCCAACGGACTAGTTTATTTTTATCGTTTAATGCTTCGATAGCCGCATTTTCAAAACCTTCAAAGCCCAGATCACTCATGCAATCTCCCGCTGTTCGACGCACTGCCCAACTCTTGTCTTTGAGTGCTCGTTCAACATAAGGAATCACCGCTTCGTCTTCGATCATCCCAAGGTAAACTGTCGCAAGACGTCTAATCGACATCTTGTCATCTTCAAGTGCCCGACCAAGAAGTGCCGCATCAGACATATCAGGATCTGGCATTTGGTCAAGCAATTGAAATCTTGTTTCCCATTCATCTACCGAGAATTCCTCAAGTGAAACTTTTCTACCTCGCTGGGATGCTTCCGTTTGACCTTCATTCCCCTGGCGGATAATTTCTTGCAATCGTTCCGCAGGATAAGCCGCTTCGATTTCTTTGATAACCGTTTCGCCGATTTCAGCTTTTTCTCCGTAACGGATACCGTAATCAGCCCATTTACGCAATAAAATATAGTTTTCAACTTCCGTACTATGCACGGCTTCCATTGCTTTCACAAAACGTTCACTTAGGCCGAAACGTTCTTCAGAAGTACTGTCGAACACTTTCACTTGAAGCGGAACGTCTTTATAGGTTTGGACATGTACGTAAACTTCACCATAGCTATCGTCAATTTCCACTTCAGCTTCTGTTTCTTCACCTTGCTCTTCATTAAAAACGGCTTGGACTTCTGCAAGAATGGACTCCCAAGCAACATTACCAACCCGCTCAACCGCCATAAAGTTCATGACATGGTAAATCCCTTTGACTCCCGTTATGCCCAATAATGCCGCAACTGGATGTGGCGCCGTTGCAACATCCTCTTTTTTATAATTAAGCCCCGTGCCTTTTGGCAACTCCGTGTCGAGCACAATTTTCATGGAGTTCGGACTCGGTGTCGGTTCAATCGTTACAATATTCACTCGTATTGCCCCCTTATTAGGATTCAGCTAGTTCTTGTAAATAAGTCCAACGTTCCACCAATGTTTCATATACGGCATTTAATTCATCAAGTGTTGCCGTTAACACCCTCAGTTTATCGTAATCGGAGCCAACAGCGGCCATTTCCGCCTCAGTTGCTTCAATATCCGTTTCGACTTTTTCAATATCCGCATCAATGGTTTCCCATTCCTTTTTCTCTGCATAACTCATTTTCTTCTTCGCCTGCTGGGATGTCGACGTTGGTTCAGGTGATGCAACTTCTACGATAGGCTTCGACTTGACTACTTCTGGTGCTACATACGTTTCCAGGAAATCCGTATAGATACCGAACCATGTATCGACGTGGCCAGAGCCATCCATTACCCATAGTTTAGTTGACGTACGGTCTAAGAAGAACCGATCATGCGAAATGGTGATGACAACGCCAGGGAATGTGTCGATGAACGTTTCTAAAACAGACAGTGTCTCGAGATCGAGGTCATTGGTCGGCTCATCTAGAATCATGACGTTCGGCTGTTCCATTAACAATTTTAAGAGATAAAGGCGTTTACGTTCTCCACCCGATAATTTACCAATTGGTGTACCATGTGCTCTCGTTGGGAATAAAAAGCGTTCTAACATTTGCGAAGCTGAAATGCGCACACCATCCGCATCTTCAATATCATTGGACGTATCTTGAATATATTCGATAATCCGTTTTTTCTCGTCCATTAACGGCGTGTGTTGTTGGAAATGAGCAATTTTCACAGTCGTACCTGTGTCGATGACGCCGCTATCTGGTTCAGTTTTCCCAGAAAGCATATTCAATAATGTCGTTTTTCCCGCTCCGTTCGGTCCGACAACAGCAATACGGTCACCTGATTGTAAAATACTCGAGAAATTATCAATGACTGTTCTGCCATCAAACGATTTTGAAATGCCAATCGCTTCGATAACCTTCTTCCCTAAACGCGTGGACTTCAACGCAACATCCATCTCTCCAACACTGTCTTCTTTTTTCACTTTCTCAGCTAGTTCATCAAAGCGACCAATCCGCGCTTTTTGCTTCGTCGATCTCGCTTTCGCACCGCGACGTATCCATTTCAATTCAGAACGATACTGATTGCGTAGCTTATCGTCTGACGATGCAGCCATTTCCGCACGAATCGCTTTTGCTTCAAGATAATTGCCGTAGTTGCCTGTATGTGCGTACAACGTTTTATCGGCTAATTCATAAATATTGGTCGATAATTCATCCAAAAAGTAGCGGTCATGCGTGACAAAAATGACAGCCCCTTGTTCATTTTTCAAGTAATCGGACAGCCACATAATCGAATCAACATCGAGATGGTTGGTCGGCTCATCGAGTAGCAATAGATCAGCGGGCTCAATAAGGACTTTTGCCAATGCGACACGTTTTTTCTGCCCACCTGACAACTCTCCGACCTTCTTATCGAATGTTTCAATGCCCAGCTTCGATAGAATCGTCCGTGCTTTGGAGTTGATATCCCAGCCAGACAAATCATCCATCTGATTTTGGAATTTTGAATATTGGTCTTGATTATATGTCGATTCAGGATCTGCCGATAAAGCTTGCAATGCATGCTCATACTCCAAATTGACCTTGATAATCGGTGCATCACTCATGAACACCGTTTCCATCACTGTTAATTGCGGATCGAATTCAGGCTCTTGTGGTAAATATACAATGCGGTATCTGTTCGGATGATCCGTCGAAATCGAATCAGCTTCTTCGACACCCGCAAGAATAGACAGTAGCGTAGACTTCCCTGTTCCATTAATGCCAAGCAGGCCTACTTTTTCTCCGCTGACAACCGTAAATGCTATATCTTTAAACAATGTTTTCTCCCCAACGGTCTTCGTGAGGTTTTCAATAATCAATTGACTCATGACAACACTTCCATTTCTAATAACTGCATGGTTCTATCATAGCCGATTTTACTCTATTTTTAAAAGGGTATGTTCTATTCATTGCAACTTACGGTTTGAAAAATGCAGGTTACATAAAATGCATTGTTCTGACTTCCGTCAAATGGTACGATTCTATCCATAAGATTCCAACTGAAGGATGTGACTATCATTCGTTTGACAATCAATGAATCCGAGAAGTATGACGATGCTGAAATTATTATCAATTGTTCACAAATCGACAGTCAGCTAGCACGAATCATCAAACAGATTCATCAAATAAGCATTACATTAATCGGTACAAGAGAGGGACGCACCTACTCGCTTCTTGTAGATGACGTGTATTATATCGAAACAATTGATAATCAAACTTTTATTTACACGGAAAAAGAAGTATATGCATGCGATTTGAAGTTGTATGAGATTGAACAAAAATTAAGTAAGACGCATTTTATTCGTATTAGTAAAAACCTAATCGTCAATACAGTGCATATCGAAAGTGTTCGCGCATTATTCAATGGCAAATTTGAAGCGTCTTTGACCAATGATGAAAAGGTAATTGTCAATCGACATTATGTCAAAGCATTCAAAGAGCAGTTTTTATCGTGAGGAGGTATTTACATGAACCGAGTGAAGCACTACATTTCAGCAGGGTGTATATCATTTACATTCAGCACTCTATTTTATCTTCTTTTTAGCTTGTTGGAAATCTTCCCGCCTATGAAAGAGATATTGATCGTTCAAATGCTCTTTATCTCCATTTGTATCATGCTTCTGATCTTCATGACACATCAGTTGCCTATTCAAAATGCATTGATTTTACGATTAATCGAATTGCTTGATGTCCTAGTCGTTCTTCTTGTTGCAGGGGCAGCGTTCAATTTTTTCCCATTCAATTGGACGACTACGTTGTTCGTCATCGCAATCGGAGTACTGACTTATCTCGTTGTCATTGTCGTTACTTTTATGGGGAATCAAACAAGTGCGATGCAAATCAACGCTGTCATTGCACGTAAAAAAAGGGGTGCCTCTATTGACTAAAATCATTGAAGTAAATGGGTTATCAAAGTCTTTCGGGACGGTAAAAGCTGTCAACGACATCAGTTTCTATGTAGAAGAAGGTTCCCTCTTTTCTTTTTTAGGCACGAATGGTGCTGGTAAATCAACAACTATTTCAATCCTTTTGACGCTTCTTCAGCAAGACAAAGGTCATGTCACAGTCAATGGTTATACAGTTGGCAAGCACGATCAAGCTATTCGCCAAGAAATCGGCGTTGTCTTTCAAGATAGCTTGCTCGATCCTTTATTGACTGTCAAAGAGAATTTAGCAATTCGAGCATCTTTTTACGGAATGACTAGACAAGAGCGCAATGCGGCGATTCACCGTGTCTTGAAAGTCGTAGAAGTAGCCTCATTAACAGATCGCCCATATGGAAAATTATCGGGCGGACAAAAACGGCGTGTGGACATTGCCCGCGCCCTTATTCATAAGCCAAATATCTTAATACTGGACGAACCGACAACGGGGCTCGATCCAGAAAGTCGAAAAAACATTTGGTCAACCATACAACAACTGCAAAAAGATACAGGCATGACCGTTTTTTTAACGACACATTATATTGAAGAAGCAGCAAACTCACATTATGTCGTCGTGATGAAAGAAGGTCGCATTGTTGCGAAAGGAACGCCGGAGCAATTGAAAAATGACTATTCTGCTCATCAATTATCCATTTCAACGGATCAAGCAGATGAACTGCGAAGGTTACTTCTAGCTGATGAGCTCGATTTCAATGAAGAAAAGTCACTTTTCCATCTCCCACTTAGCCAAACGACAGATGCAATACCGATTTTAACGAAATTCACACCTTTCATTTCTTCCTTTGAAGTAAAAAAATCCAGTTTGGATGATGTATTTATCGCCATTAATGGAAAGGCTGTGAATCGTGATGCTAGCATTCGCTAAACGAAATATTTTATTATACTTTCGAGATAAATCCACTGTATTTTTCTCATTGCTTGCGGTTATTATTCTCGTCGCTTTATACGTATTATTTTTAGGCGATATGACTGCGAAACAACTGCCTGACTTCCCAACAAAAAAAGCTTTGCTCATGTCGTGGTTCATCGCTGGCATGCTTGCTGTCACCTCTATGACGACAACTCTTGCCTCTTTCGGGATTCTTGTCGAGGATCGAGCGAATAAAACCTATATGGATTTTTATTCGTCGCCTATTCCTAGGGCAAAATTGGTTGGCGGTTATATTATAAGTGCGTTGGTCGTGGGCTTCATCATGTGCCTCAGCACACTGATTGCATCGAATCTATTTCTTGTTGTATCCGGAGAAGCAATGCTGTCATTCGGTAAAATGATAGCCGCAGCTGGCTTAGTCGTCTTAGCTGTGTTGGCAAGCGCATCGATGGTTCTCTTGTTAGTTTCATTTTTTAAAACTTCCAATGCCTTTGCCGCCGCAAGCACAGTTATCGGAACATTGCTTGGCTTTTTAGCTGGGATCTATATCCCAATTGGCAGCTTACCTGATTACTTACAAACGATTGTGAAGCTATTCCCCGTGTCCCATTCGGCTGCACTGTTTCGACAAGTACTGATGGAAACACCTTTGATGAGTTCTTTTGCCAATGCCCCTGCGGAAATGAAAGAAGCATTTCTATTCGATATGGGTGTATTTTATAAAATGAATGGCGAAAAGATGTCAACATTATTCAGCGTTTTCTATCTTGTTGCGACGACGCTCGTATTTTTTGTACTATCATTGTTGGTTTTGAAAAGAAAAAATAAATGAAGAAAAAGCTTGCCAATACTACAATTTCACCGTAGTAAAGGCAAGCTTTTATTTATAAACTAGTCCATGCGCTGTCCATTCGAGACACAACAATTTTTGATTTTCACATAATCTTCAACAGAAGGCATAACTAGGACGGAACATTGCTGGAATCTATTTAGATATATACACTCTCACCTCATACGGTCGAAGTGTAGCTTCTTCTGCAAGTCGACTCGGAGTATCCTCATAATTACAAAGCACAAGTTCAACTTTCTCCTCCGGAAGATGAATATGCTGCACTTTCTCCTCATTCCCACGGAAGTTGCAAATTACGACAGCAAACTGACCTTCCATTGAACGCGTATACAAATAGACTCCCGGATGGTCCTCTTGCTGTATATCATAGTCACCATAAATAAATACAGGATTGTCTTTTCGTAATTGAATCATTTTTTTATAAAAATGATAAATGGACTGCTCATCCTGTTGCTGTACCTCTACATTAATTTTCATATAATTTGGATTTACTTTCATCCAAGGTTGCCCTTCTGTAAATCCACTATTCAGCGTATTATCCCATTGCATCGGTGTTCTTGAATTATCACGTCCGTTGCTCCAAATCGTTTGCATGACTTCTTCATGCGGGCGTCCTTTTGCGATTTCGATTGCATAGAAGTTCTTCATACCCACATCATCATAATCTTCAATTGAAGAAAACTGAACGTTTGTCATCCCTATTTCCTGTCCTTGATAGATGAATGGCGTTCCTTGCATAAGAAAATAGCAAGCGGCTAACATCTTTGCGCTTTCGTTCCAATACGTCTGATCATCCCCCCAGCTCGAAACACTACGCGGTTGATCATGATTTTCTAAGAACAGGGCATTCCAGCCTTTACCATGCAGTCCCTTTTGCCATTTCGTAAGCGTTTTTTTCAAGCCAATGACATCGACAGAGTCATTCAATTCCTTATTCCATAAGCCTAAATGCTCGAACTGGAATACCATTTTAAAATGTCCGTTATCTTCTCCAACCCATTCGTCCGCCTCGTCCACGCCGACGCCGTTTGCTTCTCCAACCGTCATAATATCGTATTTTGAAAAAGTTTCTTCTTTTAGCTCCTGCAAATAACTCTCAATGCCGGGCTGGTTTGTATGCATATCGTAAGCAGCTACATATTGTTCCCCCGCGGGGTTTGGCATATCTGGTAAGCCTTCTCGTTTCTTAATATGACTAATCGCATCAACTCGGAAACCGTCGATCCCTTTATCAAGCCACCAATTGACCATCTTAAACAATTGTTCCCTAACTTCTTTATTTTCCCAGTTCAAATCTGGCTGTTTAGTAGCAAATAAATGAAGATAATATTGTGCTGTCGATGTATCATACTCCCACGCACTCCCTGAGAAAATACTTTCCCAGTTATTCGGTGCTTCCTGCCCATTACCATCTTTCCACATATACCAATCCCTTTTCGGATTATCTAATGATGAGCGTGATTCAATGAACCATGGATGCTCGTCACTCGTATGGTTGATGACCAAATCTAGAATAAGCTTCATTCCACGGGCATGAATCTCTGTTAATAATTCATCAAAATCTTTCATAGACCCAAATTCACTTGAAATATCCTGATAATCGCTAATATCATAGCCGTTATCCGCATTTGGCGACTTGTAAAATGGACTAATCCAAATGACATCTATCCCTAATTCCTTTAAATAATCCAATTTCGAAATAACACCACGTAAATCACCTACACCGTCCCCATTACTATCTTGAAAACTTCTTGGGTACACTTGATAGCTAACTGCTTCTTTCCACCATGCTTTATTCATAATCAATACTCCTTCTGAATCCTGCCATAATGCATTAAATTTGTGATTGTGTCAATTAGCCCTTCGTTCCTCCGGCCGTCAATCCTGAGACAAAGAACCTTTGGAATGCGAGGAAAAGAAGCGTAATCGGAATAGCGATTAATACCGAACCCGCGGCAAATGTTGTAAATTCATTGCCAAATTGTTTCGCTACTAATTCAAATAAACCTACCCCCATAGTGAACTTCTCCTCAGTCCGTAACATAATACGTGCGAGGATAAAATCTCCAAATGGAGCAATGAATGAAAAAAGTGCAACTACCGCAATGATTGGTTTGGCAAGCGGTAGAATAATCTGCCAAAAGATACGTAAATGACCTGCACCATCCATTCTTGCAGACTCATCTAAATCCCTTGGAATTGTGTCCAAGTACCCTTTCATCAGCCAAGTGTTCATCGGAATTTGTCCACCAACGTAAATGAGTATCAAACCTAAGTGAGTATCAATCAGGCCTGTCCTTTGAGCTAGAACAAAAATGGCGATTAATGCAGCAAAGTTTGGAATCATCTGAAGAACTAAAAAGGTCAGTAGCCCATTTTTTCTCCCAATAAAGCGATAACGGGAAAAAGCATACCCCGTGAGAGAAACTGTAATAACGGATAAAGCCATTGTAGTCAAACTAATTTTCATCGAATTGATATACCATAAAATATAATTGGATTTCTCCAAATCGAATAAATCAACATAATGCTTCGTTGTCGGGTTTTTCGGAAACATAGAAGAGCCCGAGAGACTTTGCCCTGGATTAAAAGAAGAGCCAATGACCCACAACAGCGGATAGATCACGACAACTGCAGCAACGAGAAGTACAAGATACGATGCTGTCAGTCTGATAATTTTTTCAGTCCTATTACTCATTACATCATATCCTCCTCTTTAAATGAATTGGTTCTCTTGAACTGCCATAAAGCCACCGCTACAACGATTAAAGACAGTAGCATAGTAATTGCAGCTGCTTTTCCATATTGCCCAGAAGTCATCGTTAGCTTGTAGATCCACGATATTAAAATGTCAGTCCCTCCAGCGTTTTGCCCCGGCAATGCAGGTCCTCCACCATTAAAGAGGAAGATGACATTGAAGTTATTGAAGTTAAAGGTATACTGCGTAATCATAATTGGCGCAGTCGCATATAACACCATTGGCAATGTAATGCTGCGGAACTTCTGCCAAATAGATGCACCATCAACATTTGAAGCCTCATATAATTCATTCGGAATAGACTGAAGCACTCCCGTCACCATTGCAAAAATAAACGGGAATCCTAGCCATGATTGAATCAAAATCAAAGCAATTCGAGTCCATAATTCTTCAGTCATCCAAGGGATGGCTTCAATCCCCAAGAAATTCAGAATACCAGTATTGATGACCCCGAAGGACTCATTAAACATACCGGAGAAAACCATAATCGAGATAAATGCCGGTACTGCCCATGGAAGAATCAAGATAGTCCGAAAAACTGCCTTCCCCTTCAAATCTTTTTGATTGATTAGAACTGCTAAAAAGATTCCGATCGCTACTTGTAAAGTAGTCGCTCCGAAAGTCCAAACAATAGTCCAGCCAAGAACACCGAAAAATGTAGTTCTCCAAAGATCTAAAGCGAAAATATCAATATAGTTCTGGATGCCAATCCAATCAACCAGCTTTAAAGGTGGTGAATGGTATAAATCATAATTCGTAAACGACAATAAAATAACAAAAATAATCGGAAAAATAACGACGAAAATGAGTAATAAGAAACCGGGTGAGATCATTAAATACGGAAAACCCGTATCCAATAAATTATGATATTGTTCTTTTACACTATTCAGCGTAAATCCTTCATCACGCTTTTGGCCGTTTATGTATGCATCATACAAATTGAAAGCATAAATGACGAGCCCGATTAAAGCGACTAGTAACGCAATAATGCCGTCAATTAGTAAAAAAATAGAATTGTCGAGCTTCGGAATTGTCCCTAATGTGATTAAACCCCAGAAGCCCCAGTTTAACGTTTGTGTAAAGCTGCTGAAAAATGCAACAGTCAATATGAAAAAGATGGCCCCCTTCACATATTGTTTATTATAAAATTGACCGAAACCTGGGATAATTGATAATAAACTGGCGTTTCGTTTATGTTTAGTGACAACTTTATTCTCCATTACATATACTACCTCCTTCTTTTCACTGAACGGAGAATAATGTCTATTCTTCGTGCAATCGTTTGTTTTATTGCCTATAGTAAGCAAAGCCATATTTCCAAATTAGAAACATGCCTTCACCTACTATTAGTGTTTGACACTAGTAGCACATTGATAAGTAAGTCCAGCGGGGAGGGATTGAACTGCATCCCTCCTTTATGACAGTTGCCATATGCTGAACCCCCTTATGTTGCCGCCTTCACCAAGGCACTTACACAACCATTATTTACTTGGGTGATTTGTTTCAATATTGGTTTTGATTGATTTAACTGCTTCATCCATCGCCGTTTGTGGATCTGCTTTTCCTGTAGCAATTGTTTGCAAAGCGGATGCAGCGGGATCCCACACTTCACCCATTTCCGGGATGTTCGGCATTGGAACTGCATATTGAGATTGGAGTGCAACTGCTTTTGCTCCTTCATTTTCAGCAATAATTGGATCCTCAATCAGCGTTTTAACAGGTGGGATTTCTTGAGTTTTTTCAAAACGAATTTTTGCGTTTTCTTCGTTTGTCAGCCACTCAATCAATTTTGTTGCCCAATATTCATGCTCTGTAAAGGATGTCACATGCCAGCCCTTTACTCCCATGAATGTCTTCATATGTTCGCCGTTTGGTAGTGTCGGCAATGCCGCAACTCCGATGTCTATTCCAGCATCTGTCATGCCTTGGAAAGCCCAAGGACCATCCATAACAGAAGCTACTTTACCTTCATTGAACAGACCATCTTTAGCAGATCCTCCAGTATCCCCAATGATTCCTTTTGGGAATAGACCTTCGCTGTACCATGTTTGAATATATTTCGCTCCAGCAACTGCACCCTCGTTATTTAAACCGATATCTTCTCGGTCAAGTGCACCATCGTTATCCTTGAATACATAACCGCCCATGCCCCCAATTACGCCGTGAGCAAAGTAAAAGTTATCCCATAGCGCTAGGAACCCAAACTGTTTTCCGTCCGTAAAGTCCTTTGAAAACGCATACAATTCATCCATCGTTGCTGGTGCTTCAGTCATTAATGCTTTGTTGTAGATAAAGACTGGTGTTTCTGTTGCTTTTGGTAGTCCGTATAGCTTACCATCGTATTTTTGTGAACCAACAGAAGACTCCGTAAACTTAGCAAGCACGTCATCAGATACTTTGATTTCCTGGATTAACCCTTCTGTTGCAACTTGACCAATTTGGTCGTGTGGTAACGTCACAACGTCGGCACCTGTTCCAGATGGACCATCTAGACGTAACTGATCACGCATTTTGTCCGCCATATTTAGTTCTTTAAATTCAATCTTAATGCCATATTCTTTTTCAAAAGATTCGATTGCAGGTTCTAATGCGATTGATTTGTCAACATCTTCCCAGACGACAAGTTTTTCTGGTTTTGCTGGCTCGTCGGTTTCCGTATTCCCTTGTTCTTCTGCTTCCCCTGTTGTTTCGGATCCGCCTGCACTTCCCGATTCTTCCGGTACCTCTCGATTTGGTCCACATGCTACGAGTAGACCAATAATAAGCGCAAGCACAGCTAATAACGATAACTGTTTTTTCATTTCTTTGCCCCCTCCTTATAATGTCAATCTTTTGCTAAAGTTGTACAACCGTTTGCATTCGTTTGTTATATGTGGAACGTTCAAATAGAATTCCACATTCAAATGTTCACACAAACTAACAAACTATTAATGTACAATCCAATGAAACCGGTTGCACAACTTATGAACTCATTATACATTTAATCTTTTATTATTCAATCCCTTTTTTATACTTTTTAAATTTCCGACCAAATTATTGCGTCATCTGCAGTCTTCTACTCCTTTATCTTTGTTAACTTGTCGTATACCTACGTAATTCATTACATGAAAAAAGCTTGCTGTTGCTATGTTTTTCACATGGCAAGGCAAGCTTTTTCATACTTTGTTACTCGTTTGAACTTTTCTCTTTGTTTTTTAACAGACACATAGTTACTACTGTACATAAAGCGAATACGAGAGCTACCATTCTAAATTCAATAATGGGCTTAAACTTAACTTTTTCGGTTGTAATTTCGTAGACACCCAGTGGTTTAATAGCAATATGTCCACCGCCGCCTTCACCTTGACCTGCTGGAGAATGATCGCTTGCTTCAGAATATCCTCCACCTCCCCCGAAAGAATAGCTAACCTTGGCAACAGGTAGTACCCGTTTATTCGTAAGGTCAATTGTTTCACCGTATACAAGAGTGACGTCTTTGTTCTGAGCAAATTTATCAAAAATACTTTTGACCGGCGATGAATACACAGTTCCATGCTCCTGTTCTGTGTCCATGATACAGTCCCCCTTCAATTTGTGATATATCTTTAATTCTACAACATGGACTCACAATCCTATTCATTAGGGATATTTATTTTGAATCCGATCAAAAAATATCTATCTTGCAGGCGGTTAATGGCCCACAAGATAGATAGTAGTTTCCTAGTATTTATACAAAAATCATCCAAATGACCATTGTAACAACAATTGTCGTCACGCCTTGTAACAACGTTGCTATTGTTTGTGCTTTATAGGCATCCGTTACTTTCATACCACTGAATTCCGTGACAACCCAGAAAAAGCTATCATTCACATGGCTTACAGTCATCGCCCCAGCGCCAATTGCCATAACAACTAGTGCAAGTGGAACGGCTCCTTCAATGCCCATTACCGGCAATAATGGTGCCACCAACGTTGAGGTAATAACAAGTGAAGCCGTTGAAGAACCTTGTGCTGTTTTTAAAGCTGCCGCAATGATGAATGGAATGAGCAAGAACAATGCGCCACCCGCTAAAGCATCCATGTTCATGTTAGCGATTAAATCTGCAACACCGGAATTTGAAATTACTTTACCGAACGCTCCTCCTGCGCCGGTAATTAGAAGAATTGGAGCAGCCTCCTTTATCCCTTCACCAATCCAGCCTGATAATGTTTCTTCATCAAACTTTGGTAATAATAAAAACGCCGCCAGTACACCGAATAATAAAGCAACAGAAGGCGCCCCTAGAAAACGTAAGAAATTTATAAAACCAGTATCTTCACCCGTTAAAGCAGCAATCGAACCAATCCCAATCAATACGATTGGCAAGACAATCGGTAAAAATGCTTTAAACGTAGAAGGCATTTTTCCAAAGGATTTCACAATTTCTTCGTAATCCAGTCCACCTTCTTCTAAGTCCTCAGGCACTTCAATTTTTGATGCAACTTTTACAGCCCATAGATACCCTACAATGACTGCCGGAATTGCAACGAATAGCCCGATTAAAATAATCGTACCTAAATAGTTTTCTGCACCAATATTACCCGCTGCTGCAATTGGGCCTGGTGTCGGCGGAACTAGCGTATGTGTTGCGTACAATCCTGTTGCAAGCGCAACTGACATCGAAGCAATTGCAACTTTCGCTCGCTTCGCTAACGCCTTTTTCAAACTTGATAATATAATGAATCCCGAATCACAAAATACCGGTATCGAAACAATATAACCGATGATTGACATCGCCAATTGCGGTCTTTTTTCACCGATTACTCGTAAAACGACTTCCGCCATCCGGTAAGCTGCACCTGACTTTTCCAGGATGACCCCAATAATCGTACCCGCAACAATGACAATTCCAATTCCCTTCATCAGTCCACCGAATCCATCATTCACACTCTCAACAACTGTAAGTAGTGGCATACCAGAACTAATACCAACAACAAATGCCCCTAATAATAAAGATAAAAATGGATGAACCTTAAAAACAGCTGTCAACACAACAACTAATACAACACTTAGCCCAATAACTGCAAATAACATAACTACACCCCTTTTTTAGTAGTTAAATAATTCTCCATTACTTCCTTTGTTTTCAAACGTAAATAATGCTCGGCATTTTCCATCGATTCTTCCGCTGATACACTTCCATCTGCAATTGCATGAAGCTCGGAAAATAGTGGTGCTAAAAGCTCTCGACTTCCATTATCTACTGCTCCCGAAATGAGAATAATTGGTTTTCCCTCTCGAGCTGCCACTTTGGCAATACCGAACGGGGCTTTCCCCGCCAATGTTTGCCTATCTGTTTTCCCCTCACCTGTTACAATTAAATCTGCATCCCTTAGTTGTTGATCAAACAAGATCGTCTCTAACACAACGCTAATTCCTTGCTTCATTTCACCCGGGAAAAATGCCTGAAAAGCTCCCCCTGCTCCTCCTGCCGCACCCGCACCTTTCCTTGCATGAAGTGAAATCCCAGTGAGCTTTTCCACTACCTTTGCAAATACTCCTAAATTCTCATCCAATAAATTCACCATTTTAGGCATAGCACCCTTTTGCGGTCCAAAAATAGCAGATGCTCCTTCGGAACCAGTTAGTGGATTTTCTACATCACAAGCAATTAAAAAATGACTTTCAGAAATTCGCTCATCGAAAGATGTTTGCTCCATCGTATAGAGTGATCCAAGTGCTCCTCCACCTTGGGTTAATTCTTTGGAATTCGCATCCAATAACTTCATACCAAGCGCTTGCAATAATCCTGAACCACCGTCATTTGTTGCACTTCCGCCAAGCCCGATAATAAATTTGCGCAAGCCGGCGTCTAATGCGTGAACGATTAATTGGCCCGTACCAAATGTTGATGTGATAAGTGGATTTCTCTCCTCTTCAGTCAACAGCATCAGACCCGATGCCTCAGCAATTTCAATGACACATGTTTCGCCATCTCCAAGCACACCATAGCTAGCATTCACTTGCCGGCCGATTGGATCTTGTACGGTGACAGTAACGGTCGTTCCATTGGTAGCGCCAACTAAACTACTCATCGTACCTTCCCCGCCATCAGCTACTGGTAGCATCACCGTCTCAATTGCCGGGTTAGCATCATGAATCCCATCAGCCATCGCCTGTGTCGCCTGAACTGCTGTCAGACTTCCCTTAAACGAATCGGGCGCTATTAGTATTTTCAACGCGTACACCTCCTTTTTAAAGCGCTTACAAAGAGTATAGTGGTAATATTCTAATAATACATTATACTTATTGTATAAATTTATTTCTAAAAAATGATAAAAACTATACACGGAGGATACTTAATGCTAACAAAACAACTTGCAGATGAAATTGTCGAACAAACTACAATCCGTTTAAAACGGAATTTAAATGTCATGGACACAAATGGAATGATTTTATCTTCCGGTGACGAAGAACGAATCGACAAAATCCATGAAGGAGCTGCCTATGTCGCTTTAACAGGAGAAGAACTATGGATTACGAAAAAGAATTTAGCAGAATGGTATGGAACGAAACTAGGTGTGAATATGCCGATTTATTTCCAGGAACAATTAGTTGGGGTCATTGGCATAACTGGAAATCCAGAAGAGCTTAGGGAAATCGCAACACTCGTACAACTAACAACTGAAATGATGGTTCACCAATCACTTATCACCTCGCGTGCCGAATGGAAACGAAAGATGAAGGAGCTTATTTTCGAAGAACTGATTAGCGGCGAGCCTCTATCGCCAATCGTTAGGGAAAGACTGACCCTATTAGAATTTAACGTAGCAAGTCCGTTCATAACTTTGTTAATTGAATCAGAAAACTTTCTTCCCTCTTCACAAAGAATCATTGAACAATTGGAGGAGCAATTCGAAAAAAACTCCGTACTGATTGGTCATTCGCAGCTGAACGAACTATTCATACTCTTGAGTCAAGTAAGTGAACCAACCTTGAAAAGTAAACTCGCTACACTGCTTCCTATTTTGCAGAAGGATTCCTTTGTTAGAATTGGCGTTGGCTATGCCGTAAATACGCTGGATGAAGTCCGCTATTCCTATACAACTGCCAAAAACGCCTTACAATTTGCAAAGCCTAAACAACAGCTTATTTACTTTGAAGAAATCGAATTACTAGCCTTACTCAAAAAGAATATCTCTTCCTCCGAAACTATTAAGTTTTCCAATCGAATTTTAAACGGTTTGAATAGTCAGCTACAGGATACGTTGACTACCTATCTTGCAGCTGATCTAAACAGTAAGAATTCCGCTGATAAGTTAAATATTCATCGACACACTTTAACGTACAGGCTCCGAAATATCCAAGAAATCACAAGCTATAATCCTTCACTATTCCAAGATGCGTTTGTCCTAAAAATTGCACTCTTACTAAACGAAAAATAACTATCAATAAGACAATCCCCTTAAGCTAACAGACAGCTAAGGGGATTCTATATTTTTCAATTTGCGCTCTTTTCAACTACAGCTTTCCCACCAGAATACAGTCCACTTGCAGATAAACCCATCATTACCCCAACGAGTATCCCAGCCTTGATGTCGTCTGGGTAAACATAAAACATACCACCAACAATACCAAAAATTATTGCAATAGGTGGCAGTAGTCGTTTCTTCATCCCATACATCTTCAACAATTCCACCATGCCAATGATTAGCGGAATTAAGACAACATCATATATTTCCAATAACTCCCCTCCTTCTCCACTCTATGAAAATATAGTTAAAGAAATGTGCAAAGAACAATCAAACTTTTTCACTATAATTAATTATTATTTTTTTAATAACTATTAACTATTATCTTAAGATTTTAACTTTGCAGAAACGTTGTAATATCAACCTTATTGCAAATAACAGCGTTTCCATTAATTATTTTTGACAATTGAAAACGATTAATTGTATTATAGTGAAATATGAAGGAGGCATCATGATGTCACAGATAACTAAAAAACAAATCGTGGAAAGTGTCCCACAAAAAGGATTCTTCGGACACCCGAAAGGTTTGTTCACATTATTTTTCACGGAATTTTGGGAACGTTTTTCGTACTACGGAATGAGGGCTATTCTTGTTTTCTATATGTACTACGAAGTATCCAGCGGTGGGCTTGGACTTGATAAAACAGTCGCATTGTCCATCATGTCCATCTACGGTTCCCTGGTTTACATGTCGGGGATTATCGGCGGCTGGTTAGCCGACCGTATTTTTGGGACATCGAAGGCAGTCTTCTACGGTGGGATTTTCATCATGCTCGGGCATATTGCGCTTGCCATTCCCGGAAATATAACAATGTTCTTTATTTCAATGGTGCTTATTGTACTTGGTACAGGTCTATTAAAACCAAACGTTTCGAGTATGGTGGGCGATATTTACTCAGAAACTGATAATCGTCGCGACTCAGGATTCAGCATTTTCTATATGGGGATTAACTTAGGTGCTTTCATTTCCCCATTAATTGTTGGTGAACTAATGAAAACGAGCTTCCACCTTGGTTTCGGGGTCGCTGCAGTTGGGATGTTCATCGGTTTGGTTGTCTTTGCTGTAACAAAGAAGAACAATCTTGGTCTTGCAGGTACGCAAGTCGGAAACCCATTAGCTCCTGAAGAAAAGAAAAAAATCTATTCGATTTTCGGCATAACAACCGTTGCACTCGCAATTCTAATTGCAATTGCAATTCCAAAAGGTTGGCTGACATTCGATTCATTTATCGCTATCGTCGGGATACTCGGTTTCCTCATTCCAACGATTTATTTCATTACCATGTACAGAAGTCCGAAAACAACTGAAGTAGAACAATCACGCATTATCGCGTATATCCCACTATTCTTGGCGGCGGTCATGTTTTGGGCTATTGCAGAGCAAGGGTCAACTATTCTTGCCTTATATGCGGATACACGAACAAATCTTAATATTTTCGGCTATCAAATTTCACCAGCCTTTTTCCAATCATTTAACCCATTATTCATCATCACACTAGCACCCGTTTTCGCCTGGTTGTGGATGAAACTCGGAGATCGCCAGCCGTCGATTCCTAAGAAGTTCTCATTAGGCTTGCTATTTGCTGGACTATCGTTCATCGTCATCTTAGTTCCTTCGTACTTTGGTGGGACAGATACACTTGTCAGCCCACTGTGGCTCATTTTAAGTATCTTCATCGTCGTCTTGGGCGAACTATGCTTATCACCTGTCGGACTGTCTGCAACGACCAAACTGGCACCGGCTGCGTTTTCTGCACAGACTATGAGCCTTTGGTTCCTATCCAATGCAGCTGCACAAGGGCTTAACGCACAACTTGTAAAGTTTTATTCACCTGAAACGGAAATGATGTACTTCGGAATTATCGGAGGAAGTGCAATTTTACTTAGTATTATTGTGTTCGCACTGTCACCAATCATTCAACGCTATATGAAAGGTGTACGATAACTGCATAAGTCGGAAACAAGCAATCCCATCATTTAATAACGGGATTGCTTGTTTTACGTTTAACATGGTTTTTTAGAACCATAAAAAATCATTATCAAAACTTAAATATTTTTCCGAAAAATCATTATTTTATTCTTAATTAAATGTTAAAATAAAAGTACCGCTATATAAAAAAAAGAAAGTAAAGGTGAAAATTTATGATACTCGGTTTAACTATTATCTTAATACTTGTATTATTTATGCCTTTCACGGTAAAAATCGTCGAACGAAATTTAGAAGTCTTTTTGTTTGTAATGGGAATTGCCGCAGTAGTCGTAAGCAAAGTGCTCGACAAAGATCTTGTTTTTAAAGCGTTGGAAGATCCTCTACATATTACGTTAGCTGTTATTATTGCAGGAATACTATTCCGATGGTTCCAAAAACCTATTGAAAAAGGAATTCTTGGGATGAGTAAGGCAATGCCGACGCGTCTATTTTTGGCTTTGGTTGTAGTCGTTCTCGGTCTCATTTCAAGTGTAATTACGGCAATCATTGCTGCGACTGTTCTTGTCGCAGTTGTCAGCGTTTTACGTCTAGATCGAAAATCAGAAATCCGCTTAGTTATCTTGACCTGTTATTCCATTGGTCTTGGTGCTGTTTTGACACCTATCGGTGAACCACTTTCTACAATTGCAACGAGCAAACTGAATCAAGACTTCTTCTATTTATTCAGACTTTTAGGTGCTGATATTATTGTTGGAGTAATTGTTTTTGGCATACTCGCTGCAATGTTAATCAAACCAGAAAAGAAAATGAATCAATTAGAAGCTGCTCATGGGACAGAGACGTATCTGGAAATTGTTACTCGTGGCTTTAAAGTATACCTATTTGTCATGGCGCTTACTTTTCTCGGTGCCGGCTTCGAGCCTTTCATCGAAAAATATTTACTGAACCTTAACCCATTTGTTCTGTACTGGATTAATATGATTTCAGCGGTGTTAGATAATGCGACGTTAACTGCTGCCGAAATTAGCCCGACGATGGATAATTCAACAATTAGGGCCATCTTACTCGGACTTCTCGTCAGCGGAGGAATGTTGATTCCAGGGAATATCCCAAATATTATTGCTGCAGGTAAGCTTAATATTAAAAGTGTTGAATGGGCACGCTTTGCTGTTCCAATCGGATTGCTTGCAATGGTTGCCTATTTCATCGTCATAGTTATTACTAACTAAATAAATAAAGAAGCACAATCCACCATGAGATTGTGCTTCTTTATCGACTGTCTTTTGCCACTAAAGTAGAAGAGGTGATTATTTTGGATATACAGCAATACTTGACTAGATTCAATGCAATGCCAACACATAAAGCTTCCCTTTCTACAGTAACGGGGCTTCAGCACCAACACTTGCAGCATATCCCATTCGAAAATTTGGATGTCATTCGGAAAGTACCTATCTACCTTAATCTACAAAATATATTCAGCAAGATTGTACACAGTCATCGCGGAGGCTATTGCTATGAATTGAACGGACTTTTTAACTGGCTTCTCTCCGAACTCGGATTTTGCGCACATTTAGTTGCCGCTACGGTGTTAAGACCTAATGGTCAATGGGCAAAAACAGACACACACGCCACCATCCTTGTTCAGTTAGACCAACCCTATTTAGTTGATGTGGGTTTTGGAGCTGCTACACCACGCACGCCTATACCATTGGACGGAAGTGAACGAACGGACCTTAACGGCACTTATAAAGTTATGCAGGTGACTGAATGCCTATTTGACTTGATCCAGGATAGCGAATCCGGAACAAAGACTTTATATCGATTCAATACCGATGAGAAAAAGCTCGTCGATTTTCATGAAGGCTGTATTTTCAATCAAGTCGACAAAGCATCTACTTTTACACATCATGATATTGTCTCCATTGCAACTAACACCGGGCGTATTACTTTAGCAGACAACACGTTGACTGTTGTAGAAAATGGAATTAAGAAAACTTCTCAACTTTCTAATGAAGACAAATCTCACGTATTGCAAACCACCTTCAAGCTTTATGTATAACAAAAAAATGTAGGGGTTGTCTAATAAATATGAAAGAACTCGCTTTACAGGATTATTATACTTATGATTGGATTGGAGGAGGCGGCGACTCCAGTGGGAATAGCATGAGCTGAAGACCCCGCAGGAAGAGCCGTTACAAGGAACGGCTTTTGCGACCAAAAGCGTAGTGTTGGGAGCAGCGGGGTAGATGCCTTAATTTCCGCAAAGTGCGCAGAAATACGGCAAATCGAACCCTTTGCTGTTCGATTGGCTGAAGCCATGCCCACGGAAAGCGTCCGCCACCGGAACGGAAATCATCTTCTTTATAACGGAAAAGGGGCTGCCGATTTGTCATTTTGACTTTTCGGACAGCCCCTACATTTTTATTTTACAACTTATTTTTTCTTCGTCAATCTTCCTAGTGCAA
>NZ_JAWLIR010000036.1:0-12932 GCF_033485195.1 Sporosarcina beigongshangi
CCACCGGAACGGAAATCATCTTCTTTATAACGGAAAAGGGGCTGCCGATTTGTCATTTTGACTTTTCGGACAGCCCCTACATTTTTATTTTACAACTTATTTTTTCTTCGTCAATCTTCCTAGTGCAAATGCTCCTGCCGCTAGTCCAATCATCGTGTTCGTTTTCTTGTTAAAAACTTGTTTCACAACAAGGTTCAAGTTTTGCGGTCTTTCTGCAAGACGGCGCATGAAATAGCCGTACCAGTCTTGACCAAATGGCACATACGTACAGAAGTTATAGCCCTCTTTTGCTAATTGAAGCTGCATATCTTTTCTAAACCCATATAGCATTTGGAATTCAAACTTATCATTTGGTATATTATTTTGCTTCACGAACAATTTAATATGGTTAATAACGTTATGGTCATGTGTGGCAATGGACGTAAATTTACCATTCAATAAATGCCACTCAATTAATTTGATATAGTTTTCATCGATTTGTTGCTTTTCTTGATACGCTACACTCGCAGGTTCTTTATATGCACCTTTTACAATGCGAAGACGGAAATCCTTATACTTCTGAAGGTCTTCTTCCGCTTGGAAGAAATAAGCTTGAATTACTGTCCCAACATTATTGTAGTCCTTTGAAAGCTCCTCCAAAATATCGAAAGAAGGCTGCAAACGTGCATGATCTTCCATATCAAAGTTAACGAAAATATCATAGCTATATGCTTTACTAACGATTTCTCTCAAGTTTTCTAAGCAGAAATCATAATCGATATCTAAACCAAGCTGTGAAGGTTTTAACGAAATATGTGCATCAACACCATGTTCACGAATCGCCTCAATAACTGCTAGGATTTGTTCTTTCGCAGCTGTTGCTTCTGACTTTTCAAAAACGAATTCCCCAAGATTATCGACCGTACAAGATATTCCATGGGCGTTCAGTTCTTTAATGCTCTGAATCGTTTCTTCTACGTTCGTTCCTGCTACGACATTTTGTGCGCCCAGTTTCAGGCCATACTTTTTAGCAGCACCATTCAAAAGTTGGTTTTGTGATAAACCCATAAAGATATCTTTTAGCATGTCATTAACTCCTCATTACTATTTTATAAAATTAATTATAACATACCTTCACCGAATTTTTACAACAAAACATGCACCACTTTTGCATACGATCGTTCCCCATCTTCAGTCATTTCCGACTAAAGGTAAAGCGTTTTTCAAGCCAGTTTTGCCACACCTCGACAAGCACACTAATACCCCAATAAACAAAGCCGACAAGAATATAAACTGTCATATAGTCGAATTCTCTTCCCCCAACAATTTTTGCCCGCTGAAACAATTCAGGGACCGTAATCATGGCGGCTAAAGAAGAAGCTTTGATAAGATCTAATAGCACATTTGATAACGGTGGGATAGCAATTCGTGTCGCTTGAGGCAAAATAATCGACCACATCGTTTGCCAGTACGACATTCCTAGTGCAGTAGCGGCTTCCCATTGGCCTTTCCCAACCGAATTTAGTACAGAACGATTAATTTCAGCCATATAGGCTGATGAATGTAGACTAAAGCCGATTAAAGCAGCTGTAACTGCGGAGAACTGGATACCAATATTGGGCAAGCCAAAGTAAAGAAGAAATAAAAACACTAACATGGGTGTTCCACGCATATAGGAAATGAATAGACGTGCGGGCCACCTGATGATGCGCCATTTGGAACCACGTCCAAGTGCAAGGATAAATCCTATGACAAGGCCGTTTGCCATGCCCCCGAACGAAATAAGAATAGTATAGCCAATTCCTTGCAAAATATAAGGTAACGATTTTATAGCCAGTTGTAAGTCGAAGATGTTGCCCCATTCAATCGCTCCCACCTTACAAACCGCCTTTCGAGTTACTCAAAATCAAAATCTTGTTCAACCGAAACATCTTCTCCACCAAAAAATTGCTTCGACAGTTCAGTAATCGTTCCATCAGCATGCAAATCTGCTAACGCATTATTTACTTGCTCCAATAATGCTTCATTATCTTTTTTCATAATAATTGCTTGGACATTTGGGTGATACTTAATCGTTGGGTGAATCATAATTTCAAATTCCGGGAATGCAGCAAGTGCTAATTTTTGCAAATAGTAATCATTTAAAATAACATCCGTGCGTCCCAAATCCACATCACGTAGGTAGACATCATTTGTCACGTTGTCGTAAATGACTTCTTCCGCACCATAGTCACGTCCCACTTGCATATAAACAGACGTTGCAGCCCCAGCTGCTTTTTTCCCTTTTAAATCTTCTAGGGATTCAATACCAGAATGATCCGATTTACGGACTATGGCTGTCCCATATGAATACTTATAAGGCTCAGAAAAAGTGAATTTCTCTTGACGTTCTTCTGTAATTTCAATATCATTTACCGCAAGATCCACTTGTCCACTATTTAAAGATGTAAGCATTCCGTCTAGGCCCATCTCCACAAATTTAACATCCAATTCTAAACGTTTACCAAGCTCTTTCATAATTTCAACTTCATAGCCTGTTAATTCATTCGACTCACTATCATGGTAAGAGGCTGGGTAGAGTGTACCCGATGTCGCCACAACTATTTCACCGTTTTCGGTGATTTTATCCCAAACTGAGGAATTTTCTTTTTCCTTGTTCGTATCGTTCCCCGTACTTGATCCACAAGCAGCGAGAACAAGTATTGCTAAGAGCATTGTTAAAAACATGGTGATGTGACGAAGGTGACGAACTTTTGTCATATGTATTCTCCTTTATAAAAATAGTATGGTACAAATAATTGTCCATTGAAAATTATAATGTATTCCGAAAGAAGATGTAACTCTTTTGCCTTTTGTTTATATTTCCGGATTATTACGAATTGGTCGTTTATTCAAGAGATTTCATAGTTGATTATTTGCAATATATTGGCAAACAATAATAACGAATGAAAGGAGATATAAACTAGATGAGGCAATCCTACAATATTAAAAAAGTTGAAAATCTTTTTCTAGCTTCATTAAAAGGATTCTCTCAAGTGATGTTAATAGAAAATGCCCTCTCGGGAGCGATTATTCTACTGGGCATTACAATCCATTCACCGCTACTCGGTTTAATGGCATTTATCTCATCGATTATTGGGACATTGACTGGACATTATATTGACGGTGACAAACCAGCTATTCATCAAGGGTTCTACAGTTTCAATTCTCTACTATGCGGAATGGCAGTTATGTTATTTCTACAAAACAACTGGCGCATGCTCATTACACCTATCTCGGCCATTATAGCTGCAGTACTGATGTTATATCTTTCGAAATATTTAAAAAAATGGGGAATCCCAGTTCTCACCATTCCTTTTATTATCGTGACATGGATAGGTCTTCTTGCCGCTTATACGATCAAAGGATTACATATCAATCCGGAGTTTGTTGCGTCATCCCCTGCCAAATGGAATCTGCCCGTTGAGGGAACCCCTAATTTCTTTCTTGGTTTGATTAAAGGAGTCGGAGAAGTCTTTATCATCGATTCACTGTGGGCAGGCTCACTTATTCTGATTGCCCTGTTTGTAGCTGGTTGGCGATTCGGTGTCTATGCTGTTGGGGGGACTTTCATTTCATGGTTAACGGCCTTTTTGCTGGGGGTAGATGCAGAATTACTCGATTTAGGTCTCTATAATTATAACGCTGTATTGACAGTGATTGCCGTAGGACTGTTATTCGACGACAAGCGCCATTTCCCACTTGTCGCTATATTTGCTGCAGCAACAACCGTACCGATTTCAGCTGGGATGGACTTGCTACTATACCCATTAGGGCTTCCTGTCTTAACATCGCCTTTCATTATTAGCACTTGGTTATTTTTGGTGATTCGGAAAGCAATATTACAGAGTTTATAACTTATAATGAAACACCCTCACAATAGGAATAATTTGTGAGGGTGTTTTGCAATAACTAGGAACCGTACGCTAGCTTTTCTTCATTACAATTTAAACTGCCTGACTACCTTTTCAAGTTCCTGCGCCATCTGACTCGTTTCACCTGATCGAATCGTAATTTCTTCAATTGAGGCTGACGTTTCTTCAGCAGCAGCTGAGATATTATTTGTTGAGTCATCAATGACGTGAATCGATTGTGTCAGTTGATTGATGAGTGACACAACACGATTTGAATTCTCTGCCTCGGCTGTCATCAATCCTGAAATTATTTTAATTTCTTCAACGGTTTCTGAAACAGCTGTCGAGATATTACTCAAAGATTGTGCTGTTAAACGAACTGTTTCTGTTCCAGATTCAACAAGTTTTGTACTTTCTGATGTAGAAATGACCACTTGTCCAATACTTTCCATAATATTTTGTACTAGTTGTTCCACTTCCAGCACTTCTTTGTTTGACTGTTCTGCAAGTTTTCGTACTTCTTCTGCAACTACTGCAAATCCTTTACCATGTTCACCAGCACGTGCCGCTTCAATCGATGCGTTTAAAGCAAGTAAGTTCGTCTGTGCTGCAATACCTGCAATCGAACCTGTAATATCTTGAATTTTCGTTGTAGATCCAATGAGATTCTGAATTGTGCTACCTACCTCTAGAGATGACGTTCGAATTTTCCCAATATCACTACTAATATCATTGGCACGCTGTTGACCTTCCCTAGCAATCTGCATCGTCTGTTGAGAGTTTTCCACATTTTGTTCTGCCTTCACTTTAGAGTCTTGAAGATCGTTAGCAAGTGATGACAAGATCGATGCTGCATGCTCCGCATTCGTCGTCCCATCGGAGATTGAAGCTGCTGTTTCACCCATATTATGTGCAACTTGCTGGGCAGACATCTGCATTTCATTCAATGATGCAACTGTTTCAAGAGAGTTTTGTGTCAAATGAGTTGCGGTGTTTTGCACTGTACCAATCATATTGCGTAAATTCGCCGTCATGATATTCAACGTATTTCCAAGATCAGCAATTTCATCATTGCCCTTGACTACCGTATCCTTCATCGCAAGATTTCCATCGGCAATTTCTTTTGCATGTGCAATTAGATTTGATATCGACTTTGTTTTCCTTCTAATTAGGAACAGCGTAACAAGCGATGCCAAAATCATTGGGATTAAGCTAATCAGTATGCCATTTCGTACAACATCCCATGTTCGCTCTCCCACAATCGCTCCGTCGAAATCAATCACACTAATGGCTATAATTTCTCCAGTTGGATCATGGTTCTCAAATATTGGAGCATAGCCGGATAAGCGTTCCATTCCTTTAAATTCGTATAGTTCGGAATACGTCGAGTGCTTCATTTCCAATAGCATAGCAATCGCTTGTTCATCCATCGGGACT
This sequence comes from Sporosarcina beigongshangi, assembly GCF_033485195.1. Classification (NCBI taxonomy): domain Bacteria; kingdom Bacillati; phylum Bacillota; class Bacilli; order Caryophanales; family Caryophanaceae; genus Sporosarcina; species Sporosarcina beigongshangi. The sequence continues at coordinate 5,310 of NZ_JAWLIR010000036.1, forward strand.
GAATCACCTGGCTTCAATCCTTTTTCACGCGAGTTATCGTCTAGTGCAAGAATTTGACCATTCAAATCTAGTATATATTGCGTCTCAAAAATGTCTTTATGTTCAATCGTCCAATTCAATTGTTTGCCAACCTCGTCCATCATTTGAAGGTCACCATCAAGCATTTTCTTCACATCATCTGGATTTAATAATCCTGTAGTAATATTCGCACAACCATATGCTTCAATTCCTGCCGCGTCATATAATTTATCATAAGCTGTTTTATAAGTTGCTACAGATGTAATCGCTAACATCGCTAACATAATTCCTATAATAATTGCCCCAAGCTGGACCGTTAATGTATTCCTCATCATTTTTTCCCCCTACCCTACTCACAACTAGGATCATATTACCTAGACTAAAATTCTATAATACTATAGTTCGTAGTAGAAACAAAGCACTAAGTTGTGGAGTTTTGATGAACATGATACTATTTTCGGGATAATCAGGCAATAAAAACGGATTATTCTTCTCGACAAGCTTCAGATACTATTCCATTGTAATACGCCGTAAGATTAGGAAATGCTTTCAACTCATTTTCTCCTTTCTTACTTAACATGTATATCCCTCTTCTAATCTTATCAAACCAACCATCATAATTTTTTGATAGAATAGACAAAGTTTTCTCACCCGTCCCCATTCCTCTTAATAATTTTGGAGAGAGCGGTCCGTTAGCCAAAAGACAGCAGGCGATATGAATAGAATTCTCCTTGTAGGCTGAAACAATTTTCATTTGACTGCTTCCACCCGTATTGTAATCACCCGTTCTTCCCTTGATTTCAGACAACATATTCTTCCTTTTCTTCTGGCTACGCTGCATACTTTTTTTTCGATCAAAAGAAGCTGGTTCGTGTATGATTTTTATCTGAACGTCATCTTCGAGAAATTCAACTGTAATCAGACCTAACTCTAGTCTCCTGATCAAATGACAACTATCCTTCCACTTCCTCGAGCGATTGCTATATGTAGGTTTCGGGATAGCAATATAAACTTGATTCGTCAAACGCTGTCTCTTAGTCGCTTGGATAAGCAGATCAATCGTCAGCGACAATTTCAACTCTATAATGACGAGCTCGCTTTCTCTCACCGCGGCCACATCACAATGATTTACTTCTCCATACACCTCATATCCTTCATTGATGAAATAATCTTTAACAGGTTGATATAAATCGACTTCATAGCGTTTTTTTTCTTGTTTTTTCATCGGCACGATGCACATCCTTTTGTCACTATCCACATTGAATTCTATAAGACCAAACATTTTTTCGCAATAATAGTACATATGAAACTTAGTTACTATCTCCATTATTGCCTGTACCTAATGCAAAGCTAATAACCTGAAGACTCTTTTGAATAAGCTAGCGTAGATAAACATCTCTCTTTTTCTCCATATGATAAACTAAGAGAATAGAAATGAGGTGATGAAATGTATGTTTTTATTGTCAATCCTGAAGCCGGTAAAGGCCAGGCTGCTAGATTATGGAGGGAAACAGCAATAATATTACAGCAACAAAACATAGACTATCGCGTGCTGATGAGCAGTGCAGAAATAGACACACAAAGTTTTATCGCACAGCAACTACAAATTTATACCCCCAAGGTCATTGCAGTTATTGGCGGGGATGGAACGATTGGTTCTGTCATTCAATCCATCGCCGGGACGAAGATATCTTTAGCCATCCTACCAGCTGGCTCAGGGAATGATACAGCGCGTATATTCAAACTAACAAGCAAGCCAGCCCAATTCGTTGCTCAATTGGTTACATATCGAACAAAAACTATCGATTTACTCAATATCAATGGAAGACTTGGTATAACTGTTGCCGGTGTTGGTGTCGATGCCACGATTGGCCAACGCGTCAATCAATCTTGGTATAAGCCATTTTTGAATCAGCTTGGAATCGGATCCCTCGCCTATCCCATTGCTGCTGTATTAGAATTACTATCCTTTCAAGCATTTTCAAGTAACGTGACAGTTGACGGTGAAAACTACACGTTGAAAACTCCTTGGCTTATTGCGTGTGGCAATACATCTTCTTATGGAGGTGGACTAGTTGTTTGTCCCCAAGCGTCACCGTCAGACGGAATTCTCAATCTGACAATGCTTCACGACGTCGGACGTATGAAGATTCTTTTTCAGCTTTTTCCGGCTTTACTTCGTGGACAACCAATTCTTCATAAAGGGGTAACTTACATTGAAGGAAAAGAAGTTGACATTTATACAAATCGAAGCGTTGCTGTCATTGTAGATGGAGAAATTATCACCTCCAACCCATTACGCATTACGATTCAAGAACGAGCACTAACACTTGTCCTCACAACATAATGGCCTAGTTATTTCTCATTATTTCAAACACTATAGTGTTAATTGTTAGAATGTTGTGTTATGATTTAAAAATGTTCAAATGATTAACGGAGGTTATTGACAAAACTATGAATCTTACTCACACAGAACCTAAAACCTTTCATGTCGAAGAAATCCTGGTTGCCAACCAGTTATTAAAAGATGTCGTTGCCCATACACCATTGCAAAAAAATGAACGATTATCTGAAAAATACGATTGTCATGTATATGTCAAAAGAGAGGACTTGCAGCATGTACGTTCTTTCAAACTGCGTGGCGCCTACTATAAAATTCAAAGCATTGAGGCAGAAGCACGTGAAAAAGGTGTCGTCTGTGCAAGTGCAGGAAATCACGCACAGGGCGTTGCCTATGCCTGTGCACATTTAGGGATTGACGCAAAAATCTTCATGCCGCAAACGACGCCTAAACAAAAGATTAACCAAGTAAAAATGTTCGGTAAAAATGTCGTTGATATTGTACTAGTCGGTGATACATTCGATGACACTTCTGCTCACGCTACTAAATACGCGAGTGAAAATGATCGAATCTTCATCCATCCTTTCGACGACTACGATGTCATCGCAGGACAAGGAACAGTTGCAGTTGAAATGATGAATGATATTGAAGAGCCTCTCGATTTCGTGTTCGCAAGTATTGGTGGCGGAGGTTTGATGGCAGGTTTAAGTACTTACATTAAAAGTGTTTCTCCTCATACACGTATGATTGGTGTAGAGCCCGAAGGTGCTGGTAGTATGAAGGCTGCATTTACTAATGGAGAAGTCACTGTTCTCGATAAAATTGATAAGTTTGTAGATGGGGCTGCAGTACAATGTGCAGGACGACTTACGTATGAAATTTGCAACAAGTATTTGGAAGATATCATACTTGTCCCTGAGGGAAAAGTTTGCTCAGCGATTTTGAGTTTGTACAATGAGTATGCGATTATTGCTGAACCAGCTGGAGCCTTACCGATCGCAGCACTCGATTTTTACAAAGATGAAATTAAAGGTAAATCGGTTGTTTGTGTCATTAGCGGGGGTAACAATGATATTGGTAGGATGCAAGAAATCAAGGAAAAATCCTTACTGTACGAAGGTCTTCTTTATTACTTCATCGTCAATTTCCCACAGCGTGCAGGAGCTTTACGCCAATTTTTGGATGAGGTACTTGGACCAGATGACGATATTACAACTTTCGAATATACGAAGAAAAATAACAAGGAAAGCGGTCCGGGACTTGTCGGCGTTGAAATCAAACGAAAAGAAGATTATCACGGTCTCGTTCAGCGAATGAATGACTGCGGCTTCCCCTTTAAAGAAGTTAACAAAGATAGCACATTATTTGATTTACTCATCTAAATAACCCCGGTAATCAGCGTAGAAAAAAAATCGTTGATCACCGGGGTTATTTTATTTTTATTCAGCAAATGAACATGTACTGAAAACGAAGCGTTAGGTATAATTACGCCGAGTCGTAATTTATTTTTTAGAACTTGCAATGATAGTCGCGATGCGATCTAAGATGGGTATTGTGCTGGTCGTTTGGTTTTGTGTTAGCACACTAAAAATGAGTAACTCCCCATCTGAGGTTTGAGCATAACCTGCCAACGCACTAACTTTGTTCAAATTTCCTGTTTTGGCAAATACATTCCCCTTTGCTGGTGCGGTTGTTAAACGACTTTTTAATGTGCCTCCAATAAAACGGTCAGGTGCCCCTGCAACTGGTAATGCCTGCAAGAACGAGCCATACCACGGTGCTGTACGCACTTGATACAGTAATTCTGTTAATTGTGAAGAAGTGATTTTATTAGCATGTGACATGCCCGAAGCATCTTCAAATATCCACTCCTTCGTATTTAACCCAATCGACTGTGCATAATCCTGCATCACTTGAAGGCCAGCATCCCAGCTTCCTTCTCCGTATCGCTCTTTCCCCATCGATTTCGCCAATACTTCCGCATGCGAATTATTGCTAAGCTTCATAAATGGTCGCATTAAGCTTTTTAGCGGCATTGAATTTTTGGTAGCCAACACTTGACTATTCATCGGTGTTCTACCGCGAACCGTTTTGGATGAAGAAGCAAATGTAATTCCCTTCGCAGTTAATGATTTTTTGAAAACATCGAGTGCAAAGGCGGTCGGATTGGACACTGTTACCCATTCTTTCTTGCCAGTAGAACCAATGGGTACATTACCCGTGATAACAATTTTATTTGTTTTGTACTGACGCTCAATCTTCACTGTATTTTTATAACCTTTTGGCACCGTTTTAGCACGATTGATAACTTGAACAACAGCTGTTGCCGGTGTCAACGTGACTTTAGGCATTTTCCCACGCGTAGTCGGCTTTGCCTCTACAATAACTGTCCCTGCATCATAGTCAGTGTTCGGGGAAACCGTTAGAGCAGAGATTTGCGCCGCATAATAATAGGACTCGTCCATTTTATCAATACTCGGTGATAAACGAACCGTATCAAACCAAGTATCATCCCCCACTAAATCACCGGTAATCTTTTTCACACCTCGTTTAGCTAGTTGGGTAGCTAAACGGTCAAAATCACTTTTTAACAACGTTGGATCGCCTGTCCCACGAACATAGAGATTACCCGATAATATCCCCTTTGCCACTTTTCCATTCGTCAACACTTCAGTTTTAAATTGATAATTTTCACCCAATGTTTCCAGCGCTGCTGCCGCTGTCAATATTTTCAATGTCGATGCCGGTGTAATGGCTTGATCTGCGTTAGATTGATAAATGATTTCTCCGGTGGATGCTTTGCGAATCGCTACACTGCTTGCAACACCCTTCATCCTATTATCCAATAGAATGGCATCGATGGAGCTTTGCAAATCTTCATAAGCAATTGCTGCATGAGCTGTTGAATGCTCTGTTAAAAATATAGAAATCGTTCCCAATACTAGTAAGAATGCAAGAAGTACTTTTACAAGTTTCCGTCGCAACAAAATTCCACTCTCCCCTCAAAACTTAAATATGATAATAGTGTAGCATTTAACTTGATTCATCAAAAGTCCTTATCCCTAATACTAATGCCCCGCTTTCAGTTTAAATCCAATTACTGAATTTAGTTAAAGCCTTAGGTGGATTTCGTTCAAAGTTTACAATTTTAGAATTTTGCAAAAAAAGTAGATGTTATGGTATCCTTAACGTAGATTTTGAATAGATATGTGGAACTTATTATATAGGCTAACACATGCTTTTCTTAATACTTTCTCTCACTTAGATTATATTTTTTCTCAATTAAAAAGGTATTTTTATAAATACGAGTCTATTTTATTGGTATAACTATTCTTTATTTGTTATCATTATCATGTAAGATTTAAAACAATCTGAGGAGTGACGTTAAATGACTGAAAATCAAAAACCAAAATTAACAACTGCAGCTGGTGCACCTGTCGTAGACAACCAAAACTCGATGACAGCAGGCCCAAGAGGACCTATCTTATTACAAGATGTGTGGTTGCTAGAAAAGCTTGCTCACTTCGATCGCGAAGTAATTCCTGAGCGTCGTATGCACGCAAAAGGTTCAGCAGCTTACGGTACATTTACCCTCACACATGATATTTCACAGTATTCAAAAGCTAAAATTTTCTCTGAAGTTGGTAAAAAAACAGATATGTTCGTTCGTTTTTCAACAGTTGCTGGTGAACGTGGTGGTGCTGACGCAGAACGTGATATTCGTGGATTCTCTATGCGCTTTTATACAGAAGAAGGAAACTGGGATCTCGTTGGAAACAACACACCTGTCTTCTTCTTTAGGGATCCGATGCAATTCCCTGACTTGAACCACGCTGTTAAACGTGACCCACGCACGAATATGCGTAGCGCTAATAACAACTGGGACTTCTGGACATCACTGCCTGAAGCACTCCACCAAGTGACAATTGTCATGAGTGATCGTGGACTACCAAGTTCATACCGTACAATGCACGGTTTTGGAAGTCATACATTCAGTATGATCAATGCACAGAACGAACGTGTCTGGGTAAAATTCCATATGCGTTCACAACAAGGCATTGAAAACCTAACAGATCAGGAAGCTGAAGTTGTTGTTGGTAAAGACCGCGAGAGCCATCAACGCGACCTTTACGACAACATCGAAAACGGTAACTTCCCGAAATGGAAAATGTATATCCAAGTGATGACAGAGGAACAAGCAAACAACATGCCTTACAATCCGTTTGACCTCACAAAAGTTTGGTACAAAAAAGACTTCCCTCTTATCGAAGTTGGCGAATGGGAACTAAACCGTAACCCAGAAAACTACTTTGCTGAAGTAGAGCAAGCTGCTTTCACACCAGCAAACGTTGTACCAGGTATTAGTTTCTCACCAGACAGAATGCTACAAGGACGTCTATTCTCATACGGCGATGCACAACGCTACCGTTTAGGCGTAAACCACCACCAAATTCCGGTCAACCAACCAAAATGTCCAGTCCACAGCTTCCACCGTGATGGGGCTATGCGTGTCGATGGTAATCATGGCAGCAGAATGCATTATGAGCCAAACAGCTATGGTGAGTGGCAAGAACAACCAAGCTACAAAGATCCGGCACTCGATCTATTTGGTGCAGCAGATCAATGGAACTTTAGAGAAGACGATGACAATTACTTCGAGCAACCAGGTAAATTGTTCAACTTGATGAGTCCGGAACAACAGAAAGTGTTGTTTGAAAACACGGGACGTAATATGCAAGGCGTTGACAAGCATATCCAACTTCGTCATATTACACACTGCTACAAAGCAGATCCAGCTTACGGCAAAGGTGTAGCTGATGCACTTGGTATCGCTTGGAGCGAAGTCGAAGCAGCCGCAACATTCGAAGCAAAATAAATAATTTGTTCTATAAAAGGAGTAGCCCGATGCGGCTACTCCTTTTATTATGTGGTTAGCAAGTTTACGTTTGAAAGCACAGTTTGAAGTTAGCGTTGGCCAGATTACAAAATTGGTCGGCTATTTTTCGAAATCGGTAGTTCAGATACAAAAAGAGTTCCCCTTTCAGTTTACATCACTCTTTATTTCCAAGAAATGATGAGTATTTCCGGGGAAATCGCGCGAAAATTGAAATTTCGCAGAAACGACCATAATTACGTGAAAATATTAGACCTATTACCCTATATTAATAAAGATTCCGACAATTATACTGACTTTTTCGTCAATTATAGATAGAATAGATAGAGTACAATCGATTATTTTTTTAGCCCAGTGGTAATATGTCAAG
>NZ_JAWLIR010000037.1:0-61591 GCF_033485195.1 Sporosarcina beigongshangi
GGCTTTTTGGGGGCTAATCATGTATTGGGATTAACAGCTACACCGAAACGAAAAGATGGGTTACACCCAATTATTACGATGCAATGTGGTCCAATTCGTTCAACAATCGATGCTAAATCGCAGGCGAAAATACGTCCGTTTGGTCATCGGTTAATCAAGAGAGAAACGGATTTTGTGACGAAGAAAACAGAGTTCCATGAAATTTATGAGGAAATGGCATTGGATGTAAAGAGGAATAGCCAAATTTTTGATGATGTTCTAAATGCATTGGAAGACGGACGTTCTCCGATTATTTTAACTGAGCGTCTGGAGCACTTGGAATTATTGAAACAGCTGTTTCATGGATTCGCCAAAAATATCATTGTGCTAGCTGGAAACATGACGAAAAAAGAGCGAAAAAAAGAGTTTGAACGGCTAAATTTGATTCCAGATAGTGAAGAGAGGCTCATCATTGCTACTGGAAAATACATTGGTGAAGGGTTTGACGATGCCCGACTAGATACATTATTTTTAACTATGCCAATTTCATGGAAGGGAACTTTGCAACAATATGTCGGTCGTTTGCACCGAAACCACGATCAAAAGCAGGAAGTCCAGGTGTATGATTATGTAGACGATAACGTACCTGTTTTGAAGGGGATGTATAGCAAGCGCGTATCAGGTTATAAATTGATGGGATATGTGACCACAGATGGGTTGGAGACTGTATCAGAGCAAATGAATCTGTTTTAAACTTGTCTAAAGGTGATAGGACCTAGCACAACCCTCTAATATGCCCTAGCCTTACACGATACTGCTGAAGAAGTACGACTATCCACCCGATTTGCAGAAGTTCGCAGTGTAGATAAGGTGGCGAAGCCGGCGGAATTGACGGCTGGTGGTATGGAAACATTTGAATAGCTTAAGGCCCTAGTGTTCAGAAATGGATGCTGGGGTTTTTATAATTGGCTAAGTACTAGAACACATTTGCTAAGGACGATTAATTATATTAGTCCCGAGCATCTTTTTCCGTGTATTTTTTTGAAAATTGAGTTACGATAATAAGCATAGCAGTTTTAAACAGGAGGTACAGAAGTAGAATGAGTAGATTTCCAAAAGATGCAATGCGTATGCTAAAAGAGACGAGTCGTACATTTTATATTCCGATTACTTTTTTGCAGAAGGAGTTACAGTATTCGGTTGCATCTGCATATTTAGTATTTCGAGCAATTGATGAAATTGAGGATCTTGAAGAGTTGGACAATGATGTGAAATACACGATTTTAATGCAAGTAAGCGAATTATTTAAACAGCCCTTTGATAATGAAGCGTATGTAAGAGTCCTTGGACAGGTTAAAGATCTAATGCCTGAAGTTACACTTCGTCTAGAAGAATGGCTGCAAGCTTGTCCGAAAGCTTCCTTACCAATTGTGATGAATGCAGCTAGTGAAATGTCATTTGGCATGGCTAAATGGGCAAAAGCAAACTGGGAAATCCATACACGTGAAGATTTGGATGACTATACATATTACGTTGCGGGACTTGTTGGGGTTATGCTTTCGGACCTTTGGGAGCATTATGGTGAAGCGAAAACCGACCGTGAACTTGCCATCGGCTATGGTCGTGGGCTTCAGGCGGTAAACATTTTGCGCAATGAAAAGGAAGATTTGGACGAGCGTGGTGTGAGCTTCGTGCCTGATGGATGGAGTCGTGCAGAGCTGTTCGAATATGCTGATGAAAACTTGGCAAAAGCAGATGAATATATGAAGTCACTCAATAAGAAAAGCATTCTATTATTCTGTCGTTTACCGCTTGCCCTTGCTCATAAAACGTTAAAAGCGTTGAAAGAAGGGCGCGAAAAAATGACACGTGCAGAGGTAGAACAAACGGTGGAAGAAGTACGACTCCATTAATTTTCGCCATGTGGAGCTAATGGGCTTTTTTATGTTGCAATCTGCCGTCTACAACATAGAGCAGAAAAATCTGTAAGAATTTTGATGATAAAGGCAGGTATAAGCATTGACCAATTCAATTGAGCAAAGAAAATCTGAACATATTCAAATTACGTTGAATGAAAAAGTAACAGGGGAGTCGATTTCTACAGGTTTGGAGTCGTTTACGTTCGTCCACAATGCGCTCCCGGAAATTGCTTTTGATGAAATCTCTATTGAAACAACATTCCTCGGTTTTGAAAGCAAAACGCCGTACCTCATCAGTTCGATGACGGGTGGGACGGCCCTTGCCGAGACCATTAACAGGAACCTGGCTTTAGCTGCAGAAGAAAGGGGCTGGGCGCTGGCGCTCGGGTCCACTCGGGCGCTGCTTGACAGCGATGGACATGCTGACTCTTTCTTGATGAGGAAATACGCACCGAGTGTTCCAATCATTGCAAACCTTGGTGCCGTTCAGTTCAATTACGGATACGGTATTGAAGAATGCAGGAAAATTATCGAGAAAACCGAGGCGGATATGCTTGTTCTTCATTTGAACAGCATTCAAGAAGTGATTCAGGAAAACGGAGATACGAATTTTAAAGGGTTACTCAAGAAAATTGAGCAATTGTGTAGCACGTTGAAGGTTCCGGTCGGAGTCAAGGAAGTCGGCTGGGGTATCGATGGCGAGACAGCTGAGAAGTTAACTGAGGCAGGTGTTGCGTTTATCGACGTCGCTGGAGCGGGAGGTACTTCTTGGAGCCAGGTAGAAAAGTTCCGCGCCAAAGACCCGATTCGGCGTATTGCCGCCGAAGCATTTAGCGATTGGGGAATTCCAACGGCAGAATCAATTAGATTGGTCCGTGGAAAGATTGGAAACCGTCCTCTGATAGCGAGCGGTGGGATGGGGACTGGGCTAGATGGTGCTAAAGCGATTGCGTTAGGTGCCGACCTGGTTGGGTTCGGACGATCTATTTTGAAAGAAGCGACCCAAAGTCCGGAAGATGTCCTTGAAGTGATGAAAATTAGGGAGATGGAGCTCCGAATGTCGATGTTCGGAATCGGTGCGCAGACGATTCAGGAATTGAAGGCTACCCCGCGTTTGAAGGAGCGCTAATCACGGTTTTTGAAAGGGGTAGCTTATGGCACCCTACTCTAGTGATAGTCGAATGAAATCAATGCATCTCATCTGACTATCAAGCTCCTCACTACATGCATGAAGCTACGCATAAAATTACCGACACTTACCCTCTATTTACAAACAACGAGCAGACAAATCTAACTACATTTGTCTGCTCTTGTTATCAATCGAACTATTTTTTAATTCAGAAACTTTTCACCTCCAATCCCTAATAGATATTGTACCATTCGAGAATGTTAAACTTTAAAAGGTTAGTTTGCTCCTTTTTATTTACAATAAGAGAAGTACTAGAAGCAGCTGATATTCAGCAAGTATTTCCTCTAGGTCAAATCATTTCTTATTCAAACTATGGTGCAAGTCTCGCCGCTTACATTGTTGAAGGAGTGAGTAGTAAAGAACCCATGTACGAGTGACATGAGCTATACGTTTCTTTGCTATTATATTCCTTGCAAAAGAATAAACATATTTTGTCAAAGGTAACAGGTGTATATAGTCTAAAACTGTTATATACTTGAATAATAGAAAATTTAAGCCAAAGATGCTGAGTGCTCAAATGATTGGAGGAATGAAGTCATGCAAACAGTGGTGTTTGGAGATCACGAGGAAAATACACTTCGGCAGTTTCAAAATTGTTTGGAAAGTGGAAATGTCATAGGTGGCGTGCTATGTGCTGATGGACATTACGGGTATAGTCAGCCAGTAGGCGGAGTCATTGTATACGATGGACAAATATCTCCATCGGGCGTCGGTTATGACATTGCTTGTGGAAATAAAGCTGTCAGAACGAATATTAAGTACGAAGAGATTAAAAATATTCTTCCAAGTGTGATGGATGAAATTGCAGGTAAGATCTCTTTTGGTATTGGTCGAAAGAATAAGAAACGGATAGATCATGAGTTGTTTGATGATCCGGACTGGAATGTTTTTAGTCAGATTGGTAAGCAGGAGCATGATATTCTAAAAAAGCTGGCAATCGATCAGTTAGGGACTGTTGGCTCCGGTAATCACTACGTCGACCTTCTTGTCGAAGAACAGACAGGTGATCTATGGATTGCCAACCATTTCGGCAGCAGGGGATTTGGCCACAAGACAGCGAGCGGCTTTTTAAATGTAGCTAATAATCGTGGATTTTCAGACCGTGCCCCTGGTGAATCGATGGAACAGGCGCCGACATTAATTGATTTGGATAGTGAGCTAGGCGATATGTATTATCGAGCGATGACATTGGCCGGAAAATATGCTTATGCAGGAAGGGATTATGTCATCGAACAAGTTCTTCATACGCTACGTGCTAAAGCACTGTTTGAAGTGCATAATCACCATAACTATGCATGGAAAGAGATGCACCAAGGGAAAGAAACGGTCGTTGTTCGGAAGGGAGCAACGCCATCTGCACCAGGACAGTTAGGTTTTATCGGCGGGAGTATGGGGGATATTTCGGTAATCGTGCAAGGGAAAGATTGTCAAGACAATGAACAGGCATTTTACAGTACAGTTCATGGTGCAGGCCGGATCATGAGTCGTACGCAGGCAGCCGGGAAGATGAATTGGAAAAAGCGTACTCGCTCTGGCGGGGCAATATCCCAGCAGCAGATGGATGATGCAGTGAAAGAATTTGGTGTCATACTGCGTGGGGGAGGGACGGACGAAAGTCCATTTGTGTACCGAAAACTACAAACTGTGCTGGATGCACATAAAGAAACGATTGATATTTTACACGTCCTGAAGCCAGTGGGTGTTTGTATGGCTGGTGCAAATGAGCTTGATCCTTACAAAGACTAAAAAAAGCCTAATCCCTCTGTAGTTTGAACGAGGACTTAGGCTTATGATTTCCGACAATCATGCCAGATTGCGGAATTTTTTTTGTTAATACCCAAAAAAGGCATCCTTTTTGATATTTTTTTTGGGAATATTATTATTTTGTAGGTGAGTAGAAACTGCATCCACCATTGACTTCGGTCCCGCAATATAATAGTTACCACTATTTTTGTATGAGCTTGAAAATTTGGCTATCTCCTGATGTAATTCATCCTTTGATTCAAGATAAGTTATATCTATTGAAGTACTGTCGGCCATTCCTTCAAGTTCATCTTTAAATGTAAATAAGTTATGGCTATCTAAATAAAGCAAATGGATTTTATTATCTCGTTCATTCTGTTCTGCCTCTAATTGTTTTATGATCGACCGAAATGGTGTAATCCCAATTCCGCCTGCAATCAGAAGTGAAGGGCTGTCGTCTTTAAGAAAAAAGCCGCCTACTGGCCCACTCATTTTCACGTGCATCCCTTGTTTTAATTCCAACATAGCTTTTTTAAAATCACTTGGTTGTTCATGAATACGCATGGTTAGTCTAATCATGTTCTCGGTGGGAGCAGATGCTATTGTGAATGGTCGTATAGGGTTTTTAATTTTCTTATGGGTAATCGTAAACAAACCATGTTGACCTGCTTTCCAGGTTAAGTCCTTCTCTTTTTCAAATAGAAAAGAATAGACATCTTCAGACTCTTTATTGCTTTCTAAAAATACCAATTCTCTCTTTTTGAATATGGCTAATGCATCTTGAATAAAGCTCATGATCCTATTCTCCTTCTATCGAAAAACAGATTACTAATTGGCAATAAAGACATTTAGTTATCTGTTTAACGTTGCCTAATTTACACTTTTAACCTCATTCGTAGATGAAGTTATTGTTCTAGCATTTCTTTAAGCTGCTTACCAAAATTCATCCAACTATATTTGGCTCCCTCAATAGCTCCTTTAGCTGCTTTCGTTTCCTCACTGAAGCCAGTTTGTTCAAAATACAAATGTGTAGCACCATCTGCACCTGTTTTCAATGTCCATGTAATCGTAGTGGTTTCCCCAGCACTTGCCCAAGTGTAAGATAATAGATGAGGCTCCTCTATTTCGAGTACTTCACCATTAACGATTCCATCCCACCATTCATTTGGCTCAGAACGGAATTGGAATTTTTCTCCGACTACTGGTTTAAAGTCATTTGTCCATATCCATTTTGCTAGCATATCTGAATCCGTTAATGCCTTCCACACTTGCTCAACTGAACTTTTAAATTGAAAATCTAATGTTACGTCTGCCATTGTCTATTCCTCCGATAATAATTTTTTTAAATGTGACACTTTTTCCATCCAAAAATTCTCGTAAAAGGATACCCAGTCTTTAATTTCTTGCAAGGGAGCCGCATTTATTCGATACCTTGTTTCCCTTCCAACCTTTCGGACGCTAACCAGACCAGCTTCTTTAAGGATAGCCAAGTGTTTAGAAACTGCAGTACGCCCCATTTCAAATTGGGGAGTTAATTCATATAAAGGTAATTCCCCTGCATCTGCCAACAAACGTAGCAATTTACGTCTTGTTGGGTCGGCGATGGCTGCATACACATCACGCTCTTGTTTTGTCTCGCTCATAACCTCCCTCCTCGCAAATAAGACACCATTTAGTGTCTTTATAATACGTCACTAAATGGTGTCCTGTCAATGTATATACTTCGAATAACCGACATAAGTTTATTCACTTGTCATCATTGTGAAGAGTAGAGCGCAATAATACTCTCTGCTCCTAGCTTTTTACTATATCTCGAAGCGCTTCCTCGATTGTGCTAAACGTAAACTTAAAACCGTGCTTTTCTAATCTTTCCGGAACAACCCAACGACTTTTTAAAATCAATTCTGTTTCGGTTCGCATGAAGACCGCGCCCATTTCAAGCATCCATTTTGGTGAGGGGAGGCCAATTCTGCGATCCATCGATTTTCGTAGCTGTGCCATGAATTCCCGATTCGAAATAGGCTGAGGAGCGGAGCAATTGAATACTCCATTCAACTGTTTATTTTCTTGAAGGAAAAGAATGATGCGAAATACATCTTCTACATGAATCCAGCTGAACATTTGCTTTCCTGATCCTTGTACACCACCAAGCCCGAATCGCACAAGGTTGCGGTAAGGCTCCATCACTCCGCCGTCCTCGCCGAGTACGATGGCCATTCTTAAGGCGACTGTCCTTGTCTGAGGCAGGTCGAAAGTAAATAAGGCTTCCTCCCATGCTTTCGCCACATCAACTGAGAAGCCTGTCCCAATCTCTCCACTCACTTCTGACATGGGACGATCTTCTGCATGCCGGTAAATCGTAGCTGTACTCGAATTAATCCATAAAGAGGGTGGATTTTTGCAGGCTACTAATGCCTGCCCAAGGATGTGAGTCGTCTCTGTTCTGGAATCAAGTATTTCTTTCTTATTTTTCTCGTTGTAGCGACAGTTGACGGACTTGCCGGCAAGATTGATGAGCATTTCTGCACCTTCCAAAGCATCTACAATACTTGTTCGATCCGTCCAAGAAAGATGCCGTGGCTGCCTTGAAATGATAATGGCCTCGTAGCCTAAATCCGTAAACTTCTCCTCAAAATACTGTCCGATAAAGCCCGTTCCACCAGCAATGACTATCTTCTTTTTCATATCATTCACTCGCTTTTCATAGGTTCTTACTTATAGGACGACAGTTAGCCTACTTATGATGCAGAGAATTCTATAATCTTTTAAAAATTGGAATAGCCTCGTTTGTTTTGAGTAACGTGCAAGTTTGAGTGACTGCTACCGTTCGTAGCAAGTGGACCGAAAAGGTGTGAGGAATTCTAATTGATGAATGATACACATAGTATCTAAAAAGGAATGTTGGACAGACGTCCTCTCGGAAACCAATCTTTAAAAAGTGGTCAAGCTAGAAAGGGGGTCTTAAGAAAAGGTCTACCTATAAAAATAGTGAGGAGGATTATGATGAAGAAAAAATGGAGTTGTTTTCAAAAGCTCGGTTTCTCGTTAGTGACATTGATAGGGCTAAGCACAGTTCTTGCGGCTTGTAGTGGTGACCAAAAAGAAGACGAAGTGACTGCTGGAGAAAAGTCACCTGAGAATGCGCCTCAAACGATTAGATTGGTTGCAGCCAATCATCCATGGACTGAGGCCATTATGCCACTACTACCTGATTTTGAAAAGGAAACGGGCATTACGGTGAAAGTAGACAGTTATTTCGAAGATCAGCTTTCCCAAAAGACTTCTGTTGAGTTTGCGGCAAACGCAAAGAGTATAGACGTCGTCCTGTTCCGACCGCTGCAAGACGGGAAGCAGTTTGAGAAAAACGGGTATTTTGCCTCTTTGAATGACTATGTTGCTCAAGAGGGGAATTCCACGGATGATTTTGTTCCGTCTGCTCTTGGCAGTGTGAAAAATGGGGATAATCTATATGGGCTTCCAGTTATAACTGAATCGACGGTTTTATATTACCGTAAAGACATCCTAGAAAAGGCAGGTCTTCAACCACCAAAGACGTTGGATGAATTGAAAGAACAGGCGGAAAAATTGAGTGATCCTCAAAACGGATTATATGGATTTGTCGCACGCGGGAAACGTTCTCCGGCGGTCACGCAGTTCTCAAGCTTCCTTTACAGCCATGGCGCTGATTTCATGAAGGATGGACAAGCGACTTTGAATACACCTGAAGCAATCCAAGCCTTTGAATATTACGGTGGGCTGTTAAAAGATTATGGTCCTCCAGGAACATTAAATATGAGCTGGCCAGAAGCGATGGCTGTCTTTACGCAAGGAAAAGCTGTTTTCTATACAGATGCATCTGCTCTTTATACGAATGCAACGGATCCTTCGAAGTCAGGAGTAGCCGATCAAGTTGGTTTTGCCCCATTCCCAGCCGGTCCCGCGGGAAATAAAGTGGCAGCCCCACCAGCTTGGGCTATCGCCATTGGTGCCAACTCTGAAAAGAAGGATGCGGCATGGCAGTTTGTGAATTGGGTTACAAGTAAAGACGTCGTGATGAATCTTCAAGCCGATGGAATCACAGGAGCTTTGACATCGGTTTGGGAAATGCCGGAAGGTGTTGCCCATTTTCCGGAAGACCTGACGGAAGCGATAGTTGAAAACAACAAGCACGGGGTGCCGTATGATCGTCCTGCCATCATTAATGTAGGAGAAGCACGCGATGCGATTGGTGATGTCATCAATGCAGCGATTGAAGGTAAAGATGTGAAAGCTGCTGCAGAGAAGTCCAATGCGACGTTCCAAGCCATTTTAGACAAAGAATAATTGCAACGTGGAAGATGATTTTCGATTGGCAAAGGATCTTTCCTTTCTTGCCAATTGAAAGTCATCCTCCTCTTTTTATCTACCACATAGACTTTCGAAGAAAGGGGGAAGTTGAATGTTGTACTGGATTGACAAGAACGTGAAATGGATCTACCCTTTGCCAGCGATTTTATTTGTTGGCTTGATGATGATTTTTCCGATAGGTTACACGTTTTGGCTAAGCTTCCATGAATGGAGCATGTCGAATATTACGCCTCCTTTATGGGTCGCACTCGGAAACTATACGTCACTTTTTAAAGACGAGCTGTTTCGTGAGTCGCTTTGGATTACGTTTTATTTTACCGTTGTTGCTGTCGGGGTGCAGACGGTGCTCGGGATTCTCCTAGCTCTATTGATGAACAAACATATTATCGGTAAAGGACTTGTCAAGACGCTTTTTCTACTCCCGATGATTGCCACCCCAGTGGCTGTTGGCTTAGTTTGGGTCTTGATTTATGAACCCAATGTTGGCGTTGCGAACATCTTTTTGCAGGCGCTCGGTTTGCCGGCACAGGAATGGCTTGCATCCCCTGACCTTGTGATTCCGTCCTTAATCTTGATTGATGTATGGGAATGGACGCCGATGATTGCCCTCATTGTCCTTGCAGGTCTAGTTTCCTTGCCTAAAGACCCTTATGAAGCGGCCATTGTGGATGGGGCCAGCAGCTTTCAGGTTTTTTGGAACATCACGCTACCACTTTTGAAGCCCGCCATTTACTCAGCTGTACTGCTTCGTTTAATTGATGCATTGAAAACCTTTGATATTATCTATGCGACGACGCAAGGAGGGCCAGGTACTTCATCCCAAACGCTGAATATTTACGGGTATGTGTTAGGGTTTCAATATTTCCAAATTGGGAAGGCATCCGCTTTATTGATGGTATTTTTTGCGATTGTTCTCTCTCTTAGTATTTTGGTGATCTCCTTACGTAAAAAGGCAGGTGCTTCATTATGAATAAACGGAAGAAAATCACGATGAAATTGATTTCCACGAATATAGCAATTTACGTCATTCTAATCCTCTTCATCTTGCCTTTTCTTTGGATGATTTTGGCTTCTTTTAAAACCCAACAACAGATTTTGGATACATCCAATCTCTTCGGTTTTACGCCAAACTTTGATAACTATATAAGCGTATTTACCAAATACGCGTTCATGGATTTCATCGTTAACTCGTTTCTGATAGCGGTGGCATCTACCTTTTTAGGTCTGTTACTTGGATTACCGGCCGCCTATGCCATTGCAAAATATAAACAAAATGGACTGGGTTTGTTGATTTTGATTGCTCGAATTGTTCCAGGAATTTCGTTCTTGATTCCTTGGTTTATCATTTTTTCAAGACTAGAACTCATCGATACATATACAGCGCTGACGCTTAGTCATACGCTCGTAACGATGCCATTCATTATTTGGGTAATGATCCCTTTCTTCGAAAGTATGCCAGGGGAACTGGAAGAATCAGCGAGAATCGATGGTTGTACGACTACGGGCGCCTTTCTTCGCGTGATTTTACCCATTTCTGGTCCTGGAATGATTACGTCCTCCATTCTGGCTTTTATTTTTTCGTGGAATAATTTTATGTTCTCGCTAATTCTTGCGGGAGAAAAAACCAAAACGCTACCCATTGCGGTATTTAACTTCCTTTCCTATTCCGAAATCAACTGGGGAGGTTTAATGGCTGCATCTGTCATCATCACATTACCTGTACTCGTCATTGCACTAATCATGCAGCGCTTCATTATCGCAGGTTTGACCGGTGGAGCAGTCAAAGGCTAACTCATGTAGCTGACGCTTCGCTTTTAATACTAAAACATTTGCAGATTCAATTTTAAAATTCTTGTTCATAGTAATACTTGCAGAAAGTAACTATACATTTCAATACTCCTATCTAATTGGAGTGTTAGTAGAGCCAGATATCTTCATTTCATGATAAAATGGACATACTTTAATGGGAGAGGATGTGTTTCTGGTGAAATCACCATTTACATTCACACATACAGCACCAACGGCGGGGTCTGGAAAACAACCAGCTATTTTCTTATTACATGGCATGGGGAGTAACGAAGAGGATTTGCCACAGCTTGTCCAAGATTTTAAAGATAGCCACCATATATTTAGTTTGCGTGGTCCTATTGTATCGAAACCGGGTTATTCTTATTTTACGATTGAAGAGGTAGGTAAACCAATTCGACCTGTATTTGATGAAGTGCTTACGTATATCCAATCCTTTATTCATGAGGCGATTGAGGAATTTGAGCTTGATGAGAAACGTGTTTACTTGCTTGGATTTAGTCAGGGAGCAATACTTGCGCAGTCTTTAGCGTTAACGATGGACAATATGATTCGTGGCGTTGTAGCGCTTAGTGGCTATATACCAGACTTTGTGAAGATCGATTATGCGAAGCAGCCAGTCGATCACTTGAACATCTTTATTTCGCACGGGGAGTATGATTATATTATTCCGCCGCATTGGGGAAGAGAAAGTAAGGAATACTTCGAATCGCTAGATGCGAATGTGACCTTTAAGTCGTACAATGACGGCCACGGTGTCACGCCAGAGAATCATCAAGATCTTATAGCATTTTTACGTCAGTTTGAATGAATCCTAAATAAAAGTAGGCTACCTGACACCATATTTTATGGGTGTTCGGTGGCCTAATTTTATTTTCAGGTAGGGGATCCATTGAAATGCTATGAAAAGAACGATACTTTTTATATATGTTGGTCTACAAGAATGGGATTACCATCTGGATCTTCAATTGTAAAACTCGCAGGCCCTTCGCCTGACTCATCCGCTTCAGTTAACATTTTCACACCTTTTTCCTTAAGATGTTTTTGTAGTTCTCGAATGTCGGTAAACGAATCGAGGTTTTTAGCATTTTCATCCCATCCTGGATTAAAGGTCAGAATGTTCTTATCAAACATGCCTTGGAATAGTCCAATTATGGAACTCTCATTCTTCATAATAAGCCAGTTCTGGTTAATATCGCCTCCGAAAATTTGGAATCCTAGGTCTTCATAAAATAATTTTGATTTGTGAATATCTTTTACACTAAGACTTATCGAAAACGCCCCTAGTTTCATACTTCCACCTCCCAACAATTTAAAAATAGTACTAAAATATAGTATAAATGGCTGTCTTGCAATACACAACGTCCGCGAAATTGGTAGGTATTATAAATCCTTAAAGCGATTTTATGTTTACATCTAAAAATAAGCATTGGCTCGAATCAATTTCATAATAGAACTATTTAACATAAAATCCGAACAATGTTGATTTCCGCTTCAGGTGGACACTTTCCGCGGGCACGGCTTCAGCCAATCGAACAGCGTCGGGTTCGATTTGCCGTATTTCTGCGTTCTTTGCGGAAATTAAGGCATCCTACTCTCAACGCTTCGCTTTTGTTCGCAAAAGCCGTTCTACGTAACGGCTTTCGCAGGAGTCGCCACCTTTCGCTTCAATCAACGATAGTAGCCCGTTACATTGATGAACAATGAATTGACAAATAATTTAAATTGTTCGACTCTTTATATGAAATAAGTAATTATGAAATTGATTCACTCGAGTGGTGATAGAAATAGTAATAATAATAATCCTTTCTTCATCTATCAGTTAAGTGATAGGATAATAGGAGTACAACCGTTAAAGTGAGGGGATTTCTGTGTTCCTAGATAAACTGAAGCAGTTAAAAGAAAATCAATTTCATTTTATTGGGGAGGAAACAGCCTTTCGTTCGGCTGTGATCATCCCATTAGTGCAAGTAGATGGAGAATGGCATGTCCTTTTCGAAGTTCGTTCATTCACGATGCGAAGACAGCCAGGGGATATTAGTTTTCCGGGCGGTCGAATCGACGTCGCAGACCCAACACCATTGGCGGCGGCATTGCGAGAAACGCATGAAGAGTTAGGTGTCGATCCAAAAACGGTTACAGTCATTAGACAATTAAGTCCGTATATTGCTTCGCCTGCATTTGTTGTGTACCCATTTGTAGCAACCATTGACTACAGTGAGATTATTCATTCTTACAACACTGAAGAAGTGGAAGAGGTATTTACTGTACCGATTCAATGGCTTTTGAATTATGAACCGTATATGCATGTCGTTGCTGTTCAAGCAACGCCCGCATCGAACTTTCCTTTCGATAAAATCGCAAATGGTGCCCAGTATCAATGGAGAAGCATTGGCATGGAAGAGTGGTTTTTTGACTATGAGCAGTATACCATCTGGGGGTTAACCGCTAGGATCTTAAAGCATTTTATTGACATTATAAAATAAATGGAGGAATTCAAGATGTATCAAGAACCCATTTTTTTAAAACCAGTATTTCAAGAACGTATTTGGGGTGGAGATAAACTGCAAACATTGTTTGGCTATGCCATTCCAAATGAATTAACGGGTGAGGCGTGGGTGATTTCAGCTCATAAAAATGGTCCATCTATGATCCTCAATGGTCCGTTACAGGGGCAAAACTTAGCGCAGGCATGGCAAGAACACCCATCATTATTTGGTAAAGAAATGACGGATGGTGACTTTCCCTTATTAGTGAAAATATTGGATGCAAATGATAATTTGTCTGTACAAGTTCACCCGAACGATGCGTATGCTAGAAAAGTAGAAAATGAACCGTATGGCAAGACGGAATGCTGGTATGTGTTAGATTGTGAGCCAGACAGTGAAATTATTTTTGGCCATCGTGCCGACACGCAAGAAGATTTTAAGAGTCGCGTAGATGCAGGGGAGTGGACTGATTTACTCAAAAGCGTTCCCGTGAAAAAAGGAGATTTCTTTTATGTTCCAAGTGGAACGATTCATGCGATTGGTAAGGGGATTGTTATTCTAGAAATCCAACAAAGCTCAGATATTACCTACCGCGTCTATGATTATGACCGGAAGGATGCTGAGGGACACGTGCGTGGGCTACATATTCAGCCTGCGATTGAAGTGACCAATTATCCACATATTTCTCAAGCACCCGAAAAAATTGAAGAGAGCATGGATGATTTAGTCATTACACGGCTAGTAAAAGAACAGTATTTTACTGTCTACGATTGGAAGTTGAAGGGTAAGGTAGTGACCCCATTGCAAGCGGATTATTTGTTAGTGAGTATCGTGAATGGTACGGGAGAAATCACTATTGACGGCCGTTCATTCCCACTAAAAAAAGGGGATAACTTTATTTTACCTGCGATGATTAAGAGCTATGAGCTTGAAGGAGATTTAGAAATAGTTGTAGCACATGAATAACAAACGATATTTGAAAAGGAATTAACACATATACGGAATGTGTTAATTCCTTTTCAAATTCAATTTCATAAAAAAATCCTTTACGGGCATACTTTGAGTATTATTTCAAAGTAGGGGGATTTTATAGTTGACTAAAACTGACAATACATTATCCGTTTTTGCATTAGGTGGTATTAATGAAATCGGCAAGAATATGTATGTTTTACAGTATGAGGACGATATTGTGGTGATCGACTGTGGATCTAAGTTTCCTGACGAAAGTCTGTTGGGAATCGATTTGATTATCCAGGATATTTCGTATTTACTACAAAATAAAGATAAAATTCGAGGATTAATCGTTACGCATGGACATGAGGATCATATTGGAGGTATTCCATACTTATTAAAACAAATAAATATACCGGTTTATGCGACGCGATTAACTTTAGGTTTAATTCAGCTTCGTCTAAAGGAGCATGGTCTTCTAAGGACAACCGAGCTAGTCCTAATAACTGCTGATTCTGATTTGGATTTTGGAATGGTGGGAGTAACATTTTTCAAAACAAATCATAGTATTCCTGATTGTCTAGGCATTGTATTTCATACACCTGAGGGAGTAGTTGTCCATACTGGTGATTTTAAATTCGATTTAACACCAGTGAATAATGATTATCCGGATATTCATAAAATGGCTGAAATCGGTCATAAGGGAGTATTACTGTTATTATCGGAGAGCACCAATGCGGAGCGTCCGGGTTTTAATCCGTCTGAACGCCTTGTTGGTGGACATATTGAAGAAGCCTTCCGACAAGCGAGTCGCAAAATATTCATTTCCACTTTCGCTTCGAACGTCCATCGTGTCCAGCAAATCGTAGATGCTGCACAAAAAACAAATCGTAAGTTGGCCTTACTTGGTCGCAGTATGGTGAATGTCGTCGTGGTTGCATCGGAACTCGGCTATTTGAAGATTCCAGAAGGGATGTTAATCGAGAAGAATGAAATTAAGGGGATGGACCCGGAGAAGGTTGCGATACTTTGCACGGGAAGTCAAGGAGAGCCAATGGCTGCTCTATCTCGATTGTCGAGTTCAAATTTTCGGGAGGTAGAAGTCCATCCTGAAGATACAGTCATATTCGCCTCCTCACCAATTCCAGGGAATGAAAAAAGTGTGGCACGCATCATCGATAATTTATTTTCCCTCGGAGCCAAAGTGATTTATGGATCAGGAGCAGTTACAGGTATGCATGTTTCAGGGCATGCCTGTCAGGAAGAACTGAAGCTTATGTTAACCCTCATGAAACCGAAATATTTCATTCCCATTCACGGTGAATTTAGAATGCTGTATCAGCATCGTCTATTAGCCGAATCTGTTGGTGTGCAAAGTGAAAATATTTTCATTATAAATAATGGGGATGTCGTTGATATTACGAGTCAAGCGGCTCGTCAAACAAGGAAAATCCAATCGGGGAATATTTTCGTAGACGGCATGGGTATTGGAGATGTTGGAAATATCATATTACGTGATCGAAAACTGCTATCTGAAGAGGGAATGCTAGTGATTGTCATTACGTTGAATAAAACGGATGGCCAGCTCATTTCTGATCCAGATGCAATAACTCGTGGTTTCGTGTACGGCAGTGATTCGGAAGCCTTGTTGCGTGAGGTTAATGAATTAGTTAGTACAACCATTAACAAGTTGCAAGGTGCCAGTAAAAACCAAAGAATTAATCTTAAACAGCATATAAAAAAGTCAGTTGAAACACTTCTGTATACGCGAACAAAAAGAAGACCGATGATTCTTCCGCTCATTATTGAAATATAAGAGCCTCTTTATATTTTTATCTACCTGTGCAAATTTAATAAAGGAAGAGCAAAATCAGTCATGTGCGCAGATGGCTGATTTTTTGTTTATGATGAATAATCACATCTGCTTTCTGACCTCCTGCAACTAATGACATCCTTCCCTTGCTTAACAAACATGCCAAAAGATTTACAAAATACTTACGAAATATTACAAAAAGTCTCATAGTCTTCATCTATTTGCAGTGATACGATTAATAGAGGATCCTGTTTTATAAAATCTATTGCTAGAAGGGGAGCGATTTTCTCTACTACTGCTGAACTAAAGCTATTTAAAATCAGGAAGGAGAATTCATCCAATGCGTAAAGTAAAATGGAAAAAGCCTTTCAACACCTTTTTGTCGATTAGTTTAGTAGCGAGTTTACTTGTACCATCTTTCCCAGCTGAGTCTAAGGCAGCGACAACCTCCCCGGGCTTACTGATTTCTGAATATGTGGAGGGAAGTAGCTTTAACAAAGCGCTTGAGCTGTATAATGCTTCGGGGGCAACACTAGATTTAAGCGGATATTCGTTGGAGCTCTATGCGAATGGGGCAACGACGGCTACATCTACATTAGCGTTATCGGGTACGTTGGCTAGTGAAGATACGTATGTTTTATACCACAGAGATGCAATCGCTGAACTGAAAAGTAAGGGGCAATTGGAAAACGCCAATGTCATTAATTTCAATGGCGATGATGCGATTGTTCTGAAGAAGTCAGGTGAAGTGGTTGATTCCTTTGGACAAGTCGGGGTGAGAAGTAACTGGGGGACAGATGTTACTTTAGTTCGGAAAGGCTCTGTTACCACGGGCGATTCGAATCCGAATAATGCTTTCAATCGCGATGCTGAGTGGATTGTTTATCCGAAAGATACGTTTGATTATTTAGGGTTTCACGATATGGAAGGTTCGCCTGTAGAGCCCGAGGTACCCGAAGAGCCGATGGATGTAATTTCAATCGCAGATGCGCGTTCGTTGAATCTAGGGGAAACCGTTACAATTAAAGGACTAGTCGCCGCGACCTTGAAAAATACGATTTCTGTGCAAGATGCTACTGGTGGTATTGCGGTGCGTCCTACTAGTTTGAATGCAACAATCGGCGATGAAGTGACGCTAACAGGTACGTTAGCCAATTATCGCGGATTGCTTCAATTGGATAGTGCTACGATTGTGGAGAAAGCCGAAAACGTAGGCACACCATCTGCTAAAGTGATAACGGGTGCTGGCGTAGCGGAGGAAAACGAATCCCAACTCGTCGTTGCACAAAGGATTGAATTGACTGACGTGCAAGCGGGCGCAGGCTGGGCAAATTACACAGCGACTGACGGCACAACAGAATTTATCGTCCGTGATGAAAACAATGAACTTGGATTAGCTGTCGGTACCACATACGAATCGATTGTAGGCATTGTGCAGCAATTTGATGAGGATTATCAACTCATTCCACGCTCATCGCAAGATATTGTAGTGGACAGTTCAATTGTACAGCCTGTTTCCGCGAATCCAGCAGGCGGAACGTTTGTAGGTAGCACGACAGTCACTTTGTCGACAACTACTGCGAACGCGGAAATTTTCTACACATTGGATGGAACTGATCCAATTGAAAACGGTATACCTTACAAAGCGTCGATTCAAATCATAGCAGATACAACACTTAAAGCAGTTGTGAAAACGAATGACGGACAAGTAAGTGATGTGAAAACTTTTGCTTATTTAATAACTGAAAGTCTTCAAATTCATGATATCCAAGGGGAAGGGCATGCCTCCCCATTTGACAATCAAACAATTGAAGGAATCGAAGGGGTCGTCACGTATTCATTTACGCTAAGCGGCTCGACGTATTATCATATCCAAACGCCTGATGCTTTGATCGATGACAATCCGAATACCTCGGAAGGGATTATCCTTTACAGTGGGCGAAATGCTTGGCCGATTCAAGTGGGGGATTTAGTTTCCGTCACGGGGAAAGTGAGCGAATATGCCATTGACGGCTTTGCGGACCGTCAACAGACAGACATGAAGGTGACGCAAATCAATGTCCGTGATGATCAAGGCGGAAAGGTTACCGTCCTTCAGAGAGGCGTGACATTACCTGAACCAATCCTCATCGATGAAAATAATGTGCCAACTGAACATATTGATAGTGATAAATTAAGTGAATTTAATCCGGAAGTCGATGCCATTGATTTTTGGGAGAGCTTAGAAGGTATGCGCGTCAAAGTGGGGAATGTGAAGGCTGTATCTCCACAAGAGCATGGTGATTTGATTACAGTACTTGAATCTGCGAGGACGAACACATTGCATGGTGGTCTATTGCTAGAACAAGATAACCAAAATGCGAATCGTGTGCAGTTCCGTTTAGAGCCGAACGCTCCAGCTCGAGATTTCGAGGTGGCAACAGGTGATACATTCAAGGGTCCGATTACAGGAGTAGTCGGTTATTCATTCCAGAACTATAAAATCTATGTGTCATTAGATGAAATGCAGAGGGCACATGTAAAAGGCAATGCAACACCCGAGAAAACAACGATTGTTAAAAAGGATGATAAGTTGACGATTGCTTCGTACAACTTGGAAAACTTCTCAAACAATACAAAGTCTTCGTCAGCTGACAAAGCACGTAAGTTAGCGAGAGCGTTTGCCCAAGATATGCAAAGTCCCGATATTGTAGGTGTGACGGAAGTCCAAGACAATAATGGTGAAGATGCTGGCGATTCCAAGGCAAATGAAAGCTATGATCGTTTGATTGCTGAAATTGTAAAAGCAGGCGGTGTGCACTATGAGTATGTAAATATCGACCCTGTGAACAATCAAGACGGCGGAGCGCCGAATGCGAATATCCGTGTCGGATTCCTGTATAATCCGCAACGCGTGACGTTAACGGAAGGGATCCCGCAAGGAGATGCAACAACGGCTGTTGGTTATGAAAATGGAAAGCTATCACATAATCCAGGACGTATCGATCCAAACAATTCGGCATTTAATAGTAGCCGTAAACCATTGGCAGCACAATTCGATTTCCAAGGCGAAAGTGTGATTGTTATTGCGAACCATTGGAATTCGAAATCAGGCGATACGCCATTATTCGGTTCGACACAACCACCTGTATATGGTAGTGAGGTCCAGCGTCATAAAATCGCGGCAATCGTCTATGATTTTATTGCAGATGTGAAAATGAAAAATCCAGAAGCGAATGTCGTCTCTGTAGGTGACTTCAACGACTTCCAGTTTTCCGACAGCTTGAAGATTCACGAGGGCGATCTCATGACGAATATGATCAACCACGTGGAAACTGCAGATCGTTACACATATTTGTACCAAGGGAATTCACAAGTGTTAGATCACATATTAGTGTCCAATCACTTAGTCGATCAAGCGGAAATCGACATTCTTCATATCAATGCGGACTTTACAGACATGGCTGGTCGTGCAAGCGACCATGATCCGGTCCTTGTCCAAATCGGATTTGAAGCACCTGTCGTTTGGGAACCGATCCCAGTGAAAAAAGTGTATGATTTAGTTAATTATCAAAAGAAGAAGTTGAACATTGCTGAACCGACTGTTGCTGTGAAGATGGATGCGAATTCTCACTTGACGGAAGGCGTTCTGTTGAAAGGCGATTATGCGGAACTAAGCGGTGAAGGCTTCAAGACGAATAAAGTAATCCTTCAGCCGAAGAAAAAAGGGTTAATCGTTGATATGAAAGGCACCGTCATGGGCGATGTCATTGTTGATGGTCCGCATGAGCTTCAAATTCGAGGCGCTGAAAATATTCAAAAAATCGAATTTATCAATGGTGCCAAATCGGATGCAATCGAGTTTTACAGTTCAAATGGGAAACGAATCGGTGTTCCTACGGTAAAGGAAAACAAAGCACCTGTCGTAACAAAAGCAATCTCGAATAAAACAGTGAAGGAAGGGGAGACCGTCTCAGTCCATTTGGCTGAGCACTTCTCTGATCCGGATGGAGATCAGCTGACGTACACCGCGACAAAGGGCACGATTCATCCAACTACCGGCGTTCTGACACTTACGCTTGAAGAAGGAAGCCACATTGTCGGTGTCACGGCAACCGACGGTAAAAAAACGGTCACAACAAGCTTCACTGTCAATGTAACAGCAGCAGAAATTCCTGCTGACGGCTATTACAAAAATGCAATCGGCAAAGAAGGGCAGCAGTTGAAAGCCGCTCTTCATGAAATTATTTCAGATCACAAGCAACTTTCCTATGCTGAAGTATGGGATGCGTTGAAGAAAACCGATGAAGATCCGAACAATCCAGACAATGTCATTTTGTTTTATTCCGGAGACTCGCGCTCTAAATCCCGTAATGGCGGCAACGTAGGCGACTGGAACCGCGAACACACGTGGGCAAAATCGCATGGTGACTTCGGCACAAGTAAAGGACCAGGCACCGATATCCATCACCTACGTCCGACAGATGTCCAAGTGAATAGCGCCAGAGGAAACTTGGATTTTGATAACGGAGGCAGTGCTGTCAAAGGATGTGACGGATGCTTCAAAACAGCGAACTCTTGGGAGCCGCCCGATCGAGTGAAAGGCGATGTCGCCAGAATCCTGTTTTACATGGCAATACGCTATGAGCAAGGCGACAGTGTAGATCTTGAATTAAATGAAAAGCTCAACAACGGTTCTGCACCCTATCACGGAAAGCTCTCCGTTCTTTTAGAATGGCATATGCAGGATCCCGTTGATGAATTCGAACGAAATCGAAATAATGCCATCCAGGAATGGCAAGGAAACCGTAATCCGTTCATTGACCACCCGGAATGGGTAGAACTAATTTGGGGATCGGTTGGAGCGAATGATTTGAGGATTGCATCTTAAACATTGGATTAGGCATCTATTGCCCTTCAAAATAAGAACTATGCTTAGATGGGATGACTAAATAAATATAGTGAAGGATGCCAGCGTCTATAACAATTCGAAAAGCAAAGAGACGCTGGTATACTTCATTCTCGTATCGAATATGTTTCAAACTTCATCCATAAACTAGAGGTAAAAGCTAATAGAAAGGATGAAGCATTGAAGCGAGTATTATTATACGGTGTAGCCATCTTAGTTGGACTCATTCTCGGTATACTAGTAACCTATTTCATGAGTTGAATAAATGCATGTCTGTTGATTAACTATTTACTTGCATAAATCACAGGTAAATAAAGGCTTAAAAATCACTTTTTTCACTAAATCGCTTCCGGTTCGCTCTCGGTTAACTATTCACGACATCATTACCAAGGAGGTTAATGTATCTAGAAATGACGAAGTCATTTCTAGATACATTATTTTCGGTCATCCTGTTGTGAATAGTTGCCTGTCGCGTACCTACACTGTTTAAGGGGAAAATGCAATTGTTTAGGAAGAAAAGAATAGATGACTTTCTATAGAGTCTGTAAGTGCCCGAAGATAAAATTTCGGGCACTCTTGCACGTTGTACAAGGTATTCTCACTTTACTTTTAGCAAGTTTTATCAGAAATTGACACTACCTAAAATAACAGTGGAAAAGACCATGGTAAAAGCTTTAGCCGCCAAAATTGTATCTTTGGCGGCCCTCTCCAGTTAAGAAACCCTCTGTTCCCTCGTCCTCAAAAGCATTAGCACTTTGTGTATCTGCGTTTTTGTAGAGTGACGGATGAACGACCACCATACGATTACCGAAGAAATGTATAGGGGTGCGACGTAGTCGCATCCCTATACATAAAATATCACGGCTATTGTATAGAAGTCGTTCAATCCAGAGCGAGACAAAAAGAAAAATTTACACAGAGTACCTAGTTTTTGATTAAGTTATTTTTTGGTTAATCAACAGATGTGGAATAAATGGTAAGTAAAAAGAGCAAAGTCGTAATTGACCTTGCTCTTTTTTTCATTTCATCATGAGTTTATTCAGTTAAGAAAATGGTCATCATTGTATATCGTACAGCCGGCTTAATCCTATAATTTAATCGACACTTTAGAATCCCTCGCGTATCGAATATATACAATAAAAAATAGGACGGCACTGAGGAAACGTAATCCGGAATTAATGGTCATCGCTATTTCAACACCCCACATTTCTAGCAACCAAATCCCAATTTGTGGTGCAATAAAAGCCATTACTGCAAGTAAGACATTATAGGTTGTAATGCAATACGTCCGTGTGGCTTCTGGCGATTGTTCGAGTAGTAAATTGAATAATATGAGCACAGTGCCTGATAAGAAAAAGCCTGAAGTCGTTTGGACAAGTGTTAAATAATACAAGTTTGTAGACAATATCGTCAAGAAGGGTGTCGTTGCCATACCAATAGCTGCCCACACGAAAACTTGGATATTGGATCTTTGTTCCGCCCATTTCTTCCATAGTGGGAAAGTCAAAATTTGCATGAGCATACTCCCTACGGAAAACATGCTGATCCAAAAAATCGTTGCGCCAACAATGCGGACATGGTAAATATTAAAAATACCCCATGCCATTTGCCACGTGAAATTGAAGAAAAGAGCAGCGATTAAAAAGGATACATAGCGAGAATGCTGAAAAATAGACCAATCCATCGCTTTCTTTTTTGCAATCGGCTCATCTACTTTCAATGGCGCTTCCTCATGCTTCATCAATAAAAAGACTTCTAGTAATCCGAAACAAAATGCAATGGCAAATAAAATTTGATAGGCAATGACATTGTCGGATGCATCCTTCATCAAAATCCCGATCAACAGCGTTGAAATAAGACCAACGATTGTGAGCATTCTATTGCGATCACTAAAAAAAGCGCCTCGCCTGGAGTCACTAACTAAGCCACCAATCAGCGTTTGCCAGCCGACATTTGCGACGGTATTGGGCATACTCATCAGGGCAATCACAACAAGAAAAGCCCAGGCTTGAAGCGATGCAGAAGGTAAATAAACAAGCGTAATAATTAATAAAAACATCAAACGCGCGAGCAATACCGACATTGCAACGAGCTTTTTTTGCGCGTGCGCTTTGTTCAATAAAATAGCAGCCGGAATTGTCATAAGCAATGCCATCAGTGGGGGAAGGGAGCTGATAAGCCCAACCTGGTAATTTGTTGCGCCTAAAATGGTAATGGCAAAAATCGGGAAGAAGTTATTCGAAAAGTTTAATGCAATGGTTGACGCCATTCCGTGATAAATACTGATTCTCTCATTATAAGTCCGCATATGATCTCCACACTCTTCATAATTTTATCTTATGTATTGAATTATAGTCTTGAATGGATAGAAAACAAGTACTTAGAGACACGAAATTTTTTGCGAGATACACATAGTTGCGAGTGTCTCGGATTACTGGATACTCTGTATATTCAATTTTGTTAGACTTATTATGTATTAATGGGATAAAATGAAAGTGCTAATAGTTAACCTAGAAATTTGCAATACTACCCAGGGGATGATCTTTTGATTGAAGTAAAATACTTAGATTTAGATAAAACAAAACGTTCGATTGTGATTTCAGATATTCATGCAAATTTACAGCTTTTTAAGAGATTACTAGACAAATTACAATATACACCTGAAGACTATCTATTCATTAATGGAGATTTGTGCGAAAAAGGATCTACGAGTTTAGAAGTAATTGACTATGTGCGTAGCATGTCCGAAAAATCGACTAATGTCTTTATTACAAAAGGAAATTGTGATGTTGTATTTAGGCATGTATACAGTGGAGATGAAGGAATTATTTCATATATGAACAGACGAAAGGATTCTGTTTTAAATGAGATGCTTTCGCGATATGCCAAATCTCTTGATGATTTCCCTGACTTAGAAGCGTTAGCACTTTTCTACAGACAACATTTTTCAGAGGTACTGGATTGGCTTGAGGCACTCCCGATTGCATTTGAAACTGATGATTTTATTATCATTCATGCAGGAATTGAAAATAGGAAAGACTGGAAGTTAACGGATGAACAATTTGCTTTATCTGTGCCAGCATTTTATGAAAAAGGGCATCAGGAAAATAAAGCAGTCATTGTAGGACATTGGCCAGTCGTTAATTATAGAGCTAAACAAATTAGTTCACATAATCCGTTAATTGATCTAGAAAAAAATGTGATTGCATTAGATGGGGGAAACCAAATAAAAGTAGAGGGTCAGCTTAATGCTTTAATTATTGAAAATGACACCTATTCATTTACATATGTTGACGAGTTAACGCATGAAATGATAGTGCAAAATGATCATGTGGATTCAACGAAAAGAGTTGGAACCGTTACCTATCCGAACTACCAAATGACAATCATAAAACAAGAAGAGTTCTTTACACTTTGCGAAAATAGTCAACTTGGTATTCAACAATGGATCAAAAACGAATATCTAGTTATTGAAGATAAGCAACCACACTGCAAGGATGACCTAAGTACAACCTTTTTATCGGTAAAAAAAGGGGAGAATGTGTTTATCGTCGATGACACATGCGAAGGCTATACGCTTATTAAGAGAGCTAACGGAGAGATAGGATGGATTCCAACACGTTGTTTGGGCTCTTGAATTGGAAATCATTTTATTCGAAATGAAAGGCGATGATGATCTTTTGTTAACATTGCGGCGGAAGAAGAAAAGGAAGAACGATAATGAACCCTATTCAATAGTAGATTTCTTTTTTGATATTGTATTTTGGATACCCGAATTATTATTTTTGCCATTTCGCTTATTGTTTTATGGTGCAAGGGGAATCGTACGTTGGATTGACGATTTTTGATGTTCCAATGAGGAACTATGCTATGATAAATGAAAAGGGAGAGGAAAAGAATGGCTACACATCTGGAGTTACGAGGACAAATTTTGAACGAATTGAAAAATATTATCAATCAAACTTTGTTCAATGAAGATGTGAAAGTATACTTGTTTGGTTCATGGGCTAGAAATGAAGAAAAGCAAAGCTCAGACATCGATATAGCTGTGGAATCTTATTATCAGCTTTCCCCTTCTAAGTGGTTGGAGTTACATGATTGGATTGAAGAATCCATTATTCCATACAATGTAGATATTGTTAATCTTGAAGACGCAAGTTCGGCTTTAATTCAAAATGTGAAAAGTGAGGGAGTCGTTTGGAAAGACTACAAGAACGAATAGTATCTGCCAAAAAAGTATTAGCTTCCTTTCAGAAACTTGTTATGATTGAACAACCGAACGATGTAGAACGAGATGCGCTAATTCAACGATTTGAATTCACATTTGAGGCATCTTGGAAAGCCGCCAAACAATATTTGTATGATATGGAGGGCATTGATATTGGCTCACCAAAAGGTGTCATTCGAAGCTGTCGGGAAATAACGCTATTTGATGATGAAGAAACGATTCTTGCATTACAAATGGTGAACGATAGAAACCTAACTGTACATACATATAATGAGGAAGTAGCGATTAAAATCCACATGAATATCAAAACGTATTTTCCATTATTATCGAATTGGATTTTACGAATAGAGAAAAGAATATAGTAAATCAAGCCACTACACCAAATGTAAAGGTATAGTGGTTTTATCATTTATGCAATAAATGGAGGAAAAGTTATGCGATTGAATCAATTTATTAGTGCATCGGGATTTTGTTCAAGGCGCAAGGTGGATAAGCTAATTAAAGAGGGAAAAGTAACGGTGAACGGCAACCAAATTTCACTTGGACATGTGATGAGTGAAGGAGATCGCGTTGAGGTGGATGGGCAGCTTATTAAAGCGAAAGTAAATGATGTTTATCTTATGCTCAATAAGCCACCTGGTGTAACTTGTACGGCGGCGAGTGGAATTGAAGGGAATATTATTGACTTTGTTAATTACCCAGAACGTATTTTTCCAGTCGGACGACTTGATAAGCAATCGGAAGGGTTAATTTTACTGACGAATGACGGCAGTATTGTCAATGAGCTGTTAAAGGAAGAAAATGAGCATGAAAAAGATTATATTGTGACGGTCGATAAAAAAATAACAGCTGAATTTATAGAGGATATGGCGAGTGGCGTTGACATTTACAATCCTAGAAAAAAGGGGAATGTTAAAACGAAGCCTTGCCGAGTTGTTCAACTAGATGATTATTGTTTTAAAATTACGTTATCGCAAGGACTAAATCGACAAATTCGTCGTATGTGTCGACGTTTTCAATATACGGTCACGCAGTTGCAGCGTGTGAGAATTAAAGATCTTTCACTTGGTACGTTAGCGCTTGGTGAGTGGCGGCCATTGACGCAAGAAGAAATAGCTAAGTTGAAATAAAAAATAGAAGAGTGTCTTTACTCGATTTGGACATACTACAATGTGAATTGAAATGTCTACATGGAGGTGAAACACATGACGAAAAATAATAATGCTAATAAAGGCAAGAAAGCGATTAGTGTAACACCGCAAGGATATACAGATACGGAATTTGTGGAGTCACCAAAAAGTAAATTAGAAAATGCAGCTAAAAAGAAAAATACTAAATAGGTTTTATCTGCAAAGCGATTGTAGGGCTGAATAGCAAAAAATGCTGAGAGGAGCGTGTATGTATGAGCGAGAAAAAACCTCCACATGTGCAATTAACTACTAAGAATAATGGATTGTCTTCAACGCAAGAAGTACTTTACCAAGAAGAATATAAAAAAGCAGATAAGGTCGCAAAAAACGAAAAGAACAGCACAAAATAGTGAAAAGAACCAAGTCCGAAACGTAGTGAATGGTTTCGGAGCTTGGTTCTTTTCTTATGCTCGGTGACTGCGCCACATCATATAGCGGTAACGAATTGTGCAGCCGATACAATAGCCCATTAAAGCGATGCCGGAAGCTGCGATAACCATGAAGCCAAAAATGAAGGCTATCGTTGGAAGGTTGAATGAAAAGAATAGTAACGATAAACCAATACAAATTGTGGCGATCCATTGGTTGAAAATTTGCTGTGCTTTATCTTCTTGGTGGTACGTATTTGCGGGGTTGCGCAAAAATCGTTTCCCCAGTAATATGATTGGATTTTGTTTTGTTACTAATGTGTAAACGCCTATTAAAAATGGTAGGAGTAGGATGCTTGGATGTATGAAGAGACCTAACAATACAGTCGTTAGGATAAAAGCCTGATTTAATTGGACAAGTGGCTTAGGAATCGTCAAATAAATTCTCCTTTCTCTTTAATATTTATTATACATAGTTGTTTACTAAGAATAAAGAAAAACTTTTTGATTTATTCCGAGTACATGAAAATATATTACTAAATGAATCAATTTCATAACTACTTATTTTGATAAAAAAAGACGAATGATTATATAATTTCTTTTTTAAAAGTTCGCCAATTTGACACTCTACTCTCGTTGATTGAAGCGCAAGTCGGCGACTCCTGCGAAAGCCGTTACGAAGAACGGCTTTTGCGAACAAAAGCGAAGCGTTGAGAGCAGGAGAGCAGATGCCTTAATTTCCGCAAAGAACGCAGAAATACGGCAAATCGAACCCTACGCTGTTCGATTGGCTCAAGCCATGCCCGCGGAAAGCGTCCGACTGAAGCGGAAATCAACCTTGTTCGTATTTTAGGATTGTTAGCAGCTCTATTTTGAAATGGACTCAAATAGTTACCGAATAAAATAAAAACCAGCCTAGTTGAAAAAGGCTGGTTTTTTATCCTCATTTGATTTCAGGAAACGTGATGACTAACGCTCCGTCTATATTGACAACTTCGATAAGCTCGTCATTAAAAAGGTAGGGTGTATCATTGCTATCCTGTGGCGTTATTTTTTCGTATATATTTCTTACAGATAATACGGGAAACGTCACGGGAATGTAGCGACCATTGCTCAGCGTTTTCATATTGCCCATTAAAAATATTTCCTTGCTAGAAGCTGCAAAACTTAAATGTCCGACTTCCTTCTTCAGCGACCCAGATAGCAATGCTACACTTTGCAATAAAGAGATCATACATAAAATGAAATCGTTAATAATTTCATTTGATAGTTTATCAAAACCATAGCTACTGAATAGCGCGTTAAAGCCATTTCGGATTTCTTTAAATGAAAACAGCTCCTCAATCTTTTTCCTGTTCTTTGACTTTTCTAAGTGAGTAATAATTTGCTTGCATTCCTCAAGATAGTCCTTGACGTAGCCTGTGTTATTTTCTCGTTGGAGTAGAAAATCACTTAGCTCTTCCATCACTTTATTGTCATGCACATCGTTTTTAACGGTCATTAAAAAACTAAACAGATCTTTTTCGTCAAAAGTTCTATCTGTAAACTTATTATAATAGTATGTCATTTGCTGCTGTTGTTTTTTATCCAAAATGTCCGCTCCTAGTTGAGTAGTTAATAATCCATTTGTAATCATACCATGCAAGGAATCCAAAATCACGGGACATTCCTCTCGAAATACACTATAATGAGAACATCAGCTTGTATAGACGAAACGATAATAATGCAGAGTCAGTCATCTCATATGTAAAGGGAGGCTGACTTCTGTTCGTTATAGAAAGAAGGCATTCCTGTGACTCGACAATTAACTAAACAACAAGTGTTGCGCTGCGGCCTCGGCATAACAGAGAACGCGCGTAAAGGAATGGCGCAAATTGTAACAGGGGAACATGCTTTTTTTGCGTTACAGGATGCTTTTGACATCTATATTGAAAAACGCCCAAATAATAAACAAGGCAATATGTCCTTTTCATTTTTCTTTGATAACGAAACGAATGAAGTGCTAGCGAAGCGCCTGCAGGGCAAGGTTGTTGTCATGGAATGTGTCTATCAGCATGATGGTTTTTTGGCTACTGGTTTTCATGTGAGAGGTCGGAAAGAGGTCGTCCGCACCAATCGTCGTTTGCCTACCCGGTTGAAGTTCCAACTTGGCCGTAATACGGGGGCTACGATGCCTGTCGACTTGTATACGAGTCTTCGGGAACTACCGATTGCAGAAGAACGCTCTGATTATGTGAAGAAAAGAATTTCTAGCTGGGAAGGCTATTTGCGCATACAAGAACGCAATGCAGATGTTGCAGATGTGACATCGGTTTTTTCGCGTGCCAGTTTTAGTGAGGATTTCAGTAAGCTTCGTCTACTATGCAATGACTTAAACGGCCCCGATTGGCAGGCCATTAAAGGCTTCAGCGCTAAGATGGCAGGGACTTCACAGGATATCGGAAGTGTGCTGAATGCCAATCGTTCAAAAAGTCTAGTCGAGATTGAACTGAATCGTCACTATAGAGAGTTGGCACGGCAACATAAGTGGCAGCCACAATCATTTAAGGAAGTAACATTTAGTAACTTTTTGGAATTAAGTCAAGTGAGACGACTGCGCAAAGGCTTTAAGGATTTGCAGGATGGACTGGCTGCCAACGCCAATTTGGAAAAGGTTTTATTTGAAGAGCGACCAACTGTCCGTATCGCAAAGCAACAGCAGCAGCTTGAATTTCATAATGAATTAAATAAATTTCAAAGGGAAGCTGTCACTGGGGCTATGACCTCGCATGATTTATATGTGATTCAGGGGCCTCCTGGAACAGGGAAAACAACCGTGATTTCTGAAATTTGTCATCAAAATGTCAAGGCTGGGCTCCGCACATTGGTCGCCTCACAAGCGAATTTAGCCGTCGATAATGCACTTGGTCGCTTATTGTCGCACCAAGACATTCGGATTTTACGCTATGGTAGAACTGAAAGTATAGAAGAAGAAGGCAAGAAGTTCATCGAAGAAAACGTGGCACTTAATTGGAAAAACCAGACCTTGGCTGCGGTCAATGAACAACTGCGTGCGCATAGCGAAAGGGAAGCGCAGCTGATAGAGGATATCGAACATGGCGAGGTCGAACAAGCGGAATTGCAAAAGCAATTAGTTGCGCTATCGGAAAAGATACGGGTGAAGCAGGTAGCTGAAGTTGAACAGCTTACACTTACTGATCAGATTAACGAGCAGGCAACAAGGACGGATGTTATTACAACAGAGCGTGAAGGCTTGTTACAACGTCAATCCACATTGCAAACCTTAAGTGACGAGGTAGCGACTGAAATCGGGCGGCTGGAGCTACATTTGCAATCACAACGCAGTGGGATGCAATCTACTGAACAAATCGACAAGTTACAACAACGACTAGTGAAGCTACGTGGTGACATCGACTATCGGCAAACGGTGCAAAAAATTGATGAAACCGAGCAGTCACTTGCGGTGGCTCAACAAGAGCTTGCGGTGAAGCGCCAAAAAATAGACGATCTCCAGCATTTGGTCAATGAACTCGAAGGGGTCATGGAGCTAGATCTGTTAGAAAAACGGTTAGCTGAGGCAGGGGGGAGCTTGCCATCCGGAACCAAGCCAAAAATAACTGATTTAAATCGATTGCTTGGCGATATCGCTGCGAGTCAATCGATTGATGGCTATGCAGAATGGACGGAACTGGCAGCAAGGCTAGCTACTGCCATTCAGATGCTGGAAGAATTATTGAGAGAACATGGATTTTTGAAGCATTCAGGTGAGAAAACAGTTCGTCGTTCGTACACAACAGTAGCAGAAATCAATGGGTTGGTTGATAATATCGCGCGCTTCCTTGTCGCATCGACGACAAAGCAGAGCCTAGCAATTAAAAGCTATTCAGCTGAAAAGTATGAAAACCTTGAAAAAATTGCGATTGCTCTACATATGTTGCGTCACCAAAAAAGCTTCACCGCAATGCAATTGGCAGGCTTTGAAAAGCAAAATGGGCTACTTAGTCAATCGAAAACGTTATTTACTGCTATTCGTCAGGAAGTAATTTATTCTTTGCAGCAAACGGTTGAAACAACTGAACAAAATTCAGTGGTCATACGACAGCAATGTGACACTCTTCAACTAGAGCTAACGAATCTGCGGCAAACGAGCTTGAAACTGTTGGAGCAGCTTGGTACTGTCGATGAAACAACCATGTTGAGTGACATGACTGCACAATTGGCTGACATAGAACAAGTATATGCTGCTTACCAACAAACGAAGGCATCATTAGAAACCATCGAATCTGAGCTAAAGCAGCAACTGACTGTGGCGCGGTTAACTACCGAAGAACAGGCAAGCAATGCTTCGGCGTTACAAGCATTAGCAGAAGAGCAACTCAGCTTAGGTGAAAAAATAGTGGCATTGCAACAGCGACTGGCCGTGTTAGCAGACATCTTGATGGAGCAGCCAGAGGTTGAGCAGCGCCAAGTCGTTGCTATCCTAGAAGCATTACAGGAAGAATTAAAGGATTTGACAAAAGAACAACGCCGTCTGCCAATTACGCAAACGCTGCAACGACAATGGCTATCCTTGCTGACAGAAGCAAATGACTATGATTTAGATGAAATCCGAAAACTGTATGTCAAACACGCCAATGTCATTGGTACAACCTGCGTGGCATCAGCTAGACGTGACTTCATGGAAGAATACCCAACCTTCGATGTCGTCATTATTGACGAAGTGTCAAAAGCAACACCTCCTGAATTGTTATTGCCGATGTTAAAAGGCAAAAAGATTATTTTAGTGGGGGACCATCATCAGCTTCCGCCACTTGTTGGTCAAGAAACGCTTGAGGAATTTCTCGAGGAAATCGATGTTCAGGAAGATAAGAAGGAATTTGAAAAATTGCTGAATGAATCGTTATTCGAGCGTCTTTTTAGAACATTGCCGAAGCAAAATAAGACGATGCTTGGCATCCAGTATCGCATGCATGAGAGCATTATGCAGACGATTACACCTTTTTATGAAGAAGGGGATTACCGTTTGCAATGTGGACTGACAGATTCTGATACGGTACGTGATCATATGATTGATTCTCCTTATATTAAACGGAAAGACCATCTTCTTTGGTTTGATATGCCCAATAAACCGGCGTATTTTGAGGAGAAGGTGAAGGGCGGAACAAGTCGGTTTAACGAGGCGGAGTTGACGATGGTCAAAAATCTGCTCGTCGATTTGGAACAAGCTACCGCTAAAGTTAAAAATGAAGGCAAGATGAAGCCAGAAGACAAAAAAAGTGTCGGCGTCATTAGTTTTTACGGGGAACAGGTGAAGCGTATTGATCGCTTAATCCAGCAGGAGTTAGTGCCACAGCATTTGCATTGCCGAACAGGATCCGTAGATAAGTTTCAAGGAATGGAAATGGATATCATTATTTTAAGCTTCGTACGAAATCATGGAGAAAAGGGCGGCGACATCGGGTTTGCACGTGATTACAGAAGACTAAATGTGGCGTTATCGCGAGCGCGTGAACTGCTCATTATTATTGGAAGCTCTGAAATGTTTACCGTGCGAACGAAGCACCCAGGTTCGCGGGAGATGTATGGACGTTTGTTAGAGGATATTCAGAAGAACAATGGCTTTAAACCGTATAAAGAAATATAAAGAGCGCTGGCATCTACAAAATTGTAGATGCTAGCGCTTATTCTGATTTTGTATGTGTTAAGAAATTCCGATAAAATGCGGAAAATGATAGAAAAGCAATGAGTGAGCCGGTGGCAAAAGGGAGTAAAAATGTAAGCACATTAAAGCTGATATAAAGTATGATGCC
The DNA here is from genome assembly GCF_033485195.1 of Sporosarcina beigongshangi. Lineage (NCBI taxonomy): Bacteria > Bacillati > Bacillota > Bacilli > Caryophanales > Caryophanaceae > Sporosarcina > Sporosarcina beigongshangi. The sequence goes on from NZ_JAWLIR010000037.1 coordinate 32,721, forward strand.
ACTACTTAAAGCGACTGCAAAAAATAATAGTGGGCTTCCGAGAGTTAGTAAAAATGTGTTTTTTAATGCAGGTAGCCATTTCATGTGATAATGAACAGTTACAGAGAAAAGATTGACTGAGAAAACGAACAGTAGCATGCCTAACACAATAAAAACAATCACCATCATTTTATTTTTATTAAAGAAATAATAGAGATCGCCTGCCCAAACGAGCCAAATCATTGTGAGGAACAATCCGTTTCCTACACTTCTTTTATAGTTTTCTTTGTAAAAACGTAAAAAAGGTCGGAAAAGCTTTCCGCTATCCTCTGTTTTCATAATCCAACTCCTAACTACAGCAAACATAGCGGTAGTTGCAGGGAAGAATAGCACAGGCATCAATAGTGCTATCGGAATAAGAAAGAACAATACTTCTTCTAGCTTTTCAACGAAGATTAGATTTAATAATAAAAAGGCGATGGGTAAGTTGAATAGTATCCAGAATAGATTGGTAAGAGAAAACTTCATAATCCATTCACTGATAGCAAACAAACCACCCATTAACCCTGAATGATTGGTCATAGCTGCGCCTCCTCTATGCTGCAAATGTACTTATTTATACAAATGCAACGATGCTGCTCCAAGTAATCCTGCCTTATTTCCAAGGCTGGCACTAATAATTTGGACGCCAGAAAAACTACTAATTGCTAATTGTTGCACTTTTGCAGAAACAGCTGCCACTAGTTTTTCCTGTTCCATCACTCCACCACCAATAATAATTGCTGGTGGATTAAAGATGTGAATTAGCGATACAAGTCCATTGGCTACTTCAAGCACCCAATCGTTTAGCACTTTCTCTAGCTGCTGATCGCCTTGTTCAAGTCCTTCAAAAATCATTCGACCGTTGCTGTATTTACTATCCAGCTCCGAGGCTTTCCTTACTAAAGCTGTTGTGGAGCCATACATTTCGTAGCAGCCAATACATCCGCAATTGCATTTCTCGCCACCAGGATGGAGCATCAAATGTCCAAATTCACCGGCAATACCGTTCATCCCTTTGTAAACGGTCGAATCAATGACGATTGCTCCTCCAATGCCTGTTCCGTAGGTTAAACATAGAAAGTCTTTAAAGGCTTGACCTGCCCCAAAATAATTTTCCCCTAAAGCTGCTGCATTGACGTCATTTTCTACTTTTACGGGAACACCAAAGCGTCCTTCAAAAATAGCTTTCATATTCATGCCTGTATATCCAGGGAAGTTTTCATTCGCATAAATGATTGTCCCTTCGTCACTGTTGACTTGACTGGCTGTGCTAATCCCAATGGCATCAAAGCCTGTGTAGGTCTCTGCAATTGTCTGCATTAGATTCTCGACTAAGTATTGTCCGCCTTTTATAGCGCCAGATTCAATTTCCTTAAATGCAGAAGCCTGTCCTGCTTTGTCTACTAGACACATTTTAATATTTGTACCACCAATATCAATCGCTAATACGTTCATAGCTATCACCTTATTCTTCATTATTTTAACAAGTTAGCAAATTAACTGTAGCATAAGATTTTCATTCTATCTAGACCCATTTGGATATATAAATGGATTTGTAGAGAAGGTGAAATAGGGGTGGATAAAATATTTGTATTGCATAATTCTAAATTTCATGTTAGTCTGAAAATGCAATTCAATGCAACCGGTTTCACAAATTATATATAGTATGAAAGTGCTATATGAAAATCACTTCTTGTGAAATCATGCAACCGTATTCATTTTAGGGAAAAGGGGAGATTGTATGAAGAACAAAAAGTATTCGATCAGCTTGTTGTCTGTAATATTCCTTTCTATCTTCGCGTTAGTTGGCTGTACACCAGCGGAAGATGGAGAAACAGAAAAAACGGAAGCTACTGGTGATCAGGTAACAATAGACATTTTCCAATTTAAAGTAGAAATTAAAGATCAATTTGAAAGTTTAGTTAAAGTCTATGAAAAAGAAAATCCCAATGTAAAAATTAATGTTAAAACCGTTGGTGGTGGAAATGATTACGGTGCAAGTTTAAAAACATCATTTTCTTCTGGTGAAGAGCCAGACATTTTTAACGTAGGTGGACCATCAGCTGTTGAAGAATACAAAGAGTACTTAGCAGATGTCTCTGACACGGCAGCGGTTGCTGCATCTTTAGATGGAACATTAACTGCTGTACAAGATGGTGATAAAGTTCTTGGATTACCATTTAACCAGGAAGGTTACGGTTTAATTTTCAATAAATCGATTTTAGACAAAGCTGGCATTAACCCAGATGAAATTATTACATTTGCTGATTTGCAAGAAGCGGTTGAATTACTAGATAGTAAAAAAGCAGACCTAGGCATTGATGCAGTATTCGCATTACCAGCGAAAGAACTATGGGTTCTAGGTGATCACATATCGAATATGTTTATTGCACCGGAATTTAATAACGATATTTCAGAAGCTTATAAAGCGGAAACGATTGCATTTGAAAAAGGTGATGAGCTGAAAAGATACCTTGATTTGCAAAACAAATATTCTGTTCAGCCAATTTTAAGCCTAGACTACTCTCAACAAGTTGAACAATTATTTTCATTAGAAAGAGTAGCAATGATCCAACAAGGAAACTGGGTCTATAACTCAGTTTACGATATGGATTCAGAGCTAGCGGAAAATGGTATCGGTATTCTTCCGGTTCCAGTTGAGGGCTTTGAAGGTAAGATTCCGGCAGGTGTACCGATGTTCTGGGCTGTAAATGGCAAGAGTGATCCAGCAAAAGTACAGGCAAGTAAAGATTTCTTGGATTGGATGTATACATCTGAAACAGGAAAGACTGCTGTACTTGAAGATTTCAAATTTATTCCAGCTTATAAAGGCTACGATGCAACTAAAATTTCCGATCCACTTTCACAAAAAATCTATGAGTATGCTGAAGCAGGAAACACAATTGAAGGATGGGTCTATCAAGCAAGCCCAACTGGATGGAATCAGGAAACACTTGGCGCAAATATTCAAAAGTATTTAAGTGGTGGGATGGATTGGGACGAAGTCATGACTCAATCAAGAACGAAATGGGAAGAAGAACGGAAATAAAATTAAGATACTAGGCTGTCTTAGTGTATATAATAAAAGATAGCACAATGCAGCTAACAGAAACTATGAAAAGTTTTTGTTAGCTGTACTACATATTGGGGGTGCCAGCTATGCGTAACCGAGATTTATCATTTTGGTTATTTTTGATGCCAGTCATTTTAAGTTTAGGTATTGTCATCATTGTGCCGTTTGTTTATGGTTTTATTTATTCCTTTACGAACTGGAACGGGATGGCGGCAACTGAATTTCTAGGCTTTAAAAACTACATCACCTTATTGAAAGATGCTGAATTTAGAGCATCCATTTGGTTTACGACGAAATTTGCCGTAACTTCCGTCATACTTCTTAATTTTTTAGGCTTAGGTCTCGCTTTACTTGTTACTCGAAAAATGAAAACAAGTAGTTTGATGCGAACGGTTTTCTTCATGCCGAATTTAATTGGCGGTCTTATTTTAGGGTTTATTTGGCAGTTTGTATTCATCAGCGTTTTTGGAAGTTTAGGAGATTTACTTGGTATTGAAGCGCTAACAGGATGGTTATCTACGACTGCAACTGGCTTTTGGGGCCTTGTCATTTTGACATCTTGGCAAATGGCAGGGTACATTATGATTATCTACATTGCTTATCTGGAGAACATTCCAAAGGATTTATTAGAAGCTGCCGAAATTGACGGCGCATCTAGTTTTCAGCGCTTTCGAAATATCACCTTTCCGCTTGTCGCACCAGCATTTACAGTAAGTATGTTTTTAACATTGTCCAATTCGTTTCAAATTTACGACCAAAACTTGTCGTTGACAAATGGTGGGCCCTATAATTCTACGCAAATGGTTGCGATGAGTATTGTTAAAACGGCTTTTACTGAAAATAAAATGGCTTATGCTCAAACACAAGCGGTTATTTTCTTCATTATTATAGCGGCTGTTGCAATTACACAAGTTTATTATAATAAAAAGCGGGAGGTAGACTTGTAATGAAGCGAAGTAAACGTAATTTGTATCTCATCGAGCTTTTAGGTCTGGTGCTTGCTTTATTATGGTTATCTCCTTTTTACTTAATGATAGTCAATGCATTCAAAACGAAAAGAGAAATCTTTACGGATGTACTTGGATTACCAAAAGAATACACGATGGATAACTTTGTGAAGGCTTTTGCCGACTTAGATTTTATGAGGTCACTTTTCAACTCGCTACTTATTACTGTTCTAGGTGTCAGTGTCATTATTATCTTTTCCTCAATGGCAGGCTATGCACTGGCGCGTAATAAGAGTAGATTGAGTGGCATTATCTTTTTAGTATTTGTTGCCGCAATGCTCATTCCATTCCAATCAGTGATGATTCCACTCGTTTCACTTTTTGGTAAGGTGGATATGCTGAATCGTACAGGTCTTATTTTTATGTATTTAGGATTTGGATCAAGTCTATCCATTTTCTTGTACCATGGTGCCATGACAGGTATATCGAGCTCGTTGGATGAGGCTGCAATTATTGATGGTGCGAATAAATTCCAAGTATTTTGGAAAATTATCTTTCCATTATTAAAGCCTATTTCAGTGACAGTTGGTATACTGAATGTTATCTGGATCTGGAATGATTATTTACTCCCATCACTTATATTGGCAGATTCAAGTGCGACTATCCCATTGAAAATGTATTTGTTCTTTGGTCAATATACAAAACAATGGCATTTAGCATTAGCTGGATTGACAATAGCAATCATTCCAGTCATTATCGGTTATTTCTTCGCACAAAAACAAATTATTGAAGGCGTATCAGAAGGTGCTGTTAAATAAATTAGACGAAGGATGTAGGTTATGTCAGTTACGATTAAAGATGTTGCAGCAAGGGCGGGGGTAGCCCCATCTACTGTTTCACGTGTCCTCTCAGATAGCCCACATATTAGTGACAAAACAAAACAAAAAGTGCGTAAAGTGATGGACGAAATGGGCTATCACCTTAATTACAATGCACAAATGCTTGCGACGCAATCCACCAAAACGATTGGGATTATTATGAAGAACTCGACATCAGAGACGATGCATAATTCCTTTTTCCCAGAAGTTATTAGAGGAATTAGTGCGTTGTGCAGTAAATACGATTTCAGTATCAGTTTAACGACAGGGGAATCTGAGGAAGAAATTTTTAATGATACAGTCAAAATGGTCCGCGGAAAACGAGTGGATGGGATGATTGTTTTATATTCCAAAAAAGATGACAAAGTAGTCCCTTATTTAATCGAATCGGGTATTCCTTTCGTTGTCATTGGTAAACCGCTAATCGAGTCTAGTAAAATTATGTTTGTCGATAATGATAATATTCAAGCAGCAAAAGAAGCAACAGACTTTTTGTTGAATTTGGGTCATGAGAAAATTGCGTTTATTGGAGAAGATGAGCAGTTTGAAGTAAGTGAAGCGAGACTCAACGGTTTTAGCCAGGCACTTAAAGGGAAGAACCTTACTGTTCCAAAGAGTTATATTAAAAATATATCATTCAATCCTGACCATGGAAGGCGAATCATTGGCGAACTATTAGATTTGCCTGAACCGCCGACTGCATTAGTCGTTTCAGATGACTTAAATGCATTAATTGTACTAACGGCTTTGAGTGAAAGAGGTATTAAAGTGCCTAATGATATGAGCATGATTATCTTTAATGATTCTGTCATCGCTAAGGTATCCAATCCACCTTTAACGACAGTAGATACTCAAATTTTTCAGTTAGGTTATGAGTCAGCGAATTGTTTAATTGAACTGGTGAAAGAGCCAACCATGTTCAAGAAAAGCGTTATTATTCCAACTGTTATTGTGGAAAGAAATTCGTGTTTACCCCTGTGACTAGGGGAAATGCGAAATTTTATTCAAAAATGCAACCGATTGCTTAAATTCGTGCAACCCAAGTAGGAGGAACTCAATTTGAATATTGTCGTTTGGAATGAAAATCGCCATGAGCAAAAAAATCCAGTTGTCGCTGAAATTTATCCGGAAGGGATTCACGGAGCGATTGCGGACTTTTTACGCCAAGATAATAATCAGGTAACAACAGCAACGCTAGATGAGCCAGAACACGGTTTAACGGAAGAAGTGCTAAAAACCACGGATGTACTCGTTTGGTGGGGACATCTTGCGCATGATGAAGTGGATGATGAAATCGTAGCGAGAGTGAGGAAGCGCGTGCTGGAAGGCATGGGACTCATTGTCTTACATTCTGCACACTTCTCCAAAATTTTCAAAACGTTAATGGGGACAACATGTGACCTAAAATGGCGTGAGGCGGATGAGAAAGAGCGTCTATGGGTCGTCGAACCGAGTCATCCGATTACAGCGGGAATTGGCGAGTATATCGAACTCGAAAAAGAAGAAATGTACGGGGAACATTTTGATATTCCAGCACCCGACGAATTAGTGTTTGTCAGCTGGTTTGAAGGTGGAGAAATCTTTAGAAGTGGAGCCACATTTAAGCGTGGTAAAGGAAAGATTTTCTACTTCCGTCCAGGACATGAAACGTATCCGACCTATCATAATGAGGATGTGCAAACGGTCATTCGCAATGCAGTGAAATGGTCTGCAAATTCGAATACGCCAACACCTATGTACGGCAAAGCAAAGCCGTTAGAAAAAATAGCAAATTACAACGAATAACACTATTAGGAGTGGGGAAAATGACAACTTTACGTGTTGCAGTCATTGGCTGCGGAAGCATTGCGCAATTTAGGCATTTAGGCGAATATGAAAATCATTCAGCCGTAGAAATAGTTGCGGTTTGTGACATTGTTGAAGAACGAGCACAAGAGGTAGCTCAGCAATACGGTGCGACAGCGTATACAGATTATAAAAAACTACTTGAAATTGAACAAATCGATGCGGTTAGTGTGTGCTTACCGAACTATTTACACGCACCCGTATCCATTGCAGCCTTAGAAGCAGGCTGTCATGTCTTATGTGAAAAGCCAATGGCGACATCCAAAGAAGAAGCAGAAGCGATGATTCAAGCGGCAAAAAATAATGATAAAAAGCTGATGATTGCGCATAATCAACGATTTGTTCCGTCACATGCGAAGGCGAGAGCGTTAATTGCCAGCGGAGAAATCGGGAAGATTTATAGCTTTAGAACTGCTTTTGGTCATGGAGGACCTGAGCAATGGAGTAGAGACGGTGTAAATAGCTGGTTCTTTAAAAAGGAGCAGGCTTTCATAGGTGCGATGGGTGATCTTGGTGTACATAAGGCTGATTTGCTCCGCTATTTGCTTGGTGAAGAGTTTGTTGAGGTTGCCGGTTTTATCGAAACGAGCGCGAAAGAAAATGCGGATGTCGATGACAATGCAGTTTGCATTTTAAAGTCTGCAAGTGGTGTGATTGGTACACTAGCAGCAAGCTGGGCTTACACAGCAAAGGAGGATAATTCAACGATTATTTACGGTGAACATGCTATATTACGTTTAGAGGATGATCCAGACTATTCACTAATCGTCCAATATAAAAATGGGGAAGTCGTAAATTACGCCTTAGGTGCAATCCAGTCGAATGCAGAAGGGGGACAAACGACGACGCATGTTATTGAGCATTTTGTAGAGTCAATTGTTCAAAACAAAGAGCCGCTGATTAATGGAGAAGAAGGCATGAAATCGCTAGAGGTTATTCTAGCTGCATTGGCATCAATGGAGACAAAGCAGTTCGCTAAAATATAACGGATGGGGGCATCATTTATGAAACTAGGTGTGTTCGCAGTTTTATTTGCAGAAAAGTCATTTGAAGAAATGCTGGATCATGTGAAAAATGCAGGTGTGGAAGCAATTGAGATTGGAACGGGTGGCTATCCAGGAGATGCGCATTGTAATGTTGATGAGTTATTAGCTAGTGAAGACAAGCGTAAGGACTATTTGGATAAAGTGCAGTCTCGCGGGCTGACCATTAGCGCATTCAGCTGTCATGGAAATCCTGTGTCGCCTGACAAACAAGTAGCACAGGAAGCGCATGATATATTCGTTAAGACGGTTAAATTAGCACAACTACTAGGCGTTCCAGTCGTCAACACATTTTCAGGAACACCAGGTGCTCATGAGGATTCCAAGCAACCAAATTGGCCAACCTCACCGTGGCCAACCGAGTACTCGGATATTTATAATTGGCAATGGGAAGAAAAGCTGATTCCTTATTGGAAAGAACAAGGGAAGTTTGCGGAAGAGCATGGCGTCAAAATTGGCATTGAGCTACATGGTGGTTTTTCTGTGCACACACCATATACGCTGTTGAAATTAAGACAGGCAACTTCACCTGCCATCGGAGCCAATTTAGACCCGAGTCACCTATGGTGGCAGGGGATTGACCCAGTCGCCGCAATTAAAATTTTAGGCAAAGAGAATGCCATCCACCATTTCCATGCGAAAGATACGTTTATTGATCAGGATAATGTCAACATGCATGGTTTAACAGATATGCAGCCTTATGGGGATGTACAAACACGTGCTTGGACATTTAGATCAGTTGGCTGTGGGCATAGTATCCAGGAATGGTCGGATATGATGAGTGCTCTCCGAACGTATGGCTATGATTATGTGGTCAGCATTGAGCATGAGGATCCATTGATGTCGATTGATGAAGGATTTTCACGCGCCGTAACGAATTTGAAATCGGTGTTGATCAAGGATCAGTCTGCGGATATGTGGTGGGTGTAAAGGTTTGAGAAAAATTGTGCAGTATGAGCGAGAAATTCATACTGCACAATTTTTTTAAGTAAGTTTAATCTACTAACGAAAAGAGTGTTCTGTATGACAGTATTAAGAGTAGGAATCATTGGTGCTGGTGGAATTGCTAGTAGTGTACATATCCCAAGCTATTTAAATAGTGGGCATGAGGTAGAAATTGTTGCGATTGCTGATGTGGCGATTGAACGGGCACAGGAAGTAGCAAAGGAATTTGCGATTCCACATGTCTTTGATTCGTATGAAAAAATGTTCGCAACAGTCAAGTTAGATGCCGTTAGTGTTTGCGTGCCAAATAAATTTCATGCGGAAGCGACAATTGCGGCACTTAAGGCAGGCTGTCATGTGCTGTGTGAAAAACCGCCAGCGATGACTGTGGAAGAAGCTGAACAAATGGTCAAGGCAGCGAAAAATGCAGGTAAAATTTTAACGTACGGCTTCCATTATCGCTATCGGCCTGAAGTGAAGATTGCAAAATCATTTATCGATGCCGGAGAAATGGGCGATATTTACTCTGCGCGTGTCCACGCAATTCGCAGAAGAGGAATTCCAGGCTGGGGAGTATTTACGAATAAGGAGTTACAAGGCGGAGGTCCATTAATCGATATTGGCGTACATATGCTTGATACTGCCCTCTATCTCATGGGGTATCCAGAGCCTGACCTTGTGTTAGGAAAAACGCATCAGCAAATTGGCCATAAAAAAGGTGTTGGGCTACTCGGTGAGTGGGATCATGAAAATTATACAGTCGAGGACATGGCTGTGGGGATGGTGACGTTCAAAAATGGAGCCACATTAACATTGGAGGCCGCTTTTGCCGCAAATGTTGAAAAGGATGATACGATGCAAGTATCTTTGATGGGCAATAAAGGCGGCGCAGACATTTTTCCTTTGAAAATTTATCAGGAGAAATACAATGCACTTATTGATAGTACACCCGCTTATTTACCAGAAACAAATGGACATCAACTTGAAATTAACCAATTTGTAGCGTGTTGTTTGGAAGGGACGACCCCATTAAGCACACCGGAGCAAGGACTGATCATTCAAAAAATCGTCAACGCCATTTACGAGTCGGCAGAAACAGGGAAGGCCATACAGTTTTGATTCATTATTAAAGATTTTCGAACTAAAAAAGTTATGCAGTATGAAGATTGAACTCATACTGCATAACTTTTTTATGAGTCAATTTCATAATTGCTTCTTCTACAAGTAAAGACGAACGATTTTAAACTTTCAAGATTTTATTATTCGTCAATATGACGGATTACTCTCGTTGATTGTAGTGTAAGGTGGCGACTCCAGCGGGAACAGCGCGAGCTGAAGACCCCGCAGGAGTGAAACGACGAGGAGGCTGAAGCCGTGCCCGCGGAAAGCGTCCACCTGAAGCGGAAATCAACATTGTTCGTATTATCCTCTTAATTTTTCTATTATGAAATTTACTTTAATAGTAATTCTTTAATTACTATCGACTATAGTGAGGCTTGCAACTTATTTCGGAACACTTGACAGATTATTTCTAATATACTATCATTCAAAATGTAATCGATTACATTTGGAGAAAGTAGGACAATCAAGATGGCGAACATTCAGCAAGTTGCAAAAGAAGCAGGAGTATCTGTAGCGACCGTCTCAAGGGTTTTAAATGGACAAAATTCTGTGACGGCTAAAACGAGGACGAAGGTAGAAATTGCAATCGAAAAATTAAATTATGAACCGAGTATGCTGGGGCGGAACTTAAGAAATTCGGAAAGTCGATTACTATTAATTCTAATCCCACAGATTTCAAATCCATTTTATTTCGAAATTATTAAAGGTATAGAGAGTACAGCAATTCAACATAATCATAATATTCTTTTATGTGAAACGGATTCTAGTTCTGCAAGGGAAGATATTTATTTTAATCTGGTTCGAAAGAAGATGGCTGATGGCATTATTTCGATGGATCCAGCTGTCAATATAGAGACTCTGACCAAATTAGCTGAGCAGCATGCGATTATCCAATGTAGTGAATACTCGGAAGATAGCGGTATTCCTTACGTAACAATAGATAATGAAGGGGCTGCATATCAAGCAGTCAATCACTTGATTCAACTTGGACATGAAAAAATCGCGTTAATTAATTCTGATGAAACATATTTATATGCGAGACAACGTAAAATGGGATATAAAAAAGCGTTAAAACAACATGGTATTCAAGTAAAAGAAGACTATATCTATCATAATCAAGGGATAGGATTTGACTACGGTCAGCAAACGATGAAGAAAATATTAGCAATGGAAGATCGACCGACTGCCATTTTTGCTGTATCCGATTTACTAGCCATTGGGGCATTAAAAGAAATAAATGCGATGGGGTTGAATGTCCCAAATGATATTGCCATCATCGGATTCGACAAAATTGATTTTTCAAATATGACACATCCTACGTTAACAACAATTGCCCAACCGATGTATCAGATGGGAGCAACCGCCGCTAACATGTTAATAAAAATGATAAAAGGAGAACGAGTAGAAAGTGTGATTTTAGATCATGAATTGGTGATTCGTGGATCTACATCAGGATAGAAGTTACTAAGATTAGCGCTCTGGTATTAAACAAGAATAGTTAATGCTAGAGCGCTAACCTTAAATTGTAAATGATATCGATTACATTTTGGGAGAGCCTATAAAATAAGAGGAGGGATTTTGTTGAAAAAATTAATCTTTTTATGTGTAGCCTTACTAACAGCAGTAGTTTTATCAGCTTGTAGTGACAGTGGGGATAGTGGAGAAGGAAATCTTAAAATCGGGATTTCTTTGCCATCTGCGACGCATGGCTGGATGGGTGCACTTATCGATAGTGCCGAAAAGCAGGCGAAAGAGCTGAAAGAAAGTGACGGAATTGACTACGTCATGACGAATGCAGCAGATCCAAATAAACAAGCCAATGATATTGACGATCTTATTGCCCAAAAAGTAGATGTCATTGTGATGCTTCCGATTGAATCGGCGGCACTAACTCCAATTGGTCAAAAAATAAAGGATGCTGGTATTCCATTAGTTATTATTGACAGGGAATTAGAAAATGATGCTGCTACCGTCGTTGTAAAGGGTGATAATGAAGGAATTGGCGTTAATGCAGGTAAATACTTCCTTGAACAATTAAACGGTAAAGGAAAAGTTGTTGAAATTACGGGTCCTCCAAGCTCTGTAACGGAACAACGTGGTAAAGGATTTAAAGAAGCTATGGCAGGGGAGCCAGGTATTGAAATCGTTGCTTCGCAAAGTGGAGATTTTTCAACTGAAAAATCATTAGCGGTAATGCAAAATATATTGCAAGCCCAACCAGAAATAGATGCTGTTTTCACCCAGGATGATGGAATGGCACTAGGTGTACTTCAAGCGATAAAAGAAGCTGGTCGTGAGGATATCCAATTCATAACAGGTGCAGCTGGAGCTAAGGAAGTTTTCACCAATATGAAAGAGGATGGTTTAATAAAGGCTACATTTTTATACTCTCCAACAATGGTCATGGACGGGATTAAGATTGCTGGGCAAATAGCGAAGGGTGAAGATCCAGGAGAAACAATGGTCATCATTGACGCTACACAAGTAACGAAAGATAATGTCGATGACTATTACGATCCAGAATCTAAATTTTAACGAAATATTCGACTCGAAATAAAGAATTTATTCAACCCACTTTGGCGCAAGGGGTGCCTAGCTTCACCGTTAGTCTATAGCTAGGGCAACCCCTTGTAAGGCGCCAACACTAGTTGTTCCTATTATTTATAGATGGGAGGGAGCATCATATGTCGAATTCTTCTTTATTAACAATGAACCATATTGAAAAGTCCTTTCAGGATGTTCAAGTATTAAAGGGTGTATCTTTACAAGTGGAACAAGGTGAAATTCACGCTTTACTTGGCGAAAACGGTGCAGGAAAATCGACGTTGATGAATATATTAGGTGGCGTTCATCAGCCGGATAATGGAGTAATTGAGATTAACGGTGACAAAGTAAAAATGATAAATCCTAGAATGTCTCAACAATTGGGCATCAGTTTCATTCACCAAGAATTAAATGTCGTTGCAGATTTGAAAGTCTATGAAAATATGTTTTTGGGCTCGGAGCTTTGTTCTCCACTCGGCTTTCTAAAGGTAGAGGAAATGTGTAAGCAGACACGCGAGATTATTGCCAAGCTTGGAGTTCATATTAACCCTAAAGAATACGTAAGAAACTTAGATACCTCATACAAGCAATTAATTGAAATTTCCAAAGCTTTGCTGCACAAGTCCAAGCTGATTATTATGGATGAGCCGACGTCAGCGCTCGCTGATCATGAGATTGAACGCTTATTTTCGTTGATGAAAAGTCTGAAGGATTCAGGAGTTTCAATTATTTATATTTCCCATAAACTGAAGGAAATTCAGCAAATCTGTGATCGTTATACAGTATTACGTGATGGGGAAGTAGTTGGAAGCGGCTATATAAAAGGTGAAAGTCTCGATACGATTACAAAATTAATGGTCGGAAAATCAGTTTCAGAAGACCGGTTTACACAAGCGCATACATTAGGCCCCATACTAGTTGAAGTAAACAATCTTTCGAGTGGCAGGTTGTTTAAAAATATTAACTTTCAAGTACGAAAAGGTGAGATTGTTGGTTTTACAGGTCTGGCTGGTGACGGAAGAACCGAGCTATTTGAAAGTATATTTGGGTATCGGAAAAAATATACAGGTGAGATCAAAATAAATAATCAGCGCGTAAAAATCAATCATCCGAGTAAAGCAGTAGAAGCAGGTTTAGGATTTGTCCCAAAAGATAGAAAAGAAAATGCAATTATTAAAGACCTTAGCGTCTTGCACAATATGAGTCTATCTTCTATGGGGCACTTTGAGAAGTCTGGTTTTATCCAAGAGAAACGAGAACAACAAAAATTCCAGTCGTACAAACAACAATTGAATATTAAAGTACACAATCCTAAAATCACGATTGATAAATTAAGTGGGGGTAATCAACAAAAAGTTATTATTGCAAAATGGCTCGAGGTGAATGCAGAAATCCTGATTTTTGATAACCCGACTCAAGGGATTGACATTGGTGCTAAACGAGAAATTTATCAGCATATTGTCAGTTTGGCTGAACAAGGAAAAGGCATCATCATCCTTTCTTCTGAAGTTCCAGAAATCTTGAAAATTTGTCATCATGTGCACGTGATGTACCAAGGTGAAATTACAGCTCGATTCAAAGGGGAAGAAACTTCAGAGGACCAAATTATGAGTTATGCTACTGGCTCAAAGAGGGAGTTCGATACCATTGGCTAATGTCGAATTAAAAGAACATGATCAACTATCCGAAAAGTCCAATCTACGCAGCCGACTGTCTTGGTTATGGTCAGAGTATAGCGTAATTATAGCTTTTCTAATTATTTTTATAGCTGCGTCTATTATAAGTCCTCGATTTCTCGATATTAATAACCAATTTAATATACTAATGCAAGTTTCAATCATTGGGATTATCGCATTAGGTATGACGGTCGTCATGATTTCAGGCGGGATTGATTTATCGGTTGGTTCCGTTCTTGCGCTAACAGGTGTTATGACTGTACTCGCATTAAATGCCTCGGGTAGCATTTTAATCGCCATTTTAGTTGCATTCGCAGTAGGGATTTTTGCAGGCTTTCTAAATGGTTTAATGGTCGCTAAAGGTAAAATTGCTTCGTTTATTGCTACATTAGGCATGATGGCGGCAGCACGTTCAATTGCCTTATACATAGCAAATGGAGGTAGTATTTCAGGGGAGGTATCCAACTTCACCCTTATTGCTAACAGTAAGCTTTGGATTATTCAATATCCAATCATTTTTTTCTTAATCATGACTGCACTCGTTTATATTTTAATGCACAAAACACGCTTCGGACGTTATGCATATGCCCTTGGGAGTAATGAAAAAGCAACTCTTTTATCAGCAATTAGAGTGGATCGTGTAAAAATTGGAGTCTATAGTTTGGCGGGGCTGTTAGTAAGTGTAGCCGCAATTATCGAAACATCACGTTTAAACTCTATTTCCTCCTCTAGTTCTGGGATGTCCTATGAATTGGATGCAATAGCTGCTGTTATTATTGGGGGGACAAGAATGACAGGTGGCCGAGGGAAGATTATTGGTACATTTTTTGGTGTGCTCATTTTAGGTATTTTAAATAATATGATGAACTTAATGGATGTTTCTCCGCATCTTCAAGGCTTTGTAAAAGGGTTGATTATTATTGTTGCGGTCGTATTCCAAAAGAGAGAGTAAGAGGGGAGCGATTCAATTGAAGATAAAAGCTGGGATTATTGGATGTGGCTCAATCGCTAAACTGCGTCACGCGCCGGAATATGAAGCAAATCCTTATGTAAGTGAGATTGTTTTTTATGATAGAAATAGAGAGCGAGCACAAGTGCTTGCCGATCTATTTGGGGGAAGTGTAGCAGATACAGTAGAGGACCTACTGAATGATCCGACAATCCAAGTAATTAGTGATTGCTCATCAAACGAATCCCATTATATTTTTTCTTCGCAAGCATTACTAAGTGGCAAGCATGTATTATGTGAAAAACCGATTGCTTTAACAGTTGAGCATGCTGAGCAAATAATCGAAGCTCAACGTTTATCAGGAAAAAAGCTGATGGTAGATCATAATCAGCGTTTAACTCGCGCACACCAAATGGCAAAGGAAATAATAGAGAAAAACCAATTAGGTGATGTGCTCACCTTTAGAACTACATTCGGACATTCAGGACCGGAGAAATGGGGGGTCAATAAAACAAACTCCACTTGGTTCTTTAAAAAAGATCGTTCGGGTTTTGGTGTGGCAGGTGATTTAGGCATCCACAAAATTGATTTACTGCAATACTTATTAGACGATGAAATTGAACAAGTAAGTGCTATGGAAGGAGCACTCGATAAAGTAGATATAGACGGAAATCCAATAGAAGTATGTGACAATATGGTCTGTCTATTAAAAACGAAACGAGGACGAATCGGCACAGCAACCTTTTCTTGGACATATTATGGTGAAGAAGATAATAGCACGACGATTTACTGCAGAAATGGCATACTAAAGATTTATAATAATCCTACCTATCAAATTGAAGTGATTACGAATAGTGGTGAAAGGATTAACTACCAACTTGAAACAATCCAGACGAATGATAACCAAATGAATAGTGGCGTCATCGATGCATTCATCGACAGTGTTCGATTGAATCAAGAGCCAATTGTTACTGGACTAGATGCATTAGCCTCGTTAAAAGTAGTCTTGAGCATTATCGAAGCGGCGGAGACAGGAAATAGTGTAAGGATTGAATGACAGTTGCACAATCTAAATAGTCGTCGTGTATGAGTTTAACAATCATACACAACGACTTTTTTATTGTTATCCAAGATGATTATTGAGCCAGTAATTTTGCCACACTGCGAGAAATCGCATGTGTATTAATCGTAGATTCAATCTGCTTATTTTTCACACAAGCAATAAATTCCTCTACTTCATAATACATGGAATCATATTCATGTTGAACGGAAATATCCTCAGTTTGTCCGTCGCGATATTTGATGACAATCTGACTCGGATCACTGATTTTATCAATCTCAACCACACCATTTTCTCCTTGAATTTCACTTGGATAATAGGAATCTGTAATTTTAGAGTACATCAGAACGGCTTCAAATTGATCATAGCCCAAAATTATACTTCCTTGGCCAATCGCACCAGTAGATAATAAATAATCATTTTTCTGCACAGAATTCGGCTCACCGACTAAATGCATCAACGGTGCAATTGTGTAGACGCCTAAATCTGTTCTCGCACCATTGCCAAGCTCGGGTTTGAAGGCATTTTCGATAATTCCATCCTTGTATTTATCATAACGTGAAGAATATTGGTTGTAATGAAATACAAATCGACGGAGTGGGCCAATCTTATGCAAATGCTTTTTTAAATTGAGAAACGTCGGTGTAACAGTTGACTTCATTGCTTCCATATATGTTGTTTGGTACTCGTTCGCAGCTTGAATGACTTCGTCCATTTCATCTACGGATGTTACCGCAGGCTTTTCACAAAGGACGTGAATGCCATTTTTCATAGCAAGAATACTTTGCTCCGCGTGGAAAAGATTTGGTGATGCAATATAAACAGCGTCGATTTCCCCACTTTGAAACATTTTTTCCATATCAGTATAGACAT
Source organism: Sporosarcina beigongshangi (assembly GCF_033485195.1). Taxonomy (NCBI): domain Bacteria; kingdom Bacillati; phylum Bacillota; class Bacilli; order Caryophanales; family Caryophanaceae; genus Sporosarcina; species Sporosarcina beigongshangi. The sequence goes on from NZ_JAWLIR010000037.1 coordinate 49,697, forward strand.
TTTTGACTCCGTATTTATCTGCAAAACGTTTGCCGGTTTCCTCGGCTCTTGAATAAATTGCACCAATGCTAAATTCAGGATGCGCGTTAGCTGCCTCAATCAATCGATCTGTAATCCAATTCGTTCCGATGATACCAAATCTCATCGTGCAATCCCCCTTATCTTAGTAAATAAATACTGCTTTAGAATTATGAATCGTTATTATTGTGTCATAGTAGCCCTTCATTGGCAACTTTAAAATTTGAATACTTACTCTTTTCCTCCACGTAATGGAAAAACAGTATGTGTAGTTGTAAGCGTTCACAATCTATAATCAAAGTATGTTCAACTAATCATACAAAAGAAAGAGAGGTGCTACAGATGAAAAATATATTGCTAGCTTGTTCAGCAGGCATGTCAACAAGCTTACTCGTAAAGAAAATGGAGGAGGTTGCGAAGGACAAAGGAATTGAAGTGAATATTTGGGCAGTCTCACAGGACAAGGCGATGAAGGAAATAGAAAAGGCAGATGTTTTATTAATTGGTCCGCAAATGCGTTTTTTGAAAAACAAGTTTTCGAAAGTGACGGAAGAAGTAGGAATACCGTTAGAAGTCATTGATACGCTAGCGTACGGCAGACTAGATGGAGAAGCAGTGTTGAATAGAGCGCTAGAATTGATTGGTAACTAATCTAATAGACAAAGGGGAGAATAGAATGGAAAATAATAAATTTATGAGTTTTTTAGAAAGATTCTTATTACCAATAGCTGATAAACTAAATAATAACCGCTATTTAACTTCATTACGTGATGGATTTATGATAGCGCTGCCGTTGATTATTTTTGGATCGATATTTGTTGTCATTGCAAATCTTCCATTTCTTGATAAAGTGATAAGTGCAGAGGCACTAACGGCTTATCAAAATGCATTGGGGCCAGCCTCAGCAGCAACACTAAGTTTGATGGGACTATTTGTTATTGTCGGTATTGGTTATAAATTAACCGAACACTACAAAGGAGAAGCGATTTATGGTGGTGTGATTGCATTAGCCTCTGTACTTATTATGACACCACAAGTTTTAGACGGTGTTTCAGGTGTTATTCCGACTGCAAGTCTAGGAGCGCAGGGGATGTTTTTGGGGATATTTACAGCCTTTATTTCAGCAGAACTGTACCGCTTTTTTGTTAAAAAAGAATGGACAATTAAAATGCCACCGGGTGTTCCTGGTGCCGTAGCAAAATCATTTAGTGCATTAATTCCAGTTACGTTAACATTATCAGCATTTTTAATAATCCGAATCCTTTTCAGTTATACTACATTTGAAACAGTACAGAACTTTATCTACACTGTTATTCAAGGGCCGTTAACCGTCCTAGGAAGTGGATTACCTGCTACGATTATTGCAGTACTGCTCATCCAAGTATTCTGGTTCTTTGGTTTGCATGGCCAAATTATTGTGAACTCTGTATTCGATCCAATTTGGTATACATTGAATGAACAAAACTTAGCTGCATTCCAGGCTGGAACAGAATTACCGAATATTATTACAAAACAATTCATTGATTCATTCCTAGTTGGAATGGGTGGATCAGGTATGACATTAGCTGTCATTATTCTAATCTTCATAATTGGTAGAAGTAGACAATTGAAGGAATTAGCTAAATTAGGAACACCTTCAGGTATCTTTAATGTAAACGAACCAATTATCTTTGGGCTACCTATCATTTTGAATCCTTTAGTTGTGATTCCATGGCTAGTAGCACCCGTTGTTGTAACATTAACTACGTATTTTGCCATGGCAACAGGCTTAGTTCCACCACCAGCAGGAATTATCGTACCTTGGACAACACCACCTATTTTAAATGGGTTCCTTGCAACAGGAAATGCATGGCAAGGTGGAGTACTACAAGCCTTTAATCTATTTATTGTCATGGTTATTTGGTGGCCGTTCTTACGCATTATGGACAAAAAATACTATGAAAATGAACAAGCTAGTAAATAATTACAATATATGTTGAACTGGAGAATTGTACAAACGATTGGCGCTTTGGGGGCCTACCCCAAAGCGCCTTCACTAGAGATGGCATTGCATCATTAGCTCGACATATATGAGTTAATTTCATAATTGCTTATTCTATGAGTAAAGTCGAACGATTAAAAGTGTTTATCTTTTTTATTGTAGCGAAAGGCGTCACAGAGGACGGCTTTTGCGAACAAAAGCGAAGCGTTGAGAGTAGGATGCCTTAATTTCTGCAAAAGAACGCAGAAATTAAGGCAAATCGAACCCTACGCTGTTCGATTGGCTCAAGCCATGCCCGCGGAAAGCGTCCGACTGAAGCGGAAATCAACCTTGTTCGTATTTTAGGATTGATTGCTTTATTATGAAATTGATTCATATGAGATGAAATTGCATCATTAGCTCGACATATAAAGTAAGGTATAGTCAATATTTTGAAAATTGTTGTGAAGAAGGAGTAACCTATGGATAAAATAACAGAAATTGCATTTCAAATCATATTAAATGCTGGGAATGGAAAATCTAGTTCGATGGAAGCTATACAGGCAGCGAAGGAAAAGAACTTTGCAGAAGCCGACCGCCTCATTGAAGAAGCGGGAGAAGAGTTGGGGAAAGCCCATAGCTATCAAACTAAATTACTGCAAAAAGAGGCAAGTGGTGAAGAAAATCCTATAACAGTGATGCTAATCCATTCACAAGACCATTTAATGACAGCAATGACTGTTCGAGATTTAGCAATTGAAATTGTTGAAATTTATCGCAATAAATAATGGAGGTCATAGAATGTCTATGCAATATAAATTTCCGACAGATTTTTGGTGGGGAAGTGCAACGTCTGCAACACAAATAGAAGGCGCTGCAAATGAAGGTGGAAAGGGTCAAAACATCTGGGATCATTGGTATAAAACCGAACCGAATCGTTTTTTCGATAATGTTGGTCCTGACTCTACTTCTGATTTTTATCATTTGTATAAAGAAGATATTCGTTTGATGAAAGAAATTGGTCATAATACATTTCGCATGTCTATTTCATGGTCTCGCTTTATTCCAGGGGGACGTGGAAAAGTAAATCCTGAAGCTATTGAATTTTATAATCAAGTCATTGATGAATTGATTGCCAATGGCATTGAGCCATTTGTAACTCTCTATCATTTTGATATGCCACTGGAACTACAAGAAATTGGTGGCTGGGAAAATAGAGCAGTAGTAGATGCCTATACGGAATATGCTGAAAAGTGTTTTCACTTATTTGGTGATCGCGTAAAGAAATGGTTTACGTTTAATGAGCCGATTGTTCCAGTAGAGGGAGGGTATTTGTACGATTTTCATTACCCAAATGTAGTAGATGCTAGACGTGCAGTCCAAGTAGCATACAATACAATGATTGCGCATGCACAAGCTGTGAAAGCTTATCGTACTTTCGCATTTGAAGATGGTCAAATTGGAATTGTTTTAAATTTAACGCCTTCTTACCCGAGAAGTGAGAGTCCAGCTGATTTACAAGCATCCTATGCGGCTGATTTATTTTTCAATCGAAGCTTTTTAGATCCATCGGTATTAGGGGAATATCCAACTGGACTAATTGATATATTAAGAGAGCACAATCAATTACCAATGACCCAACAAGGTGATAAGGAATTATTAAAAGCGGGGATTGTCGATCTTCTTGGTGTAAACTATTATCAACCACGTAGAGTAAAAGCGAAGGCACATCTACCAAATACAGAAGGTCCATTTATGCCAGATTGGTTCTTCGACAATTATGAAATGCCTGGTAGGAAAATGAATAAGTATCGTGGCTGGGAAATATACGAAAAAGGTATTTATGACATTATGATAAACTTGAAAGAAAACTACGGAAATGTCCAGTCATTTATTGCTGAAAATGGAATGGGTGTTGAAGACGAGTCACGGTTTATAGTCGACGGGGAAGTCCAAGATGATTACCGAATTGAATTTATTAGTGGGCATTTGAAATGGTTACACAAAGCAATTGAAGAACAGTGTAATGTACAAGGATTCCATATGTGGTCATTTATGGACAATTGGTCATGGATGAATGCCTATAAAAATCGTTATGGCTTTTTCTCGGTTGATATCGAAACAAAGAAAAGAACGCCAAAAAAGAGTGCTCATTGGATTAAAACAGTATCTCAAAATAATGGTTTCTAATAATGGATGACTTTCATTAAGTTTCCCAAGCTTCGTAACACTGCGGTATGGTGAATAATATGAGCTTTGGAAGGGTTTTGACTTACTTGTAGGTCAAAGCCCTTTTAGCTTCATGAGTAAGGAGAGTTGACTTTATGTTGACCTTAAGAATAGAAACGATCCTCCGAGAATTAGTAGCTGTGTCGACACCAATTACTGGTAGCTATTTAGCGACGCTAAACCGGGTTACGTCACGTACAATAAGAGAAGATATAAAGACCCTTGACTTATCACTTGTCAGTAATGGGGCTTATATTGATTCGATAATGGGGCAAGGGTATAAATTAAGAATTACAGATGAGCAGTTATTTCGTAACTATTTAAAAAGGGTTTCAGGTGATGAGTCGACAGTTGAAAAAGGTATTCCTAAATTACCGGAGGAACGAGTCACTTATTTAATAAAACGATTCCTTTTAAGCGAAAGATACATCAAGTTAGATGATTTAGCGGATGAAATGTACGTTAGCAAATCAACCATTCAAAATGACCTAGTCCAGGTTAAAAACAAGTTGTCATTGTATGATATTCGATTAGAGGCACGCCCTAATTACGGATTAAAAGTAAATGCCGACGAGTTAAAACTTCGTTTTTGTATGGCTGAATATATATTTGAACGTAGAGAAGGGAAAGCGAAGCAATTATTCGGATCTCACTTTTCGTTGTTATCGCAAAGTGAACTGGATTCTTTATTAGAAATTATTGTTAGTCAAATCAATTTTCATCGAATTACTGTGTCAGATATAGCGATTAATAATTTAGTTATTCATATGGCTATTGCTTATAAAAGAATAAAAGATGGATATCACATTAACCTATACAAGACAGATCTTGATGAAATAGTTGAGCAAAAGGAATACCAAGTGGCTAGCGAAATCGTTCGGAAAGTTGAGGAACAGTTTCAAGTTGAGTTTCCTCAAGAAGAGACGGCTTATATCGCACTACACTTACTCGGAACGAAAATTTTACTACAAATGAATGCTACTAATAAGATTATTAAAGAAGTGGTAGAGGAAGATATTTCAAAGATAGTCGGGAAAATGTTGGATAAGATTGAGTCCAAACTAAATCTTGGCGTTTGTGAGGACAAGGAATTGATCATAGCGTTAAGCCTACATTTGAAGCCCGCAGTTAACCGCTATAAATACGGTATGAATGTCAGAAATCCGATGCTAGAGGATATTAAAAAGAATTATCCACTTGCTTTCGAAGCAGGAGTTATTGCGGGAGCAATGATCAATGAGCATTTAGGTATAGAGGTTGATGAGAATGAAATAGGCTATCTTGCACTCCATCTAGGGGCTGCTATTGAACGCAGGAAATCGAAGATAGGTCCAAAAAAATGTTTAATTGTTTGTGCTTCCGGATTAGGGACTGCACAATTAATTTATTACAAATTAAAAAATCAGTTTGGAGAAGGGCTAGAGCTCGTAGGCACTACTGAATATTATAAGCTGCGTCAATATAATTTACTGGATATTGATTTTATTGTAAGCTCTATTCCTATTCAAGAACAGCTTCCAGTTCCTGTTATTGTCGTTAACGCTATTTTAGGGGATTCAGATATAAGGAAAATAGAAGAGTTTATCGTGCATACAAATCATAAATTTAACGCTTTTTTCCAAGAAGAGCTTATGTTTTTAACAAAAAGTTTTGAATCACAAGAAGAAACTTTAGAATTTTTGTATACGACGTTACTTGAAAAAGGACTAGTTGATCAGACTTTTCTCGATGCAATATACGAACGAGAGAAAGTTGCACCAACATCGTTCGGAAATTTAGTCGCTATCCCACATCCGATAACGCCCAATTCGGATAAAACATTTCTAGCAGTTTGTACACTAGCCAAACCTATTATGTGGAATGATAAGCCAGTGCAATTTATTTGTTTACTCAGTGTGAAAAAGAATAGTCAAGAAGATTTACAAGGAATGTACGATTTGCTAGGAGAGATTATTCACGATAGTTCAATTGTCGAGAAGTTAATTAAAGTAAAGACATACGAAGCATTTATGAAAGTGCTATCAAAAGAAAAAGCGTAAAATAGGAAGGTTCTATTTTGCGCTTTTGTTATGTTCAAATTGAGTAATCTATTCTTTCACTACACCGAATGAGAACACTGTTTGCTTGTGATAAGGGACATCTGCTTCTAGTCGTACTGTTGGAAAGCCCTCATGATGCAGGGAAGCAGGGGAGGCCTGTGTTTCAAAGCAAATCCCGTCATACCGTTTGGATAAGCCATTTGCTAACTCAAGCCCTTCAGACAAGTTATTAGCTGTGTACATCACTACACCGGGTTGGTTGGTCGTAATCGTCATTACGCGTCCACTGACTTCATCCTGTACCTGAATAGCTTCCTGTTGCTTAGGATTCAAAATAAAATAATGATCATAACCGTGACCTGCTAGGATATTTTGTGTATGTGTGGAGTTAATCCCATCAACAATTGGACGCCCAGTCCGGAAATCAAATGGTGTATGCGTAACATCTAGCTTGTTACCGGTTGGAATTAACTCGTTATCGAGTTCAATAAATTCATCACTAGCGATTGTTACAAGATGGTCGTGTATCGTCCGTTTCATATTTCCCGATAAATTAAAATAAGAGTGATTGGTCAATGTCAGGACGGTTGCTTGATCCGACGTTGCTGAATAATCGACAATAAGCTCATTGTTATTGGTCAAAGTATAGGTAACGGCATTCTCCACTGTCCCTGGATAGCCACCTTCCCCATCCACGCTCGTATGGGTGAAGGACACTCCAACCGTATCCTCAGTTTGAAAGGGGGTAGCTGCCCAAATGACTTGATGTAATCCACCAGCACCACCGTGTAAATGATGGGCTCCCTCATTCGCTTCTAAATGGTATGTTTGCCCTTCGATGGCAAAGGAGGCTTCTTGAATCCTTCCAGCTACTCGACCGATAATCGCGCCAAGAAAATTAGGGTTCTGGGCATAGTGGGCCAAGTTTTTGAAACCAAGTACAACATTTTCGATAATATTGTGGCGATCTGGAACGTTGATAGTCGTAATAATGCCTCCATAGTTTAACAAACTGACGCTCATGTTTTGTTGATTGGTCAGTGTGAATTTTTTCCAATTACTTATGGTGCTTTGTATATCTATATGCATTAAAAATCCGCCTTTTTATTAATACTATTGATAAAACGCTCACAGGCATGACGATTCTTGAAGACTCCGGCATCCCCAAGAACTTTAGCAAATTTAGCTCCAAGCTCTTTTTTTAAAAGAGTGTCAATTTGCTCGACATCCATCAATAGTCCATATTTTTCTTTTAGCTGGTCCGCCCATTGTTGATGGTATGGGGCAACAGTATTTGGTTGGGCCTGTAAATAAGCTTTAATCTCTACTAATTCGGCCTTTAAACGAGCTGGTAGAACAGCAAGACCCATCACTTCTATCAACCCAATATTTTCTTTTTTAATATGATGAACATCGGCATGTGGATGGAAAATACCGAGTGGATGCTCATCTGTTGTTCGATTATTACGTAACACTAAATCGAGTTCAAACTGTTCGTCGCGCATGCGAGCAATCGGTGTGATGGTATTATGTGGTGTATCTTCACTGAAAGCGCTAATCCCCGCCTGCTCATCATTATAATTTTTCCACGTTGAGAGGATATGGTCTGCCGCCTCAATCAATGACTTGGTATTATCCCCTTGCAGTCGAACGGTCGTTAATGGCCACTCCAGAATAGCGGCCGAAATGTCCGTGAAATGGTCTAGCTCAAACGAGAACGCTGTTGCTGCATTCGTCATTGGAAACTCATATCTACCAGCCTGATAGTGATCATGGCTTAAAATGGACCCTCCGACAATCGGTAAATCAGCATTCGAACCAATAAAATAATGTGGAAACTTACTGATAAAATGAAGTAAACGCTCAAAAGTCGCTTTACCAATTTTCATATCACGATGCTCTTCAGCGAATAAAATACTATGCTCGTTATAATAGACATACGGTGAATATTGCAAATACCAGTTTTCATTAACAAGCGGTATTTTTATCACGCGATGATTGGCGCGAGCAGGATATCCCGTCCGCCCCATGTAGCCTTCGTTTTCGAGGCATAGTAGACACTTTGGATAATGAACCGTATGCTTTAATTGACTCTCGCGTTTAATTTGCTCAGGGTCTTTTTCGGGTTTCGACATATTAATCGTAATATCCATTTTACCGTAGATTGTTTCAGTTTTGAACTGGATATTTTTTTGGATGCGATTCATCTGAATGTAATTGCTATTTTTACTTAATGCATAAAAATAATCTGTCGCATGTTGTGGAGCCTGTTGATATTTTTCTTGAAAAATTGCATGAATAACAGATGGTCTGGCCACAAAGCAATTCATAATATTGGCGGATAGGATCTCTTTGTCATCAAAAACATTTTCAATGATATTCTGTTCGACAGCATAAGTAATAATTTGTTCAAGTAAATTAGGAATTGTATCGTTTATTGGTTCTTCAATTTGTGCCGGCATTGCTTTGAGATGGAGTAGGGCCAGAACCTGGTTGGTGACGTATACTTGGTCGGCTTGTTCAATCAGCTCGCTTTGTAGCCCTTGCTGAATAAGCCCGGTAATTTGCTGGTAAATCATTCGCTTGTCACGTCCTTTTGATAGCCATTCGGGTGATGGACATGCCAGTTCCAAGCATCTTGAATGATTTTGTCAATTGAAGTCCGTGTTGGCTGCCAGCCTAATAGAGAAGCGGCCTTCTCAGAACTCGCAATCAAAATACTTGGATCACCGGCACGGCGCTCACCTGATTGCGTTGGGATTTCTTTACCCGTTACTATGCGAGCTGTTTCAATCATTTCTTTAACAGAGAAGCCCTGATTGCTTCCCAAATTGAAAATATCACTACTTCCATTATTATTTAAGTACTGAAGAGCTAAAAGATGTGCTTGAATTAGATCTTCTATATGTACATAATCGCGTATACAGCTACCATCCGGAGTATCATAATCCTCTCCAAAAACCGTAATATGTGTACGTTGTCCGAGAGCTGTTTGGAGAATGATTGGCACAAGATGTGTTTCTGGATGATGATCTTCACCGATTTCGCCAGATTCACGTGCACCTGCCACATTGAAATAACGTAGGGCCACGTAGCGAATGCCGTAAGCTTGCTCGCACCATTGCATCATTTTTTCCATCGTCAGCTTAGTTTCCCCGTAAGTACTTGTCGGGGTAGTAGGCATGTCCTCTGTAATCGGAACTGCTTCAGGCTCGCCATAAGTCGCTGCTGTCGATGAAAAGACAATTTTCTTCACTTGGAATTCCTCCATCACTTGCAATAAAACCTGCGTGCCGTAGACGTTATTATCGAAGTACTCTAGTGGCTTTTCCATGGATTCACCTACAAGTGAATTAGCCGCGAAATGAACGACGGCATCAATGGATTCCCTTTCAAATACGTTGCGCATAAAGGCGATATCACGAATATCGCCTTCGTAAAAGTTGGCATTAGGATGGACAGCCTCTTTATGTCCTGTTTGAAGATTGTCAATGACTACGACATCCAGTTGCTGGTCCAATAGCTGATAAACGGCATGTGACCCAATATAACCTGCTCCACCTAATACTAGTACACTCATTTAAAGCACCCCTTCAGTAAGTTCTCTCGCACCGTCACCGATTGCTGCAGTGTAAAATGTTGCTTCGTTGCCAGTTTTTTGACGGTAGATGGTATGGACAATGTTCTTAAAGTTCTCCACTTGATCTTTTTCAACAAGGGCAATTGCACAACCGCCAAAACCAGCGCCTGTCATACGAGCACCAATCACACCGGGCTGCTGCCATGCGGCGTGAACGATTGTATCCAGTTCAATTCCGGTCACCTCATAATCTAGCTGAAGCGAAAGATGTGATTCATTCATCAATTGTCCAAATACATCTACATGACCTTGCTGTAATTGATGGAGGGCTTCTAGTGTTCGTTGATTTTCATAGACTGCATGTTTTGCACGTCTTTGGTTTGTTTCATCCTGAATCAGATGCTTGTGTTGTTCAAATTGTTCCTTCGTCACATCACCTAGACTTTCAATTGAAAGTTCCTGTTGCAAGTCTCTTAATGCTTGTTCGCATTGCGCACGTCGTTCATTATATTTTGAGCCAGCTAAAGTTCGTCGTTTGTTTGTGTTAATAATCATTATGACATGGTCTTCCAATAGGATAGGTGCATACTGGTAATCTAACGTTTGGCAGTTTAATAGGATGGCATGATCTTTTTTGCCTTTTCCAATCGCAAACTGATCCATAATCCCACTATTGACACCGATATAATTATTTTCCACTTGCTGTCCCAGCTGAATCATCCTGACCCGATCTATGGCTAGGTCAAATAATCCTTCCAACAAGACACCTGTGACCATTTCAATTGAAGCAGAGGAGGACAATCCAGCACCATTTGGAATATCTCCATAAAATAAGATGTCCATGCCTGCCGAAATGGAATATCCGCTTGCATGCATGAACTTAATCATCCCAATAGGGAAGTTCGCCCAGTCACGCGCTTCGTTATAAGCTAAATGACTAAGATCACATTCAATAATGCCAGTATGGGCAAAGTTTTGTGAGAAAAAGCGTAACTTTTGATCGCCTCGTTTGTGTGCAAGTGCATATGTACCAAATGAAATCGAGGCAGGGAAGACATGGCCGCCATTATAATCTGTATGTTCACCAATCAAATTAATGCGACCGGGCGCAAAAAATAGACGTGGCATTTCAGTACTGTCAAAAATTGTTTGAAATTGTTTAAATAAATCCGGCTTCAATAGATAAACCTCCTCGAAAGTTAATAAATTAATTTAATTAAGTAGAGTGTACTACATCGTGAGAGAATGTTCAAACTACTTTGCTGAAATATATTTTATCACGTCTGTTGATTAACAAAAATAACTTAATAAAACAGTAGGTACTCTATGTTCAATTGCTTTTGGTTCGCTTTAGATTGAACGACTTCTATACAATATCCGTGCTATTTTCATGTATAGGGATGCGACTTCGCCGCATCCCTATACATTCTGTTCGGTAATCATATGGTAGTCGTTCATCCGTCGCTCTCCAAAAACACAGATACATAAAGTGCTAATGCTTTTGGGGACGTGCGAATAGTGGGCTTCTTAACTGGAGAGGGCCGCCAAAGATGAAATTTTGGCGGCCGAAGCCTTGCTCATGGTCTTTTCCATTTTTATTTTTAGGTAGTGTCATTTTCTATAAAGCTTGCTAAAAGTAAAGTAGGAACAACTTGTACAATGTGCAAGAGTGTCCGAAATTGCATTTTCGGGCACTTACACTCTTTTAAAAAAGACATTTATTCTTTTCTTTCCAAGCAACTGCATTTATCACTTAAACATGGAAGGTACGCGACAGGCAACTATTCATAACAAGATGACCGAAAAAGATGCGGCTAGAAATGACGAAGTCGTTTCTAGCCATGCTTGCTTATCGGTAATGATGTCTTGAATAGTTGGCCGAAAGCGAACCGGAAATGATCCAGTTAACAAGCTAGTTTCAAGTCTTTGCTCACCTATGATTTATACAAGTAAATAGCTAATCAACAGACGTGAACTATTAAAAAATTTGAAAACTTGGACGAAAGGATTGAAAAATGCAAAGATTGTTGCGGATAACGCGATAAAGACTTGTAAAGTAAAACGTTTAC